>JAPPOR010000208.1 GCA_028817905.1 Myxococcales bacterium
CGGCTGCTTCTGGTCGTGGGTCGAGTTCATGATGTCAGCCGAGGAGCCCTTCTTAGGATGGGACTTCTACGCGAACAGAGATGTCGCCTACGAAGCGGCGAAGCGACAGGTCGATAACGCCGAAGGCACCGCAGCCAGGCAGGTCCAGGACCGACGGCGGGCGAAGAAAGCGCTCGCCCAAGCGAAGAAGGACAAGAAGCGTCGGCGAAAGGAACGGAAGCGGTCGAAGCGGTAGCCGGTGGGTGGCGAACTCCCACTCAAGCGACGAGAACGACGGGCGGTCCTCTCAGGCCGATTTCCTGAATGATTCCTGAGTTCCCGAATGTGTGTGTTCCCCCTGGGGACGCCATTTTAGTGAACCCACCACTGACATTCCCGAATGTGTCTGACCCCCGTGGGGACGCAAAGCCAAGAGCCCGATATCGTTGAGGATATCGGGCTTTTCCTTTCCGTCGTCGTCATCTGATGGGCGATCCATGGGCGAACGCAGTTCGGGGATAGCCTCATTCATGGACGCCAGCGCTCCGATGCGGAGCTCATCGAACGTGCGGGCGATGCGCTTGTAGCGACCAATCATGGTGCTGCTCCGGTGCCCGGTCCGATCGGCGATCCAGGACTCGCTCTTGCCGGTCGCAAGGCTCACTGTGACGAACGTCCCACGCAGGTCGTGTACGCGGATCTGTTGTCGTTCTTCCGTGCTCTCGAAGAGCTCCGGGCGTTCCTTGTGGAGGCCGATCGAGCGCAGGTGCCTGCGAAGCATCGGTGCCAGGCCGACGGCGCCCGCCTCGGTAAACGGCTTGCCCTGGTCGTCGAGGAAGACGGGCCGGCGCTTGCGCGGTCGCGCGCCTTGAACGCACGGAGGGCGGCCGTCACGCCAGGATCAAGCGCCCAGGCGCGCGGATCGTCGGTCTTGTTCTTGTCGAGCCGGACGGCGCCGCGGATGAGGTCCAACGCGCTCCACGTGAGCGACATGGCTTCGCCCTTGCGCATGCCCTCGCGCGCCAAGAAGCCCCACAGCACGCGGTAGGGTAGGGGGACCGCGGTGCACGCGAGCAAGCGCTGCTCCTCGTCCGGGTAGATGTATGCGAGCGCGCGCGGCTTCTTGGCCGTGGGCAGGAAGCCCGATGGGATGGGGTTCTCTCGGATGAGCCGCAGCGGGTACACCGCCATGCGCATGATCTTGGTCATGAGCTGCCCGATATTGCGCCTTGTCGCCGGCGTGAGCGCCTCGGGCAGCCGTGCCATCACGGCTTCGCACTGGTCCAGTGTCACGCGATCGATCGGCGTGTCGCCGATCACCGGGTACACATAGCGTGTCAGCCGAGCCACGTCGTGGCCGGCAGAACGCTTTAGCTTGACCTGGTCCGGGTACTGCTTGTGCAGCAGACCGTCCGTCCACCTCTCGCCGACTTCACGGAACGTCGGCGCCATGGGCTTCATGTGGCTGAGGGTACCGCCAGCGAGCTCATCGACGAGCCCGAGCATGCTGGGGAGCGACCGCTCCGAGGCCTTCCCGAGCATGGTCAGCATCTCTTCGACCTGTGCGGGCGTCGCGAGCGTCGGACGCAGCCGCAGCGCGACTTCCGCCATGAGCGCCGACCTCGCCGCTGCGGCGTCCGCGGTCCTGCAACTTGGCAGCACGAACGCCGCGCGCTTGCCGGGCTGAAGGGGAATACGAGTGCGCGCCACGTCGTGCACCCAGTAGACTTCTCCGGTGGGCTTGCGGGGCATGCTGCGACTACCTCCCCGTGATGGTGAATCCTCTTGTCATGCGAGTCATTCTTCCTGTCACAATCGCGTGGCCGCCGCCAGGGGAAGATGTCGCGGGTGGGCGGACGATGCTTCGCCTGCGCGATCGAGTGCAGAAGCCTTGTTGGCCATCAGCTTCCCTTCCCCGCCGCACGCAGCCGTTCGCGCATCCCGTCGAGCTCGTCAACGTCTCCCGTTCCGGACGGGCTCGAGGTCGACAAGTCCTTGGCTTCGAGCGCGGCGAGTAGACGCTCTGCAACGATGACCCGCTTGCCGCCCACGCTGATCGGCCTGACGCCCCACTTCTCTGCGTGGTCGACGACGTAGCGCCAGGTGAGGCCGGTCATCGGCTCGCAATTCCGGGGACCGATCAGCAGGCCGCGCTCTTCTACAGCATCGTCGAAACCTGCAAGCTCGTCGACGTCAGCCCCTACGACTACATGCGCGACGCGGCCTACGCCGCCCTCAAGGGCGAACCGATCCCCATGCCCGGCGATCGCGACCACGCGACGGCCGCCTGAGCGCGCGCGGCCACCTAGTCTTCCGCGGAAACGTCTTCCGCCCGCCCACGGGGCCCGGCGAGGA
>JAPPOR010001093.1 GCA_028817905.1 Myxococcales bacterium
CTAGCCCGCATCCATCACCGGGGCACGCGCCCCCACGCAAGGGACCGGCTTTGTGGGGGATCCGCTGAAGGGGGGGAATACTTGCTATCTTTGGCCTGAAGCGAAAGCGCCGCGGAGTCGCGCACTTGCGCGAGGGCGGTTGTCCGGTGATGGATGCGGGCTCGGCAACTGACTCGAGCGGAGTCAATGGCGCGATCTCAGACCCCAAGAATATCCCCATATTGGGCTATTTGGAGCGCTGCGAGGGACGGCTGCCTGGGTGGGTAGGGTTCGCCCTACGACCGGAGAAAGCGCAGTTTCTTGAAGGTGGTGCAAGGCTTTGAGGGGCATACAACATGGTTGAGAGGCTTCCTTGTGGACGATGGGAAGGCGGTGGTCGCTTGTTCGCTGGTCGCGCACTGCCGGTCTGACTCGAGCGATCTTGGCAGGGCACCGATGGGCTCCTGCTCTGTGTCGGGTGGTGGCCGCGCACGCCTGCGGTCCAGCTTGCCTGCCCTGGGATCGGGCTATAAGGTTGGGCTACCTGGCTTCCTGGCTACTGGGCCGCCTGGTGCAGGAAGCCCGTGCGTCTTGAAAGGCACACAGCACGCTTCCCGTGCCAACTTCGCCATGCCGCTGATGACCCCAGAAGAACGTGTGGGCACTACGCTTGGCGGCAAGTATCGGCTTGCCAGGATTATGGCCGAAGGCGGAATGGGTGTCGTGTTCGCCGCCGAGCACGTGGTGACCCAGCGACCCCTGGTGGTCAAGCTGTTGCGTCCTGACCGCGATCCGCAACCTGCGGATGTGGCGCGCATGTTCCGGGAGGCCCGTGCGCTGGCTGCCTTCGAGCACCCCAACGCGGTCGAGGTGTTGGATTTCGAGATGTGCGATGGGGGCACGCCGTACCTGGTGATGCCCAGGCTCCAGGGAGAGAGCCTGGACGAACGGCTTCGGCGCGAGGCGCCCCTCGATCCCACCACCACGTTGCGGTGGCTGCTGCCGGTCGTAGGACTGGTCGCGTACGCCCACGATGCGGGCGTCGTTCATCGTGACATCAAGCCCGGCAACATCATGTTGGCCCACAACCCGGCTGGGCGGATCACCCCCAAGCTGATCGATTTTGGAATCGCCAAGGTATTGGACGGAGATCCCCGGATCACCGATACCGGCATCGCTCTCGGTACGGCCCACTATATGTCTCCCGAGCAGGCGATGGGTCACTCGACCACCACCGCGGCCGATGTGTGGGCGCTTGGGGTGGTCCTGTTCCAATGCCTGGGCGCAGAGCTGCCTTTCCGGGGCGACGTGCCCATGGAGGTCATGGTCAACATTGTCAACCGCCCGGCGCGGAACCTGGAAGAGGTCGCGCCTCAGCTTCCCAAGCAGCTCACGGCCGTCGTCCACAATTGCCTCATCAAGGATCCCAAGCGTCGCTACCGTGACGCCCGGGCGCTCGCCTACGCGTTGGCCGTGGCGGCCGTGCGCAGCGGAGTCCAACTGCCGTTCGAGCCAGATCCGATCGGGTTGCCTGACTGGAGGCGCTGGCTAACGACCGCGCGTCGCCCGGCCGATTGGGCGGGTCCTCGCCCCAGGGATACACGGGGGACGAGCGAGCGGGTGACGAGTGAGATGGCGACGACCGATCGGACCTTGGCGGTTTCGCGCCAGCGTGTCCGGACTCGGTCCCCTCCCGTAGAACCACTCGCGTCCGGGCCGCGTGCCCCCAGCGCGAGCGCTTCGCCCGCAGCGGGATTGGCCAGGGCGACAGGGGACGGGGAGCAGGGCGCCCTGGTCAGTCAGCAAATCCATGCCGATACGACGCCCGGACAGGGTGGGTTGCGCTCGGCGAAGGGGATGCGACGGCAGACAAGCCCCTTGCGTGGGGGAGGTTCCCCGCCTCACCGCTTGCGCCGGCTCGCGGTGATTGCAGTGGTGTTGGGCGTTGCCCTGGTGTGGGCCTATCGCGTTGGCACGGAACCGGGGCAGCGTTCTGCTGTGGTTGCGTCGTCGCCTGTTGAGGGGGCGCGAGGCTCTGCAACGTCGCATTCCCAGACGCTGACGCGCGGGCATGCTTCGACCCAACCCGGCCGGCGCGGTGCTGCGCCAGAAGCGAGCCCGAACGAGTGGCGAGCGCCCGCTCGGATAACGAGTCCCTCGAATGCCGTCGCCGAGACCCGGGCCGCGATGCGTGCGGCAGAAGCCACGCTTGTAGCGGCCGGCAAGCAGTTGTCCGTGGGCCCGGAGCCCAGCTCGTCAGTGCAGTCGAGCACCTCACCTAGGACCCAGCAGAGCGACCGCCCCGCGGACGGGTCCGCTGGGCGTGAGCCGCTCGCTGCCGGCGCTCGGTCCTC
>JAPPOR010000540.1 GCA_028817905.1 Myxococcales bacterium
CCCACCCCCTTGCCGCACCCGTGCTCGGTATTCGATTTCACAGTTAGCGGGCTTCGTGGTTCGCGGGGAGGGCGTCTGAAGGCGAATCCCGCGGTAATCGCCCGAGAGTTGATGAATGATCCGGGCTAGGGTGGCTTGCACCATTGCCGGAGGGGCCCTCGGCGCGTATATCCCCGCCCAGGGTTGGACGATGTATCCCGAAGACCGCGTAAAGAGTGTAGTTGTTGCGCAGTGCGCGGCTGGTTGAGGGTAGGGGGATGGCGACTGAGCGGTTGCAGAAGCTCCTGGCGCAGGCCGGCGTGGCGTCGAGGCGGGCGGCGGAAGCGATGATTGTCGAGGGCCGCGTACGCGTAAACGGGCGCGTGGTGACGGTGTTGGGCACCAAGGCGGACCTGCATCGCGACCGGATCGAGGTCGACGGCAAGCGGGTCGTGGCCGAGAAGCCGGCCTACTACCTGCTGCACAAGCCTCGCGAGGTGGTGACCACCTTGGATGATCCGGAAGGTCGGGAGAGCATCGCGGGCCTCTTGCGAGGCGTTCCCGAACGTGTGTTCCCGGTCGGACGCCTCGACTATCACACCAGCGGGGTCCTGCTTGTCACCAACGACGGCGCGATGGCGCAGGCGCTGCTGCACCCACGCAAGGGCGTCCCCAAGATCTACGTGGTCAAGGTCAAGGGCAAGCTCGACGTGCCGCAGCTCGACCAACTCCGCAACGGAGTCGACATCGGCAATGACGAAACCACCCGCAAAGCCGAGGTCTTCGTATTGCGCGAGGAAGCCGACAACACCTGGGTGCAGATCACGATCACCGAGGGCAAGAATCGCCAGATCCATCGCATGATGGAGGCCATAGGCTTGCGCGTGTCGCGCCTGGCGCGAACCGGTTTTGCGGGCCTCAACGTTGAAGGCCTGCGCCCCGGAGAGTTCCGCTCGCTGACATCGACCGAACTCGCAAGGCTCAAGCGCGACTACCTCAACCCCGCCCGCCGTGCGCGCGCCGACGAAGCCCGACGGGACGCGTCGGTCGAAGCCATGGGAGAGGAGGCTGATAGCGCGAGACCCGACGACCGACCGACGGGAGGCGGACGGGGTCGGCGAACGGCTACTCGTCGACCGGAGGGACAGGGAGGACAAGGTGGACAGGGCGGCAGGAAACCGGGCGATCGCGGCAGCCAGGCCGCAGGCGATGGCCGGTCACCGCGCGCCGGCCGCGACCCGTCCGCCCGCTCGCCCCGCCGCCGTCCCGACAGCAGCTCCAGCAATGGCGATCTCACCAACAAATCCGATCGCCGCACACCCAACGCAAGGTCTTCCCGCCGCCCCAAGCCGGCCCCGGTCATCATGCGCCGCCGCCCCATCGCGCCCCCGGACGACCCAGAACACGGCGCCTAACCGCCCCGCCGTACAGCCTCACCAAACTCCGCGAAACTCCATTCCAAACTCCGCGAAAAGTATTTGACAACCTCGCGCCGAAGCCTAGACTACCGCCCATTCTCTGCCGCGGGGTGGAGCAGCCTGGTAGCTCGTCGGGCTCATAACCCGAAGGTCGTCGGTTCAAATCCGGCCCCCGCAACCAACTAAGAACAGGCACTTAGCGAGATTCGCTAGGTGCCTTTCTTTTTGCCCGTTGACACGTCGTTGACATGGGGCGGCGCAACGGGTGTCAGGGCCTCCACCAAGCGCAGCTGGGCGCTCGGTGCCAGGTTGGCGTACTGGGCGGTGCTCTGCGGCGATCGGTGCCCGAGCTGGGCCTGCAGCATGCGCATGGACATGCCGGCGGTCATGGCTTGCCCGCCCACCGAGTGGCGGCCTATCTTGTGGTGGCTGAGAGGTCGTAGGCCGAGCGCCCGTTGCACGGCGAGCAGCGGGCGACAATGGCTGTCGATGTAGCGGGGAAGGGTGGGGCCCTGGCAGAACAGGAAGTGGGGCCCTGCGTAGCCCTGCGCGATGTGCCAGCGAATGGCGTCCATCACGTCCTCGGGCACGCTGAGCACCAGCGCCTCGTTGTTCTTGCGCGGCTTGATCGCGGCCGGCCGGGTCTTCGTGCCGCGCTCGGCGGCCCGGTCGATGACCAGCTGCGGGGGAATGTCCCGGATCTGCTCGCGGGTGAGGGCATAGACCTCGCCCCAGTCGCACGGACAGGTAGAAGAACAGGTACCAGCGTGGCTGAAGCTCGAACATGCCGGCCAGCAGCCGATCCCGTTCCTGCTCCGAGTACCACTCCGGCGCCTTCTTCGGCACCTTCACCCTCGGGATGTACGGCGGCGCCTTCAGCTTGCCTCGCTTCCAAGCGAAGCGCAGGACCGCACTGATGAGGATGAGGTGTTGGTTGACGGACTTGGGCCCGAGGTGATCGGGCAACGTCCGCTTGAAGGCATCGAGCGCCGCCGTGCTCACGTCCTCGACGAAGACGTGTCCGAGCACCGGCCCGATGCGCTTCCACAGGTGTGCATTCGAGTCTCTCGTGCGGTTCGCGAGCATCGTGCCGTCCAGGTAGTCCTGGTAGGCATCGGCAAGCACCGTCTGCTGCTTGCCGTTCAAGAGCGCGTCGCATCGCTCCTCGCCCGCGGCCAAGGCCGCCGCCTTGGTCCGAAAGCCTCCCTTTCTCTGCCGGGGATGCCCCGGCGGTTTGAAGTCGTATTGCCGCGACTGTTCGAGTCTCCTCACATTGATGCGCATTGCTGCTCCAGTCGGAACTTGCGCATCGCCGCGTCCGGGTCTGTCAGGAACAGGTCTAACATGTCCCTCCGGAACCGCCGCCGCCGCGGTGGGCCGTAGACGGGGATCTGCCCGCCGCTCACGAGGTTGCGGAGGTACTTGACGCTCCACCCGCAGTACCGGGCCGCCTCTGGGTACATCATCCAGTGCATGGTGATTCCGCTGCGGTTTCGATCGTTTGCGGATCAGGATCCGCTTCCGGCTGCCGGGCTCGACGACGCCGCTCGAGATGCGGGTTGCCGCATTCGCCGCACCGACACCCGGGGCCTTCTTCGTCGACGAAGAAGCCGCGACTCGCCTGGATCGCGCGCTGGTTCTCAAGTCCTTCGTACGCCGCCACGATCAGGTCGACGTCGTTTGTGACTGCGCCTCCGTCGAGCGCCTGTTCGCTCTTGATGACGCACTTGAACATGTAGCCCCCGATGTTCCGGTCGGCGATCCTCGGATCAACGATCGGCTTCGGGACCGGGTCCAGCGGCCGTCCATGGGGCCCTCGTCGTGTGACAAGCAGCTTTCGCAACTGTCGCAGCTGCCTAGGCTTGTCAGCAAACGGAGCGAGCACCTCACCGAGTGGCACCATGGGGTACTGGTAGCCCAGGTGGCGCAGGGCGCGACTCCACAACACGGCAAGGAACTCTTTGTGAATATACGGGCTAAACAGGTACACGTGCAAATGCGCGTGCCCGTGCTTTTCGTCGCCCAGCGCAATCTCCGTGGCTCGCACGTATGCGAGTGCTTCCAGACGTTCGCGCGTCACCCCGCGGTCGCTTGTGAGGTGCTTTCGCAAGGCGCGCATGAAGCGCTCGAACGCATCGGGTAGCGCTGCAAGGTCCCGTCGCACGTCCTTCCCTGCTCGCAACGTGAGGGACAACATGCGCGCGCCCCAAACCCCTTCTGGAAGATGCGTACGGGTGAGCCATCCCCACCGCCGTAGGTGTGCCTGCTCTCCTGCCCGAAAGCGTCGGCGGAACTCGCGGATGCGCTTGCCGGCGCACTCACGGCAAATACGCCAGTGTTTGCAGCTCGCGGTGACCGTCTGTCCGGTCCAGCCACACTCGGGGCATCGCACGACAAGTTCCTGGCTGCCACACGCTCGGACCCGGTCGAACCGTTCGCGCTGTCCTTGGGCCCGCTGGCTGTGCCACTTCGCGCGCAGGTGATCACGCTCGATGCGTGCACGTGTGGCTCGCATCCGATGGCGGCCCGCCTGGTGCGCACGGAACTCTCGGGTACCGTCTTCGACGGCCACGAGGACCTCGTCCTCGGCCCTGTGCTCTTGGGGACTTGCAGAGTTATCGGCAGAATATGAACAGGAGAGGGGGGCCGCTGACGCGGCCTCCCCGGCGGCGCTAGGGCTAGTGTAGGCCCGGCATTTTTCATCCCGGCCCCCGGCTTGCGGGGCTCGAGCGGTCACCGGCACCGTTGGAGCAGCCCTGCGAGTCGGTTCGCCGTCGCGGGTCGACAATGCCAGGTCGTTGCCCGCTCTTGAGCCCCCGCAGGACTGCTCCAACGGTGTCGGTAGAATGGATGAAGCTACGTGACGGGTGGTGTCGCCGGTGGACATGCGGTGACGTTGCGCTTCACGGGTCCGCTCGGATATTGGAGAAAGAGACTGAGTCTGTTTCCCTCTGCAATCTTTCACCGTCGCTGTGAGTGGCCATGGACAATGCGCCGGAGAACCCGCACGAGTATCCGAGTCGCGTCGAGGACGTCGTCGCCCAGCTCCGCGGGCAACACGGCATCGGCGTTATGGGCATCGTCGATCAGCTTCGCACCGAGTGCGACCTGGACCTCGCCGCCGCCGGCAGCGGCTCGATGGACATCGCCGCTGCGGAGCTGAAGAAGCTCCAGGAAGCGAACGGACAGCCGCTTGGCGATGAAGATGCGGATGCCTGGGTGCCACTCACGACGCGACTTGAGCGTGCCAGCCGCTCCGACCGCCGCCGCTGGGTTCTACTCGAGTCCTATTGCCACGTCATCACCTCGCTCCACCCGGGTCATGTGGTGGACATGGTTCGTTCCCTTGACGAAGCATCTAGGCTTATTGGCAGGGCGCGGGTCTGGGTGAATGGCCCGTCGCCGGACTTCCTCGCGTGGGCGCGCGAGGTCGATGGTAGGCACGCACCGATGGCGCTGACCGAAGAGCGTCGCGCGCTACCCGAGTCAGTCCTGAGAGTGCGGAGCGGGTTGCGCCAGGTTCAACTCGATGTCGACTCCGTGGCGGCTGACATCGCGGACGGCATCCTCGCCACAGCGCAGGCTCGCCATGCCATCCCAAAGGCTAGTAAGCCGGTTCTCGTATACCTGCAGTGGACCCTGCGCGACGGTCGTCATCGCGATGGAGACGGGCGCTGGGGTGAGCCGATCTTCACTTGGCCCGAAGTCGCTCGGCTGGTTGACGACCTCGAGCAAGGGAAGACGAAACCCGAGGCACGGGCGCGCGACCGCGTCCGGAAGTTCCGCGAGACCGAGTTCGCGACCGAGCGTGCCCGAGGTCGATCGACTCGTCGGCGACCGTAGGCAGGCAGAGCGAGCCATCCTCCGTGTCGGGCAACCGCCACGTCCATCCGCCATCCCATCCATCCTTCTCGGAGACCACACCAAGG
Source organism: Myxococcales bacterium (assembly GCA_028817905.1). GTDB lineage: Bacteria > Myxococcota_A > Polyangia > Polyangiales > JAFGIB01 > JAPPOR01. The sequence goes on from JAPPOR010000540.1 coordinate 5,327, forward strand.
GCGAGCTTTGCGCGGCGCAGCGTCCGCGGCCGTATCCCCGTCGCGCTCGCTCCAGTAGCACAGGTACGTCGCGTCCAGCGGACAGCCGGTCCCCAGCTGCTCGCGCAGGTAGGCGACTGCTCGGTCGAGCGAGTATGCCATGTTGGCGATGGTAGCGCGCGGACGAACAGGGTCGACAGCAAAGTCGGCCGCAAGCTGCGACGGTCCTCGCAAGTCCGCGGAATCGGAGAAGGGGGCCAAGTTCGCGCCTCCTGGCTGTGCGGTGAAAACCGGGCCACGGTCGTGTGGAGTCTCTGGAGAAGACCCCATGGAACCGAACCCATCCCAGAGCTGGCCGGCGACGGAGAGTTCCGCCGCAACTTACGACGGATCTCTCAAGTGTGCGGAATGATCGAAGGGGGCCAACTTGCACGCGGCGGTGCGACCCGCATGCTACTATCGGGGCGTGGTTGGGGCGCTCCAATGACACGTGTGAAGGCGCTGTCGTGGCCATGGGCATTGGGCACCGTCTACGTGATGCTGAGCGCCCTGTGCCTTCTGTGGCCGGGGCTCTGGGACGCGGTCCCGCGCAACCGGGTGCCGATCGTGTTTGTATCGCTCTTCCCGCATTCCGTTCTTAGCAGTAGCGGGGAATCGTGGAATCCGCAGGCTGGTATTGGATGTCGACGGCGTTCATCCTGGGCCCGGCTGTGGCACTACACGAGCGTGGGGGGATCCGATATAGCGCGCCCTGGGTGATCTCGGCCTGGCTGCTTGCAGGCACGGTTTCGTGGTTCGTGGGCAGCGCCTGACCATCGCTCTGCTGCTGGCCCCGAAAACCAAGGAACGAGTGCCATAGCGGACGACTGCCGCGTCGGCCGCGCCCGTCCAGCGCTGTTACGTGGTGATCCTGCCTGTCATCCACCACTCGACGTAGGTGCGAACATCGGGTGCGGCCCATGAGCGACTGTCATCCTCGTGATTCCACACGAATACGTCGGGAGAGCGAATCTGGCCACCCCGCACGGCGAGGGCAAACTGGTCGCCGTTCCCCGCATCCGCAAAGAACACGAGGTGGTCGAAGGGCATGTACAGCGACTGATAGTCGCGGTTCAGACGGAAACCCTGATTGTCGTCCGCGATCCGCGAGATGGGCCAAATGAGGCCCAGGCCGTACTCCCCTTCAACCCCGTCGGTTTCGCGTAGGAGCGCGCCGGAAGCTCTTCGCCGAGCCCCAGACAGTGCTCGACCTCCGCAATCGACGCCTCTGGCGCAGGGTCGTGGAACTCCGCGACAGGACAGTGTGAGAGGATGTACTCGCGCCAGCGCATGGTCCTCTGTGAGCGGAAGCCTGGCGGCCGTGGCGCCAAGCTGTGGAAGAGTCGCCCGAATAGCTCCTGCAAGTCTACCGCATACAGGCTGCCGAGCGAAGGTGTCCAGCGGGCAGCCGAATGGTGGTTGGTTGCTCTTCCGGCAAGCAGCGACCAGATGGGCCGCCTCCAGCGACCATCGCGTATTGCCGCGCGGTCGACCCCGGTGGAAGATGGGCTCGTGAGCGACCCCACCTTCGACCCGGCGCGAGTCTACGTCGATTTGAACGAGATGGTTGAGCCAGATGTCGTCCTTCTCGCCAAGGGTGACGAGAGGGCTGACTCGGACGGCAATGTTGTTCGGTTGCGCGAGGGGTTGCGGGTTCTGATCTGGAGCGACGACCTCGACGATGCGGGTAACTTTGACCCGCTGCTAGGCGAAGGCGTGGTCGAGCGAAACCACTACGACGCGCCGTGGTGCCAGCACGTGAAATGGTGCTGCCGGTTGGACGGCGCCTTGAGGAACCGATCGGCAGGCTAGAGCAGAGCAGCTTCGCGACCGCAGCTGGCGCAGCGGCGGGTCCCGGAACCAATCGCTCCAGAGTGCAAACCCGGCCGCATCGCAGGGATCGATACGCTTGAGTCGTCATGGTGAGAAGCCACAGTTCGCGCCAAACCCCAGTGTTCCCGCCGGAAAGCAGCTGCCCGGCATGGGTGTAAGACGCAGGGGGATCGGGGCACCCGTAGGACTCATCCAGGCTGCGACGCGCGGCGTGTTTCGACACCCTTGTCAGCTGCTAGACTTCCAATGTGGGTGCCGTCATTGGCCTAGTGATTCTGTCAGGTGCTGTCGCCCTTGCTTTCTGGGCGATGCGGCCCGTCACGCCCACACGGCTTTGCGCGTACGCAGTAGGCGTCATCTGCTCCATCGGCGTCTGGGCCCTGCTTGCCTGGCTAGGCTCGCTCCTCCTTCCGCTCGTCGCCGATGGTTACTCGCGCCTTGCTGCTGGCGCCTGGGTGGCGGTTTTGCTCGGCGGCCCCGCCCTCACCATCCCCGTCATGGCAGGGCCCGTCGCGGAGGCCCTCCTCCGACGCTTCGCGCCTGCGCACGCGTCTCGCAGGGACCAGACCACGACCTCCTACGTTGCCCGTAAAGGGCGCGAACCTTTGCGCGCGAGTCGCGACACTCACGTCGATCAGGCTAGCTCTCCCGACTAGATATCAGCATCTCGTAGCGTCTGCCCTCCACCTCCGCGCGGGCAGCGTCACCGGCCGCCTCAGCGAGGCCGGCCGCCATCAGCCGAACTTCGTATCCTATGTGCCAGCGCAGCATCAAGGGTCGCTTGGAGGTCGCTGGGTGCGAGGTCCGCGGTAGCCGCGATCTGTCCGCTGACGACATGGCGCTCCACGCTTGCATCGTGGTGGTGGTCTAGCTGTCGCTGAACTACTTAGATCCGTGTCGACGTAGTCACGGTGCACACAGCGATCGCACCGTGTGGGGAGGGTACTATTGGGAGGCTGCCGGCGAGGCCCAGCCACACCGTCGAAGCGCATGGATCCGTGCGCCTGGCTGCGGAACAATCACGCGGAGGCCGTTGGGGTTCAACCAAGCGAACAGGGGGATAGGGTGAGTGCACTTCCGAAGAGGGCAACCAGGATTGAGGACTTCCGCCTTCGGCGTCGATTGTTGCTGGTGGAAGGGAAGCTCGTGAACGAACCCCCGATCGTGCTCTCGACGGGCATCACCAAGACAGGATGCCAGGAGCTGTACCGCATTGACGGGAAGGGTGGCGAAGCAAGAAAGCTCTTGGTCCGATCTCAACGCGAAGTGCGAGTTCTTCACCCTCCATTCCAATGCAGGAGATCGTTCGTCGTCGGTGGACGGAAGATTGCCTTGAACCTTTGGGTGGTGACTCGCCATGACGAGGCCCGTCAGGCCAGGGAGTTGATCGGCAGAACGCACTATGTCGAGGGACGCGTACGAGGCATGCTCCTCGTGGCGGCGTTCGCGAGCCCGCATGATCAGGATTTCGTGCGGGAATACGTCGCTCGCAAGAAGGACATTGACCTCAATGGACTAGAGGCGACCCCCGAGAGCTGGATGTGGCTGCGCCCGGCCGGTGGCATCATTGCGGCAGCGACCATGTCGACGCTGTACCATGGGTTTCCTCGTGGTCGAGAGCAGCTCTGCGAGCAGGTCAACGCGGAGAGGCTGATCGCCGAGCTGCACCGCCGTGAAGAGCGCTTTCGTTTTGACCCGAGCGGGGAGCCGCCGCGCCGCGAGTTTCTGAGGAAGCTTGGCCTGGCGTGGGCCAGCAGGTTTGCCGTAGAGGCTCCGTATCAGACGGTTGGCGTCGGAAAGGTCCTGGCTGAAACGGCTGCCAAGGTTGCGGGTGAGCGATACCTTCCGCCAGCGAAGCACTTGGAGGTGCTTCGCAGGGCCGAGCTCGCGCGGGAAGCGCTCGCAACACTTGGCTATTCCCGCCAGCAAGTAGTTGAAAATCCCACCGAGAACGTTGTGTTGCGATGGTTTCGGAAGCGCGGTGACTTCCTTACTCGAGCAGGATACGGTCTCCTCAGGTCGGATCCGGTGGCTCCCGTGTGGCGGGTCGATCCCGGGACGGGCTTTGCAGGCCCGCCCGGTGGGAAGGCACAGGCCTTCTTGCTCTACTACCACAAGCAGTTGAAATGACCGACAAGCGCCTATTCGTGCCGCTGGCCTCCGCACCGTTCGCTTGGTTCGCGTCCGGACGGAAGACATGGGAGCTCCGCAAACATGGCCGGCAGTACACCGAGCGCAATCTCCGCCTAGGCCGTCGAGTCGAATTGCGCCGCGGCTACAACGATGCTGCGCACGCGATCTGGGGAACGCTGAAGGAGGTCAAGCGAGCAGGGGGCATCGAGGCTTTCTTCCAGCAGGTACCGTTTGCGCTTGTTATTCCGGAGGCAGCAACCGAGGCGCAGGCTGTTGAGCAAGCGAAGAGGATCCTGAAGATTGAAGACGGCGAGCGGTGCGAGCTGATCGGTTTCCGCGTCGAAGTCGACGCGTCGTGACCGGGGAGCTGTAGTGCCGAGGGGATGGTGTGACCGAAGTACGCCTTGCAGCGAAGTACCTGCCTGCTGTCCTTTCGGGCAGGAAATCGACGACCGTTCGTGCTGGCACTCGGGACTGTGCACTCGGGCCTGCAGTGCTCGTTTGCGGAGCGGCTCGGGTGCCGGTGCGGATTGATGGTGTGCGAGTCGTCAAATTCGCCGACCTGACGGACCACGATGCACAATGTGACGGCTTCGCTTCGCTATGCGAGTTGCAGGGTGCCCTCCGCGAACACTACCCAGGATTACAGGATGGCGAAGTAGTGAGTGTCATTTCATTCACTACGCACGCTGGCGACTAGTTCGGCGGGAGGGTCCTGACCAGTACCAGTGCGACGAGCTGGACAGCCAGGCATACGTAGAGCCCCACTAGTAACCCCCAATGCGAATCCGGGAAATTGCTCGTGGTCTTCGTGTCGAAGCCGACTGCGGCGAGGGCGAGCGAGAAGGTGATGGCGGTTCCGACTACTGCGAGAATGCCGAACACCGCCGCCCACCTCCCCGTAGTTCTTCTGTGGTTCCATCGAGCGTTCTGTAGTGGATCGTTGGGCTCGCTCCCGAAAGGATCGTGAACGAGTAGTCTGAGACACGATACCAAGCTGGCAACTAGTGCTGTGCCAGCGAACAAGCGGAACACCAGCGAGTTGGCTAAGTGCCAAGCGTCGTCGACCCCCGTCATCGTGTGCGCTTGGCCGGACGCGGCAACCGTGAGCGAGAACATGAGCAGCACAGCCGCGGAAATGGATCCCATCATGTCCGCGTCCGGAAGGAAAACTGGTTCGTCCCGGACGACTCCTCTAGATGTCTTGCCAAGGCCTTCGGCGAGACGTACGCCGTTGCGTTGGCATCAAAGTCCTTCGCGGAGTTGTACGAATCGTTGCACTCTTTGATGAGAGAGGTGCTGAGGTTCTTCGTCACGCGCAGGTCGCTGCTTGGCTTGCTCGAAAGGGCGTGGTTGATGATCTTGCGGCAAAGAGCCGCGCCATGTTTGTGTCCGTCCTTGTGCAGGGCGACTGCTCCGCCTAGGAAGTACGCGACATCGGGGCCGAGCCACTCGTAGTAGGCATGAAGTTCCCCGGGGTGAATGCCTCCTGCGACAGTTGGCATTGGGAATCCGCGTTCAATCATGTCGGCGTACCTCTGTACGCTCCGCCATCGACCACTCTCGTCGAGGTTCTCGGTCGATCGAGTGCCCCGATAGTTCTCGAAGTTCTCGCCTGCAAGTTTGGGGATGCTTGGGCGCCCTCCAGGATAGATGATGTCAGCGCCTGACAATGCGGCGACCTCGATGAGCGTGTCCAGCGGTACGCAGGTGCCCAACGCGTTCCGAATGATAGGGTAGCAGGTGATTATCGGCGCCTCGTCCTTGTTGCCGAATGTGTCTCTGAGCGCCTGCATCGTACCGAGCCCTTCATAGCCCACGTCGACTTTGACGACCCTTGGGTGACTTGTTGCGGCGAGCAAGTCTCTGTACTTGGGCTCGGCCTTGTGCCACGGGATCGTGAGATTGCACGAGAAGCGCGTCACGCGTTTCGCATCGACGGAAGCCGCCGCTTTCGAGATCTCGATCCAGTCACTCATCCCCAGCCAACCGATATCTCGCGTGTCTACTTCTACGATGTGAAAACCTTCGCTCAGTACCTCCGTGCACACCCGCAGCAAATCATCCTTGCCGAGCCCAACTCGTGGCTTCACAGAGAACGCCAGCAGGGGCTCTCCCTCGTTGAGTTGGAAGGCTTCGCGGATCTCCCGGACCGTATGTGCGGGCCCACGGTACTTCGACGTCGCGAAGGGCAATCGGACGGACCGAACTTCGCCGCTCAGTGCTCCCCAGCGGGCATAGCCTGCTCCGAACGTGTCGCTGAGGACGCCGAGTAAGTGCTGGAGTCCACCGCCTTCGACGGGAAAGATGCTGGGCTCAAGCTTGAGGACGATGGTTGCTGAGTCCGACACCCCCTTCGTATTCGGAAGACAAACTTCGTGGCGTACCAGCCCATCCGCTCCATGATCGAAGTACTGGATCTCACCGAATGAGCCGTGCGAGGCGTCGCGCGCCATCTGCCTGCCCACCTTGTCCCAATCATCGGTGCCAAGGGCCGACCCGTTGAAATGGACCTGGCAGTCTATGCGAATGCACTGCTCCATATTGCCCCCCTTCAAATGCGTTTGTTTCGCTTTTGATCCTACGGGGGCATCAAGCACGGTGATAGGGCACAGCAGCTGATCGGTATCCAATGAGCGGGTGGGTCCCAGCAGTACCTGGGTGGACATGCACGGTGGTGGCTCCCGACTGGCGCACGTCCTACCTGTTGACACCACGTTGACACGCCAACCTGTGAAGGCCTGACATGGGACGACATTCCCGGCGGAGCGGTGCGCGACATGTC
>JAPPOR010001071.1 GCA_028817905.1 Myxococcales bacterium
GCCTCGCGCTTGCCAGAGTTGGCGATGGTCCGAGCAGTACGGATGCTGTGGTTGTGGCATCAGCAGCCCAACGCGGCGATGTCGTGTTGACCGGCGATCTTGAAGATCTGTCGAAGTTGCAGGCGGTCTTTCCGGCGGTGCGGCTGTTGCGGATCTGACGGAGGAAGGGGATCAGAGGATCGGTCCCAGAGGATCTGGCTTCAGAGGATGGGTCCGACTCACAGGAAAGTCTGGCAGGCCAGAGGATCTGGTCCGACCCACAAGATGATCTGGACCTTGAGAGACCAGCGGTCCGCCTCAATGCAAGCGCCACGCGGCCAGGACGACGGTCGGAGCGCCGCAGCCACGATGCCGAGCCGGACCGCCCCACCGATGTGATCGTTCGCCGTCAGTTCGCGCGTGACACTGACCCGCTGCAGCCTCACGCCAGGCGCCTTGTGATCCATCGCGACCGGTGACGGGGCCGCCCGGTCCGTTCCAAGCATGGTTCCGTCCCACCCGTAGCTCAAGAACGCCCTTCTTGGGGAAGGGCTGCCGGTATTGGCCCAGCTGGCATGCGGGGCAGCTGCTCAAGGCACGCACGTTCGGGGAGCCGACCACCGCCTGCCCCGGGTGCGGATGTTCCGCATGTTCCGATCCCGCTGCCGCCGCACATCGTTCAGGGAGTTCACCCACCTCGAGCTCGGAGCCGCAGATCGCGCTGTCTACGCCCCCACAGCCCCCAGCTTCCGGCAGAGCTCCAGCAGGGCCGCCGCCTCCCGCAGGCGCCGCGTGATGCCCGCGGGACTCATGTCCAGCTTCGCGTCGAGGCGCCTGGCCGGGTCGAGGTCCGAAAGCGCGCTGCAGAGGTGAAGCCGGTGGGTGATGGCGGCTGCGCTCATGTCGGGCGGCGCGCTCACCGGTCGAGCTCCTGGAGCCGGATCACGGCGGCCTGATCCTGCGGCCGACCCGCCGCGAGCTTCATCGCGATGAGCCCGTCGCGCGACTCCACGCTGAGGGACCCGACCTCCGTGGCATGGCGGGAGCAGCTTGCCCACACGGGCGCCAGGCTCTCGTCGACGACGATGAGGTCGACTGTACTGAGCTGTCCGTCCGCGAGCTTGTTGATGCGCTGGAGCTGCATGCCATCCGTGAAGCGCTTTGGGAGTGCGTCGAGGGTGTAGCCGGCGGGTCGGAGCGCCTCTTGGGCGCGGATCACGTCCTGGGCTTGCACCAGCAGGTCGATATCCTTGGTAGCGCGCGGGGCGCCCCACACCCCCACAGCCAGCCCCCCCACCAGGGCGTAGTCGACTTCCGCTCCATCGAGCAGACCCACGACCTGCATCAGCTCCTCGAAGAGGTCCATTGCTACCAGTCTAGCATGCAGCAGCGCCCAGCTGCGCGCTCAACACCCTGCTCGCCAACGAACGGTATGACCAGCCCGGGGAGGTATTCGACGACCGCAATACCCACACCATGCGCCTGGTCGACGCCCCGGCCCAGGCCAGCACCCCCAGTACGAATACCTCAATTGCGCAGCTGCAGGCCTGGTCGCCCGACCAGAGCACCCTGCCGGGCTATATCTTCAACTTCGACCTCTGGAAGAAGGGCTATCTCGACATTCGCCACCCAGATGTCTACCTCGGGTCGAACCGACCCGTAGGCGTGCACGCCAGGTAGTCGGCCACTCGGGATGCACAGCTGCGCCTGGACACGTCCGTTTGTCGGCTTCGCGGTTCCAGAAGCGCAACTTCGGGCCCGGTCACCGCCGTGCTAGCCTGCCGGGCGCGATCTGCAAGCGCCTTCCTGTCTAGCCAGCAGCGCCGCTTCCCCTCGGTGCCCGGTCAAGGGTCGGACGGATCTTCTGGGAAGATCAGACACAACCGGGTCAAGGGTCGGACGGATCCTCTGAGGGGACGGATCTTCTGACGGACGGATCTTCTGACCCAAACATGGTGAGGGTCCCCTGGGGTCCCCCTCGTAGGAGTGCGACAAGTGTCGCACTGGTCCGGAAGATCTCGCTCTGGTAGTCGCATGATCGGTGTTCATCTTGAGGTCTGTATGATGGCCGACGGAAGGTCTTCTAGTGGACCTTGCACCGGAGACCACGGGGGCGGCGAGTCCGGCGTCGGGAAGTAGCCAGTCAAACCGACGGGTGCGATCCGGGTTCACGGTTTCAGCTCGTCGGTTGGAAAGGGCGTTGCAATGCGGAAACAAACACAAGAACCGACGTGTCCCGGCGCGCAGCATGCCGCAAGTTCAAACCAAGCTTCTCACACACACCGGGCCGGGATGTCACGGCGCGACTTGCTCGAGCAGCTTTCGGCCGTGGCCGGAGGTGCTAGCGC
>JAPPOR010000745.1 GCA_028817905.1 Myxococcales bacterium
CTTGCCTTCGCTTGTTAGCGCGATGATCTCTGGCTTCGTTCCACCGAGATCGACACCGAGTCTGAAGTCGCTTGCGTGCGTCATGGATCCTCGCTTGTGAGTGCCATGATCTCTGTTTCCGTTCGGTCGAGATCGACGCCGAGCCTGAAGCCGCTTGCGTGCGTCATGGATCCTCGCTTGTGAGTGCCATGATCTCTTTCCTTCTTTCTCTCTTTCTGTCTGCCTGTCTTCGTTCGGTCGCGATCGACATCGCGTCTGAAGTCGCCTGCGTGCGTCATGGACCCTCGCGGGGAGGGCAATTTTAAACGAAACTCAATCCACTGAGAGCGGCTTCGAGGGTCCGTCGGCCAACGCGAATTCGTGATCCGTCGAGGACGAAATCGCGAGGCCCAACAGATTTATTTGGCCAGCAGGCGATTTTTTGAATTGTGAGCAAGCAGCGTAGTTGAGCCAGGAAAAATTCCAGTCGTTGGCCGGTTTCGGCCCGTTCTGGACCGTCTGGAGTGTGAAAAGTCCACGATGATCGAAATCTACGAGCCTTCTCGGCCATGCGGGAAAGTCGCATTCGCTGCGCCAGGGTGTGTCCGTTTCGGTCGTGTCCGTTTGACAGCGCACCCCGATAGTGGCACCCGTTGGGCGTCAATGCTTCATATTGCGGCCGCCGCGACCGTAGTTCATTCAAGCGCGTATCGTCGCAAGTAGCCACCACAAGAACGAATCACGAGCTCACTCTTGCTTCTGTTCGGGTCGGGAACGACTTATGAGAAAGATTATCATTGTTGGCGGATTCCTCCTTTGTACCTCGGCCAGCCAGGCTCGTCCGCCGGTGCCGACTTCGCAATGGACCCCTGATACCCATCTCTGGTTGTCGCGTGCAATGGTCGCGGAAGCAGGTTGGCAGGCCGAGACGGATCATGTCGCCATCGCCCATGTGCTTGCTCGCCGTTGGCGACGCGCAGTCGAGCGTTGGCCGACGCTGCGCTTCATCGATGTGATTAGAAACTACTGCGCCGGGCTTGGGGACTATCGACGCACGCTAACGCGTCGGCAGCGGTGGCTGCGGTCGCTCGACTTTCAGTTGAGCGAGCCATCCGGTTGGCCGCGAGCGATCTCCTGGGATCACCACGTACCACTATGGCAGAGCGCTCTGCGTCGCTCTCATCTCTGGGTCCAGGGTCTGCTCCGTGATCCATGTGGCGGCCGAGCCTGGCATTGGGGCGGCGTGATCGATTCGCCGCATGGCCGCATGGAAGCGGTGGATTGCGGTGAGACTCTCAACACGTTCTACGGGATCACTCCCCGTCGATAGTACGACTCGGTCACATGGGTCGCGATGGACCGCGAAGGTTCTGACAGGGTTCGCCGCTAGCGATTCAAATCCCTGGTAGCGGCGCCGAGCCGCACGTGGTACGGCGCCGCTTGCGCATCGTCCGCCTCACCAAGGGCTTCCGGACGCGTGCTTTCGAGGCAATGTCGTCGCAATTCCGAGCGTTTTGCTACCGCTGTTTTAGACCAGAGAAGCTGTGCCTGTGTCCGTTTGTCGAGTCGGTCGACAACCGCACCGGTATCCAGATCTTGCAGCATCCGCGCGAGCGCTTTCACCCGTTCAACAGCGCTCGTTTGCTCGCGCTCTCGCTTCGGCAGTGTCGGGTGCGTGTGGCCTATCGCAATGGTGTCCACAGCAAGCGTGTTGCCTGCGCGATGGTGTTGCCCGAGAACACCGCGCTGCTCTATCCACGCTCAGATGCTGTTTCGCTTCCGGAGCTTTCTCTGCGCCCGAGTAACCTGTTGCTCCTGGATGGCACCTGGTCGCAGGCCCATCGTCTTTACATGGACAACCCTTGGCTCGCGGAGCTTCCCTGCGTCACCTTGCCGCAAGCAGAACCGAGCCTGTTTCGCATCAGACGAGAGCCCAAGCCGCACTGTTTGTCTACCCTCGAGGCAGCTGTGCGGGCGCTACGCATAGTCGAGCCGGCCACGCGTGGTCTCGACTCATTGCTAGCAGCCTTCGTTCGTATGAATGAGGGCCAGGTGCGCAGCCGTCGTGCTGTGACGCGTGTACCGCGCCGCAAGCGGGGCCGTCGGCGCGCGGAGCGGGTGGTCCCCGCTGCCCTGCGAGATGGACAACGGTTGGTCCTTGTCTATGGCGAGAGTGCGCAGCTGCAGACACGCTCTCAGCGGCGCGTCGCGCAACCGTTCCAGTGGGTCGCCGTGCGACCATCTACGGGTGAGGTCTTCGAGCGTTTCGTTCGCCCTGCGCGCGGAGCGCCCACCGCCGAATACCTCCGATGTACCGGTCTTTCCCATGCCGACCTTGCCGCCACGGTTCCCATGTCTACGGTGGTTCGTGAGTTCGTCGACTTTCTGGGGCCGGATGGAACGCTTGCTTGCTGGCACGCATCCACTGCACGCATGGCGCGCCTGATGGTACCGGGGGCTTCTGCCGTCGTGCTCAAGCACGTCTACGCGAACCGCACGCGTGCTCGCGTGGGGACCCTTGAGCAGGTGATCGAGCGCGAGGGGCTCGAGGTGGCACACCTGCCAGTCGCTGGGCGCGCTGCAGCTAGGCTCGCAAGTGCGGCCGCGGTCTGGCGTTGGATCGCGGCAAGCCATCATGATGGTCTGGGGTTTCCGTAGCTGCCGGTGATCGTTGCGCTGAGGCTACCCGGCGCGCCGTGTGCGTGCGGGCTACTTGCGTATCCTCGTGAGCTTTCCGAGGAGCCGATTCATGTGGCGAACCCTACTGGCAGGATCTTTTCGTGACTTCGCAAGGCGGGTCGGGCTCGAAGTTAGGATGCTGACCGGCCATCGCTCAGGTGATCGCCTATGTGCTCGTGCAAGTGATCGGCTTCGCAGGGGGTCGGTGAAGGGGGACTCGCCGTATTTTCGACTGAAGCGGAAGCGCTGCGGAGTCGAATGGTTATGGGAGGGCGCGCGGGTCAGTGAATGATCCGGGCTAGGTCCAGGCGCACGGTGGCGTTGGTGAACTGCCTCGGGTGGGAGTGCTTCCGCGACGGAGCGCAGGGCGTGGGTCCGTGTGGTTTTTGGATGGCCCGAGCTTGGGTTATCCTAGTCTCGAAGATGGCTTCGCAGCCGCAGAACACCGCCGCGCCCCGCACCAGTGCCGCGCCGAGCGAGCGCTATCATAGACAGCTTCAAGCGGTGATGGATGTCGCGTGGGCGCTCAATTCGGCGCTCGGCATCGATGCTCTGCTGGCCAAGATTATGGAACGCGTGACCAGCATCATGCGCGCTGACCGGTCGACCTTCTTCGTAGTGGACCGCGAGCGGCGGCAGTTGTGGTCCAGTGTCATCCAGGGGGATGAACCGAGCGAGATTCGGCTTCCCATGGGCAACGGGATTGCGGGCTGGGTGGCGGAGTCGGGCGAGACGGTGAATCTGAACGACGCCTATGAGGATGCCCGCTTCGATCGGAGCTGGGACGAGCAGAGCGGTTATCGTACGCGGTCGCTGCTGTGCGTTCCGATTTTTGACCGCGGCGGGGAGACCATTGCGGTCATCCAATGCCTGAATCGAAGTCACCGCGCGTTCGACGACGAGGATGCGGAGCTGCTTTCCGTCATCGGTGCGCAGTGCGCGGTGGCGATCGAAAAAGCAATGCTCTACGAATCGCTGGTCGAGCGGAACCGATCGCTGGAAGAAGCGGAGCATCGGATACGACGCGCCCACGGTGAGCTCGAAGTGCTCTATGAAGTGGAGCAGCAGATCGCCGGTGCGCCCGACATTCCGACCATGGTCGCGGCCGTCCTTCGGGCCACGGGCAGGCGCTTCGAGGCGACGACCGTCGGCGTGTTGTTGCGGATGCAGGGGCGCCTGCAGTGGTGGCGGCTTGTGCTTGCCAGCGGCGAACTCGAGCACGACGGGGGTCTCGCTCATGGTGGGAGGGCTGCTGCTCGCTCTGAAGCTGACCCGGACCTCGTGGCCCTAGCGAGGGAAGCGGCGGGTGTCCCGCCGGATGCACCGGGTGTCTTGCACTCGCTCCTGCGCGATGGTCAGCGCGGCCTCGGGTGCCTGGTCTTGCTCGGGGTGCACGGGGGGGAACAGGGAGGCCGTGCGCCGCGCCTGCTCGATCTCGTCGGGGCGCAGCTGGCACGCGGCGTCACCGGACATCGTGAGCGGGACCGGCGCGAGCGGGAAGAGCGCCTCACCGTTTTGGGACGCTCCCTGTCGGCGCTCGTGCATGACATGCGCACGCCGATGGCGGCCATCAGCGGCTACGTTGAGTTGCTGGCCATGGCCCCCGACCGGCAGGCGGCCGAGGACTACGCCGGACGGATCGACCGCGCCCTGGAGCACATCGAAGGCATGACGCGAGAGGTGCTCGGTTTCGCGAGCGGCCAGCGGGAGGTCCTGATTTCGAAGGTCTATTTGGATCGGTTCGTTTCCGAGGTCCGCGAGCTGTTGTTTCCAGAAATGGAACGCTTCGGTTGCGAACTCCATGTGGACCAGCGGTTTGGCGGCGCCGCCCGCTTCGACGCGTCGAAGCTCAAGCGGGTGGTGTTCAACCTTGCCCGCAATGCGGGGCAGGCCATGGAGCCGGGGGGTCGCTTCACCTGGCGCATCGAGGGGGATAGCCGTCAGGTCGTGTTTGTATGCAGCGACAGCGGACCTGGGATCCCGCCGGAGATGGAGGGACGCCTGTTTGAATCCTTCGCCACCCATGGCAAGCGCGATGGAACCGGTCTGGGCCTGGCCATGGCGAAGCGCATCGTGGAGGCCCACGGCGGCCAGCTGACATGCGAGAGCCACCCGGGAGCGGGCGCCGAGTTCCGAATCGTGCTGCCGAGCTAGGGCGGCGAAAGTCCTGTGGAGTCGAAGGACAAGCGAGGCGGCGTCCGTGAATGATCCGGGCTAACGACCTTGAGTCAGCGTTTCGTCGGACGTTTGCGTCAAGCTTGATCGCGTTGCCGTGAATTGGAAGCGTCTGGACAAGGTCGCTAGTCGAGGTCGCGCTGGCGCACTCCGGGGATGAGGGGCAAGCGACAGTGGTTTACCGGTGGCGCCAGGGTCGCACTGTTCAAAAAGAGGGATACAAACCTACTCGACCTCACCTGCCCCTACCCATGTCTTGCGTATGCGTTCGGCGAGGATCCCGGCAGGCACGTACCCTTGGCGCCTGTACGAGCTTGGAGCAGCACGCGCTTTGCTCAGCGTCATGTCCCAACGTGACGCATTTAGGCCCGAATCCAGGTACCGCATGCGACAATGCGCCGCTCCCTAGGGGCTTGAAATCACCTACATGTTCAGCTTCTGCGCAACCGAATTGTCCCATGCATGCACAGCGGCATTTTTTTTGCTCATGGCTCCACTTAGGGCTTGTGTATCGGCGGGAGCCGGGTCACAACAGCTCTTGTAAGCGGTTCGGCAGTCACTGACGGGGAAACGTCAACCGCCACGATGGGCAGCTGGCAGCGAAGTAGGAAGTGAGCTGGCTGTGCTCGGACGCGGGGTGATTGCGGGGCTTCTTTGACAACTTCGGCGAGGACTTCGGTCATCGCCGGTATGCGGTACGCTCGTCGTACTCGCATTACACCCAACCACCGACACAACACCCAACGCACCCACCGGCCCATCCGCGAACACCCATCGCGGATGGGCTATTTTTTTAAGCCATAGCCGCGCGCAAGCGTTGCAGGGCCAGCGCGACATCGACCAGGGGGATGTTCAGGGCGGGCATCATGCGAAGCACGTTGGGGCGTGATGCCTGGACGAGTAGGCCGAGGTCCAGGCAGCGTTCTTGGATCGCCGGGGCCCTGTCCTGCCCCAGGCACAGGGCGATCAGCATGCCCCGGCCGCGGACCGATGCCGCCAGCCCTTCCGACACCATTTCCGACAGGCCCGACCACAGCAGCTGACTCGCATCCGCGGCGTGGGCGACGGTCTCCGGTCGCTGCAACTCATCCAACACTGCAGCGCCTACGGCACACATCAGCGGGTTGCCGTTGAACGTGCCGCCCTGGTCCCCCGGTTCGAAGCACGCCACGGCGTCGCAGCATAGCAGTGCCGAAAGCGGGGCTCCGCCGCCCAGGCCCTTGCCCAACGTCATGATGTCGGGAACGATTTCGTCTGCCTGATGGGCGAACAGTGGGCCTGTGCGGCGCATCCCGGTCTGCACTTCGTCCAGAATCAACAGGATGCCGGCCCGGTCGCAAATCGCGCGCAGCTCCCGGAGGTAGCCCGCGGGAGGGACGATCACGCCCGCTTCGCCTTGAATCGGTTCCACCATGACGGCGACCGTTTCGGCGCGGATGGCCTTGGCCACTGCTCCGGGATCTCCAAAGGCTACCTTTTCGAAGCCCGGAATGGCTGGAGGAAACAGCTCGGAAAAGCCCGGCTTGCCCGAAGCCGCCATTGTGGCCAGCGTACGTCCGTGGAAGCTATGGTCGGTCGTGATGATCTCGGCCGCACCCTGGCGGTGGAGTCTTCCCCATTTGCGTGCGAGCTTGATCGCGCCTTCATTCGCCTCGGCGCCGCTGTTGCAGAAGAACACCTGGTCGAGGCCGCAGGAGGCGACGAGCGTTTCCGCAAACGCGTGCGCGCGCGCGTTGTGATATGCGGGCGATGCATTCCACAGCGTTCCGGCTTGCTCGCTCAACGCTCGACGCACCGCGTCTGGACAGTGCCCGAGGCAATTGACCGCCCAACCCTGTACCAGGTCGAGGTACTCGCGGCCTCGCTCGTCCCACATGCGGCTTCCTGAGCCCCGGACCATTACCGGCCGAGGGCGGCTTGTGGTCTGCATCAGCGCTGTCAAGGGTTGGCTCGTGTGCTGTGCAGGGGAGGGTGTGTAGGCATGGCGCTACGTTGTCCTTCCCGATCGGGAGGGTCAAGCGGTTGTTGATCAACGCCTCGCTCTATTCCATGATCTCCACCGAGTCGCACTTACATGTCTTGTTCCGTTATCGATTCTCACACGGCTTCGAAGGTTGCATCGCAGGCCAGGGCCGTTTCGCTGTTCTATCCCCGCGTTCGGGCGCATCAGGGTCGGGCTTGTCGGCGCGGTCGTGCGTTCTGGCTCGGCCTGCTGCTCGCCGCCTGCGCGCCCACCTTGGGCGGCTGTGGTTGGCTCAAGAACATGGCTATCGACATGTTTGCCTCGTCGATGGAGGGCGGGTCCGGCTCCTTGCGGGCCCATTTCGATTGGGAGACCGCGGGTCAGGGAGCAGCCTCGGGCATTATGCAGCTGGAGGCGCTGTACGGCGTTCGACCGGACAACGAGCAACTCGCCCTGGGCCTCGTCAAGAGCTACATGGCCTACACCTACGGTTGGGCGATGGATGACTACGAACTCGCGCTCGTCAATGAGGAGTTCGACCGAGCCGATCGGATCAAGGTGCGTGCTTACTGGTTATACATGCGCGCCAAGCGTATCTCGTTGCGCGTGATGCGGGACCGCGACCCCGGGATCGATGAGCATCTCAAGGCCGATCCCGATCAGTTGATCCTGTATCTGCGCGAGCACTACACCGACGCCGAGGACGACATCGCGCCGATCTTCTGGCTGATGATGTCCTGGAGCTCGGCCGTGAACAACTCGCCGGACGGAACCGCTTTCGCTGACATGCCGTTCATCCGTGCGCTCGCCCAGCGTGTGATCGAGCTTGACGAAACCTATGAAGCTGCGGGAGCGCTGGTGTTTATGGGAGGCCTGTTCGGTTCCTATTCCAAGGCGCTCGGCGGGGATGCGACCAAGGCCAAGGACTACTTCGAGCGCGCGCTTGCCATCACCAAGCGACGAAGTCATCTTGTGCAACTCAACTATGCCCGGCTCTACGCAGTGACCGCCCAGGACAAGAAGTTGTATCTGGCCCTGCTCAACGAGATCATCGAGGCGCCCGATCAGGGCAACGAGTTTCGTTTGAGCAACAAAGTCGCTCGCCGCCGCGCCTATCGCTATCTCGAGGAGGCTGACGACCTGTTCTTCGAGTAGGGTGCGAACCACCCAGGAAAGGGCACGCGCCCTTTCCCCCGTCGCGGCAATGCCGCCCTATGGACACCCTCTCGTCCCCCAATCCACGGGTCGCGCCGCTTCGCTTCGCTCCGGCTGCAGGCCGTGACGTCGAAAAGACCATTTTCGGGCTAGCCGATGGCTGCCTGGTGGAGTTGGCGGACGCGTTCGTAGGCGACGGCTGCGATCGCGGCCTGCACATTGTACGACGGGATGAACCCGGGCATGGGGATCCGCATCACCTGGTCGCATGCGGACAGGACGTCGGCAGGGACCCCCGAGCGTTCATTGCCGACCACAATCAGGACGCCGCCAGTCAGGTCGTGCTCGAAAGGGGGGGCCTGTCCCGCGTCTTCGAGCGCAAGGATCCGATGACCATGGGCCCGCGCCGCTTCCAGCGTCGCTTGTGTGGATTCGAACAGGACTGGCAGGAGCCGATCGGCCCCCATGCTGACGTGGCTCGCCCGCGAGCGGTCCGCTCGGTTCCAATTCGGGGCGTCCACGATGACGGCATCGGCTCCGGAGACCTCGGCGGTCCGTACGGCAAAACCGACATTGCTGGGATAGCCAGCCCGGTGAAGCAGCCAGCTGATTCCGCCACGCGCGAGCGCCTGTGTCAGGTTGGCGGAGGGTGAGGGGCCGCACATCGCGATCGCTTCGGCGGGCTCCGCCGAGACTGCGCTCATGCGACGGAGGTCGCCCTCGCCCGCGCGCCAGATGGTCGCCCCGGCAGCCAACGCTTCACGCTCCAGGGCCGCCAAGGGGGGCCTCAGTGGGCCCCTTGGCAGGAGTACGACTCGCACCACTGGCTTCCCCTCAAGCAGGGCTGTGCGCACCCGCTGGGCCCCCTCCAAGCGGGTCCGTGGGTTCGGGAGCGTCATGCATCTGGTCCGTATTCCAGAACGGGGAGCGCGTGGCCGCCTTTGCTGTGGATCGCCGGTAGGTGCGGGCGCGCAAATTGCGCAGGACTACGATGGGAAAGGACGTGGCCATTCGTGCCCCACGCGTTTTGGGAACCAGGACTCCATCTACTTGTTTTCATTGGAAAAGGTGAGATCGTGTGGGGTCGGTTCGGGGCCCGTCTTGGGGCCGACCCCACCTGGGGAGGGGCGGGCGAGCCGGCTCCCTGCTAAGACAATAGCCTTGGGTTGATGGGCGACTAGGGATTACACTCGACCCGCGCCCTTGTCAGGAGTCAACAGTTATGCGCATGGGAATGTCCGAACTGCTCGTCGTTTTCGCGATATTGGTCCTGTTGTTCGGGGCCAAGCGGCTTCCCCAGCTCGCCGACGGCATGGGTAAGGCGATTCGGAACTTCAAGAAGGGCCTGCATACGGACGACGAAGAAGACGTCACGCCGGTCGATAAGCAGGTCGAGGAGACCTCGAGCGCCAAGCCCGAGATCACCGCCGAGCTGGGCGCGCAACAGAGCGGCCCGCAGCAGACCGCCGAGGCGGGCCAGACCGCTGAACAGAAGAGCTAGACAAGCAGGTCGACGTCGGGTTCATCAGGAGCCACGAGCGGTTCTAGCAGCTCGTCGTCGTCGCTGTCGGGGATGCTCAGGCGGGTGTCCATCTGCCGTTCGTCGCTCACTCTCTCCAGATATTCCCGAATTTCTGGAACCGCGGCGATCAGCCGGTCAAAGTACTCGCGCCCTAGAAAGAGCAGGGTGCTGGTCTGGGTTGCCGTGACGGTGGCGGTGGTCGGCGCGTCGCTGAGCAGGGAGATCTCGCCAAAGGCTTCGGTTGGACCCAGCTTCGCGAGTTCGTGGATCTCCTCGCCGTCGCGTTTGGTGACCCGAACCTCACCTCGCAGCACGACGAACAGTCCGCGGCCGCTCTGACCTTCGTCGATCAGGGCTTGACCGGCTTCAGCGGTCACGGCAACGAAGCGCTTCATCAGGGCAACTCGTTGGTCCCTGTCGAGTGGTTTGAACACTCCGGTGCTCGACAGCACGTTCTGCAGCAGCCGCTCCTGTGCGAACGATGACAACGCAGCCTGCAGGTTGTCGAGGGTGCTCGAGGCCGACAGCAGCGCATCGCGATCAAACTCGAGCAGGTCACAGTCGGTGTGGGCTCGCACGGTGGCGCTGCGGGGCTCGCGGGACAGGAGAGCCATCTCGCCGAAGATCGCACCGTCATGTAGGGTCCCGAGCAGTTGCTCACTACCGGCTTCGCCCGCTGGCAGCGTGGAAGTTGGCTCCCGAACGACGTCTACCTGGCCGCGGGCAATGACGAAGAAACTCCGGCCCGGCGCGCCTTGCTGGATCAGGACCTGCCCCGGTTGCGCACGCCACAATCTGACGGCTGCGAGTACGCCTGCAAACTCGTCGCTGGGCAACAGGCTGAGCAGCGGAATCGGGATCAGGCGTTCGGGATAGATGAGCGCGCCATCAGGGTACTGACTCGCCAGGGCGACTGCGCGGGCGAGTCGGTCTTCGCCGGGGTCGTAGTCAGCCCAGGTTGCAGGAAGTGGCTCGCTGGGGTCGGGCGGCGTACGCCGCACCCCACGTCCAATGCGACCCGAATCGCGGCCGTACAGTTTGGCGACGTCGCTGAGCAGAACGCCGAGCTGAGGCTCGAGCGTGGACAGGATCTTGAGCGCGACCAGGGCACGCAACGGGTAGCCTGCTTGGGCGGCGTGTTGGGCCAGGCGTGTATAGACGATCGCCGCCTGTTGCACCTCGCCCATGGCCATGAGCGCATCCCCTACTCGCATGCGCGCGTCCAGGTCGGCGGGCCGTAGCTCCACCAGTCGCGTGTACATGGTAAGCGCTTCGACGAAGCCTTCGTTGAAGAGCTGCTCGTCCGCCAACGCGCGGAGCTCGCCATACGTGCGCATCCGCAATTGATATCATAGGGGCAGCGATCGCGGGCCTACTCGGAGGCAGAGATCTGACCAAGCGCGTTCACATTGTAGGAGAAACTGCGGCGAGGTCCTTCGACTGTGACCGCGATGGTGTCCTCGTCGACGCGCGTGAAGACCAGGCCCACGGTCTTGTCGAAGGGCGTCTCGAGCTGGTAGCGCCCCGCTTGCGGTACCGGATCGACCCAGCGCATCTGGATGCCTTCGATGTCGAGCTCCCAGTGGCCGGCGTCACCTTCCCAGGCGCGCGTACCGTCGACCCGGATGCCTTCGATGAGCCCGCCCGCGAGAGGTTCTTGGACCCGGGCTCCACTGCCCACGCCCATGCGCCCGTCCCGCAACCGTGTCCACGTGAGTTCGTGATCGATGCGCCGCTCGCGGTCCGCCGCGTCCCACGTGACATCCGCCGTGCCATCCAGCCGAAGCACGCCGTTGTTGAAGCCATCCCACGTGTGTTGCACGAGTACGTCTCCCATCTCGTTGCGGGCCACTTCCACGCTGTGCGTGCCCGCGAACGTGTGGCCGTTGAAGCGACAGTCGCCCGAGCGCTTGCCATACCCGATCGTTATCGTGGCACGTTCGACGGCGATCTCGGCGCACGGAAGTTGGTTGGCCACGAAGCTGCGGATCTCTCCCGCAGCAGACTCAACGGCAGAGCCGATCGTGAAGTCGGTGGTGACCTCCACACTGGCCGAAGTGAGCGCCGCCGCTTGTTGCGCGATCTGGGTCTCCTCAAGCGCATCTCGTGCCTCGCTCGCGGTCAGGCGCTGGAGCTGGCAGCCCGAAGATAAGACCGCCAATGCGATCGCGACCGTTCGATGTGTGAAGCGCATACGGAAACCTCCCTCATAGCCTGCACCCTGTGGCGACTCCCAAGCAGGGCGCGCCCCGTTTCGGTCCACATGGCTCTCGCACTCGTCGCACCGGATGGAGAGCCACTGGGTCGAAGGCCGGGCGAGACCCCCGGGGGTCGTTGAAGGTAGCGGGCCAAGTCTCTTGACTATGCTAACCGGCTGGGGGCGCTTGGGTTGCGGAGAAACTTCACCCCTAACCCGGGTGCGACCATGTGCGAGGGGCAGCTACGGCTAGGGCTAGCGACCTTGAGTCAGGGTTTCGTGGACGTTTGCGTCAAGTTTGATCGCGTTGCCTCGATTGGAAGCGTCTGGACAGGGTCGCTAGGTCGCGCTGACGCGCCCCGGGGATGAGCTGCAAGCGGGGGTGGTTTGGGGTGGCGCCTGGGG
>JAPPOR010000998.1 GCA_028817905.1 Myxococcales bacterium
ACGACATCCCGTTCTAGGCTGTAAGGACAAGGATTGGGGGACCGCCCAACGAACCCGTGGGCCAAATCCCTACGCGCTCCGCTGGTCCGCATCCATCACCAAGGCACGTGATGATCGTGCAAGTGTTCGACTCCGCAGGGGTTTCGGTGAAGGAGGGTATACTCGCTGTATTCTTGACTGAGGCGAAAGCGCTGCGGAGTTAGCGCTCCGCCTTCGCCAGCTCCGCCTTCATGGCGGAGCGGATGGATTCCTGAAGCGCCTCTGGCACTTCTGGCGCCGGAAGGGCGCGGCACACCGCTAGGACCTGCTTGATACCTTCACAGGCGCCGCGACAGCGAGCACACTTGTCCACATGGTGCTGCAGCTCCGTGCACATCTCCGGACCGACCTCTCCCTCGAGAAAGCGGGAAAAAGCCTGCTCGATGTCCGGGCACGACTCGGCCAGGGCATCGGCCCCCTGCAGCGCCGGCGCGTCTGACAATGATGTCCCAATCGCGCTGCGAATGGCGACGCGCGCCCGGTGCAACCGACTCTTGATCTGCGCCTCGCCCATCCCCACTACCTCGGCCACTTCGCGCGCCTTGAGCCCCTCGACGTCACGCAAGACCAGGATCTCGCGATTGAGAGGATCCAGGTTCCGTAGGGCCTCCTCAAGAGCATTGAGCAGCTCTCGTGTAGCAAGCGCCTGCTCTGGCGCCGGCCCGGGGTGCTCCAACTCACTCTCCGCGAGCGCCACCGACTGCACCCCCCGTGGCGCGTGCCTGCTACGCTTCCGAAGGCAGAACCGGCGCGCGATGGTGAACAGCCAGGTCGACAGCTTGGCATCACCGCGAAAGCCGCCCAGGTGCCGAGCAGCCGACATCAGGCTCTCCTGCAATACGTCCTTGGCGTCCTCTTCGTCGCCGCCGCACATGCGAAGGCTGTAGCGCATCAACGAGGCCTGATAGCGGCGCAGCAACTGATCGAGGGCCGTTGCATCGCCCTGCCGGGCCCGCTGAAGCAGGGCCGCATCCGGTCGTTCTTCGGCGGGGGACTCGGCGGGTCGGGAGAAGGCCTCCATGTAGCCAAATTGACATGGGTTTTAGCCATTTACAAAATTCTTTCCGACCCGGCGCACCCTTTTTGAAGAGCGCGGCTCATACCCATTAGAGCGGGTGCAAACCGGAGCAACCGGGAGCCGGCAGACCGTCATCGTGGACCGGCCGTCAAAAAGCGCCCCGAAGGAGACCACCATGCTGATGCGACAACTCTTCGACCAGGAGACCTTCACCTACACCTATCTGATCGCCGACCCGAAAACCGGCGAAGCAGCGTTGATCGACCCGGTTGCTGGTCAGGTCGAACGGGACCTGGGAGTTCTCAAGGACCTAGAGCTCGAACTGAAGGCGGCCCTGGACACCCACGTCCATGCCGATCACATCACGGGCGCCGGCCTGCTCCGCGAGCGAACTGGCTGCAGGACGGTGGCGAGCATCGCGGGCGCAGAGTGCGTTGACTTGCATGTGGAGGACGGAGACGTCGTCACAGTCGGGAACCTGGCGATCGAGGTGATCGCGACGCCGGGTCACACCGACGACAGCGTGAGCTACCTGGTCGGGAACCACGTCTTTACCGGAGACGCGCTGTTCGTCCGTGGCACTGGACGAACCGACTTTCAAAATGGCGACGCAGGGGATCTCTATCAGTCGATCACGGAGAAGCTATTCGCCCTGCCGGACGAAACCATGGTCTGGCCCGGACACGACTACCGAGGCCACACCGTCACCACGATCGGGGAAGAAAAGCGGCACAACCCGAGGATTGCGGGCAAGAGCCTGGCGGAGTTCAAGGCAATCATGGAAGGGCTCAACCTACCGCGTCCTCGCCACCTTGACCGGGCCGTCCCCGCCAACCGCGAATGCGGGCTAGGCCTTGCCGAGGGCGATCCTCACGCCACCGAGTTCTCGGATCTCGAAACCACGGACGCCATGTCCTTCGTCGCCGAGCAGGCCGCGACGATCGTTGACGTCCGAGAACCACATGAGTTCGTAGGCGAGCTCGGGCACGTGGAAGGCGCCGAGAATGTTCCGCTGTCAGAGATTGCCCAGGCCGCACTCGACTGGCGCTTCGATCAACCTCTGCTGTTCGTCTGCCGTTCGGGACGGCGCTCCCGGGGGGTCTGCGACCAGCTGGTCAAGCGGGGCTTTCGCAACGTGGTCAACCTGCGCGACGGGATGCTCGGATATCGGAAGGCAACGAGCCTGTAGGCCCAGGTTGTATTCGATGGAACACTTCACTCCCATCTCCGCGGCCGCCGGCGGCATCCTGATCGGCCTGGCCTCGGCTCTCCTGCTGTACGCCCAAGGGCGTGTCCTCGGGGTCAGCGGCGTCCTGGGTGGCGCCATCAAGCGACTCCCCGGCGACAACGGTTGGCGTTGGGCGTTCCTAGGTGGGCTCGTCGCCTCTGGCGCGACGCTATTCCCCCTGGCGCCCGACTGGTTCGATACGTCAGGAGCCCCATCGGTCCTGTTCGTCGCGGTCGCCGGCCTCTTGGTCGGATACGGCACGCGCCTTGGAAACGGGTGCACGAGTGGTCATGGAGTGTGCGGCATCTCGCGCCTATCCCAACGCTCCATGGTCGCGACGGGTACCTTCATGCTGACAGGAATGATCACGGCCTTGGCCGTCCGACTCGCAGGTGTGGGATGAGACGCCTCCTGCTATCCGGGAGTGCCGGCCTCCTATTCGGGCTCGGGTTGGCCCTTTCCGGCATGACCCAACCAGGAAAGGTCATCGCCTTTCTCGACGTGGCGGGAGACTGGGACCCTTCGCTCGCGTTCGTGATGGCGGGCGCGATCGCTGTCTTCGCTCCCCTGTTCCGCATCCTCACGCGACGGCCCCACGCGGCCCTTGGGCTCGAGTGGTCCCTACCCAATCGTAGCGACGTGGACCCGCGCCTGGTGGTCGGGTCTGCCACCTTTGGAGTCGGCTGGGGCCTTGCGGGCTTCTGTCCGGGGCCCGGCATCGTTGCTGCAGGGACCGGCAGCTTGACGCCCCTGGTGTTCGTCTTCAGCATGTTGGCTGGCATGCGGCTGATGGAGCTACTTCATGGGGGCCCGGTGCCCACCCGCGCTCCAGAACACCGTACCCAGGCCCTGGAGCCGCAGAGCACCGGAAACGCCGGCGACGGAACGCCGTGATGCACAAGCCGTCTGTGAGGCCGCACCCAGCACTGCGATGGCTACCCTTCTCCTGGCTGCGCAGCTACCGCCGCACCGACCTGCGACCGGATGTTGCCGCAGGACTGACGACCGCGGTCATGTTGATCCCGCAGGGTATGGGATACGCGATGCTGGCCGGGCTGCCACCCATCGTAGGCCTGTACGCCGCTCTCATCCCCCCGATCGCCTACGCCGCGACAGGAAGAAGCCGCCAGCTCAGTGTGGGACCGGTCGCCATGGATTCGCTGCTGGTTGCCGTATCACTGGGCGCGCTCGCCGCACCCGAAAGTGACGCATACGTTGCACTCGCGGCCATGTTGGCGGTGCTCGTCGGTGGGCTGCAATGGCTGATGGGCGCCCTGGGCATCGGCTTCGTTGTGAACTTCCTATCGCGACCGGTCATCAGCGGGTTCACCTCCGCGGCAGCCCTGATCATCGGCGGCAGCCAGCTGACGCATATGCTGCAGGTCCCACTGCCACGCACCCACCACGTCCACCGCATCGTTGCTGAAGCGCTCGCACAGTTGGGGAGCTGGAGCTGGCTATCACTCGCAATCGGCGCCGGCAGCGTGGTGTCGCTGCTGCTGCTCAGACGCCTGCGGCCGGCCTTTCCACGCGCCCTTTTTGTGATTGCAGCTGCCACCCTGATCACGGCGCTTGCCGGATGGGCGGAAGGCGGCCTCGGGATCGTGGGTGAGGTACCGGCCGGCCTTCCGCGGCTGATGCTCCCCAAGGTGGATCCACAGGACGCCCTCACGCTGTTGCCGGCGGCTCTGACAATCGCGCTGGTGAGCTTCCTGGAGACGATCTCGGTGGGCAAGCGCTTGGCACGCGGGGAGGGGGACGAGGTCGACGCCAACGCCGAGCTGCGTGCAATCGGGGCGGCCAATCTGGGTGGTGGCCTGTTCGGTGGCTATCCCGTCGCGGGAGGGCTGTCGCGCAGCGCGGTCAACGATGCGGCGGGGGCGCGATCCCAGCTGTCGGGCCTGATCACGGCGGCGGCGGTGGGGATCACCTTGGTGTTCTTCACCCCGCTGTTTCACGACATGCCGAAGGCGGCCCTGGCCGCGGTGATCATGACGGCCGTGTTCGGCCTCATAGACCTGGCGGAGCCCCGGCGCCTGTTTCGCGTCAAGCGACAGGACTTCTTCTTGCTCGTGCTGTCGTTCGTAGCAACGCTGTCATTCGGCATTCAGCAGGGCATCGCCGTCGGCGTGGGCGCGTCCATGCTGCTATTCATCGTACTGACCACGCGCCCGCATGTGGCCGTACTCGGACGCATTCCGGGCACGGAAGCCTATCTCAACGTGGAGCGCCACCCACACGCGGAAACGCTGCCGGGCGTGCTGATCGTGCGTCTGGATGCCCAGTTCTACTTCGGCAATGTCACCTTCCTGCGCCAGACGCTCAAGCGCCTGGAAGCCGAACGGGAGATCCCCCTCAAGGCCATCGTGCTCGACTTCAGCGGGGTCAACCAGCTCGATAGCTCCGCCGAGTCAGCCCTGTGCGAACTCGACCGCGCCTACGCAAGCCGCGGAGTGCGGCTGCTGCTATCGCGGGTCAAAGGGCCCGTGCGTGATGTCCTGTTTCGATCCGAACTGCTCGAGCGCCTCGACGCCGACCATCGCGTGTTCTTTCGCACCCACGACGCCGTCCAGGCCGCGGCGGGTAGCGAGCGTCTCCCCAGCCAGCCACCCAGCCCCGATCCCCGGGCACCGGCCGACAGAATCGGATGTGGTCGCTTCGAGCCGGGTCACGACGAGAGCGACCAAACACCGGCCCGCCTCGCTGCAGGTTCACGAACGAGTCACGGAAGGTGACATCGCGTCGCTTCGGCGCTCTGGGAAGACAGAGCGATCGATCGAACCCGTCGCGCGGTAGTCGTTCGCTCTGGCGCCGATCAAGGGTCGTCGATCAAAGTCTCAGGCACCAACCCTGATGTGGCGCTGCATCGTCGGCAAATCGCGTAGATCACCGATGGTAGCAGCGCAGCGGGTCGATGCCGTAGGAGGCGCCCCAGATGTTGCACATCTCGCCACCGACCACCTGGTTCGTATAGCGTAGGCCGACCTCAAGGTTGTTCTGAATGTGGCATTCCCAGTGCAACGTATCCCCGTCTTGCACCTCCAGCATGCCAGTATGGGCTCCCGCAGCGCTGTCCGTGAACTTTGGGTTGTCGGTCACGCTGTTGTAGTCGAAGATCGCTGGTTCGAGATAGTCATACATCTCGAAGACCTTCTCCATGTCCCCGCCTTGTGCGCGCTCGATGTACGCAGTGAAGCGCTTGCCCTGGGCGTGATAGTGGCCGAGAAGCTGCAGAATGCGACCATCGCCAACGATCGGGCACTCATACTGGTAGACCATGTCGGCGCCCGGAGGAATAGGATTGCTGTTCCAGCCGAAGCCGCCCATGCCGACGATCTGATCCGCCTCGTCGGTCACCTCTTCGTCCGCATAGTAGATATTCAGCCAGAACTCACGGATGAGTGGTTCCTCCGTGAGGTTGAAGTAGTGCATGTCCGCCTGGGCCTTGATGTTCGCCGGAATGGCGCGGCCAATGTGAGCGTCCTCCGGCGCCACCAGGCTACGCCGTATATAGGCCCGCGAAGCACCGGGCAAACTGCCCACCGATGACATGGCGCCGGCACACACGGTGAAACTGCCCTCCGAAAGATCGGCATCGTGCATTCTATGGATGATGTGATGGGTCCCAGCACGGCCGCTCAGCACCGACGTTTGGTACATGATGTCCTTGTCGTTCGGCGTCGTGTACGTCCAGCACTCCGAGGACTCGTCCCCAGGCTCCATCAGGAACTTGGCAACCTCCTCCTCGTCGTCATAGTCCTTCGGACCAACGTGAATCTGGAAGCCCTCGTCTTCTGGCGGTGGGGGGATGCACGCATCATCACCTGGGTAGCCGCTGTTGATGTCGCACCGCCCACGCAGGTCGGGGTAGTTGCCCTCCGCATCGGCGGCGTGGCTGATGGCATCGGGAATCACCACCGACGGTGAACTGATATCGGGGTCGTCGATCGCCGGCACGATCATCGCCGTCGGCTCTTCAGCCCCAGCGCCATCCCCAGCAGGGTCGTCCGGATCACCGACTTCCGAAGGATCCTCGCTCGCCCCCGACCCAGCTTCCTCGGCCGATGGGTCGCCGTCGCGTTCCCCGGCGCTGTCTCCGCCACGATCCTCGTCGGCGTTCTCCGCGTTGTCTGCGTCGCCGTCTCGTTCGCTATCGCGCTCACTGTCCTTGGCTCCATCGTCATCTTCCGATGGCTTTTCGGACTTCTGATCCAGTGTTTCTTCACCGACGGAGGGGTCGTCGTCCGAACCGCAGCCGACAGACACAACTGCCATCAGGAATAGAAGCGCCCACAGTCTCGTCGCCTGCCTCATAGGTCTCTCCCCTGGGGTATTCTCGGGTCGCAATTGCGATCGGCCGGAGCCCGTCGTCCGGCCTGGAACGCTCGTGCAGGAAACACTTGTCCCCGCGCAACCGACCAACCGGGTCAAAGCCTACACACGCCCTTGGTTTTGGCAACCCAGACCACGGCGACCACGCAAGAAAAGCGTGGGCCCCAGGGTTGGCACATCTTTGTTTGCAGGAAGCGGCCGGCCGGACGACGGTTCGCCCTCCGGCCATCAGGGCATAAGCGGGCCGCCCGCAGCCGCGGCTTCCTTGGCACGGGCAAAGTAGATGTCGCCGTTGCCATTGCGTGTATCGGCCCACGTCACGACAACGTCGCGACCCTGGATGTCGATGCCTTTGTAGTCCCCGAGAAAACTCGCCGCGCGGCCGGTTCCATCGGTGACCTCCACGTTCGGCTCAAAGCCCATCTCGATATCCGTCATGCGCGCGTAGTAGGTGGCGTTCCGGCCGTTGTCGCGCATGTCAGTCCACACGACGTGTACGGCACCGTACTTGTCGACCGCGGCCCAAGACTGAAACTGACGAGACCGGTTCATGTTGTCGTTGACGCGGATCGGATCACTGAACGTATCGCCCCCATCATAGGACACGATGACCCAGACGTCGTCATCTCCCTCGGCGTCATCATGGCTCTGGGTCGAGGCCCACGTGACTGCGACAACCTGCCCGGTCGGGTCCGTGTCACTCCCGACGATAGGATGCGAGCGGGGAGAACAAGGCGAGCGGCAAGGCCGGCCCTGAGAGGACAGATCGCGTGCGCGGCTGAAGGTCTCACCAAAGTCGTCGCTGCGCTTGTACGTGACCGTGGTCTCGCGCGTATTGTAGGCCATGTGCACCAGCCCGGTTTCCTGCGCGATCGAGAGCGTGGTGCCGTGATTGATATAGCCGAGGGAATGGGTCTCCTCCCAAGTCTCCCCGTAGTCGGTCGAGCGCTTGACCCCACCAGGTCGGCCCAGCCACGACAGCAGCACGACCCCATCCTTGGTCGCACCCAGCCAGGGCTTGTCCAGGGACTGATTGACGCGCTTGAACTCCGACCATGTCTCGCCTTTGTCCTTCGAATGGGCCAGCAGGATGTAGTTGGTTCCCAGTCCCCCGCTGGCGTAGTCCTGACAGCCCGCATACAGATTGCCGGCGTCGTCGATGGCGACTGCCGGATCACCGGCAAATGCACCGCGATTGCTCGCCTGGGTCCTGGCGTAAAGGTAGTTGCCCCAGGTCTCGCCACCATCAGTCGAGACCCCAAACCCGCAATTGCGACCATCCATCCAGCCGACAAAGATCAGCCCGTCTGGCCCGGCCTCCATGGTGACCTCGTACTGACTCCCGCTCCGCTCGCTAACCATGACGTTGGGACCGAACTTCACCGGCGCCATGTTCAGGGGACCGTCATCGGCCGGCGCGTCGGGCTCATCCATGGGAACCTCGGGGTCCTCACCTTGACCGTCTGGCCCCATGGCAGTCGGGTCCATGGGGTCCTCGGGGTCCATCGCATCCATACCTGGAACAGTAGGTTCGGGATCCACGGTGGGATCGGGCATCGACTGCTCGGGCTCCGGCTCCATCGCGGCAGGAATCGGCTCGGACGCAGCCGTCTGACCGGGCTCGGGACCAGGACCCATCTCTTGCATTTCCTGTGGGTCCAGCATCATCACCGGACCGGGAGGCGGACCGGTGGGCAGCTCCGCGGTACCTGGGTTCATGGTGTCGCCCGAATCGGAACAGCCAAATGTCGCAAGTGCGAGCGCCAACGACAGCGACCGCGTCAGCCCCCCGGACGCGCGCCCGGCAGCAGCGCATAAGGACCCCCAACTGGTACCTGGAACGACCATCTGACCCTCCGTGTGCGCCCACCGGCGCTCGCATGCGGGTCGCACGTACTCGCTCCCGCATTGAGGGTTATCGAACCGGCGTCGCCACAGCAGGCAGCCGATTCGGCCACGCCGCGCTTGCCAAGGCCACGGGATCAGTGTGAATGAAATATTCTATCTACAGAAGCGCGGGCTGTCTCTAGCCCGGATCATTCATGACTTCGACACCACCTCGCTTGTCCTTCGACTCCACAGCGCTTTCGCCGCCCTAGAAAATACGGGGAGTATTCCCGTCGGTCGTCGAAAGCCCTGTGAAGCCGAATCCCTGCGCGATCCGGCGCCGAAGTCATGAATGATCCGGGCTAGCCGAACACTTCCGTGACATGGCCAGTCACTTCGCCAAGGCCGTCGGCGGCATGCCCGACCGCGCGCATGCAGCTGGTCAGCAACTGTGCTGGGTGAGCGCCATCGGTCGCGATGTGGCGGCCGGGGACCAGTCCACCGGCCCGACCAGCAACGAGCATGACCATGTCTTCGACCGAATGGGTCTTGGGAGCCGTATCGGTGGGGGAGTTGAGGTGTCGACCGTGGCCCGCCTCGGGCATGAACACGATCGCGGAGCGATCGAGCAGGGTAGCCTCCCCCTCATCAGTGCCCTTCAGCAGTTCAAGCAGGTAGGCGTAGTGCTTGATATGCCAACCGAGACATAGGCTAACGGCAAGCTGCCCGCGAAAGTCAGCATCCCCGTTGTGGCCAACCTCATGCAAGTCGGCGAGGAAAGCCCGGTCCAACGGGACGGGCGAGTCGATCCCATCGGTGATCGGGTGCACGTTCATATGCGACTGGAAGGCCGTAATCTGCAGGGTCGCCACGCGCGTCAGATCACAGACGAACGCCATGTGAATGAGGTCCGCCATCAGGCGCGCGCGCAGGTCCTCGTTGCTGTAGCCGGTGTTGGTGCCGATGTCAGACGACCCTGCTCCGGCGTTGTCACTGCCCACCGATGGATCCTCCCCCGGATCATCGGGGATGCGGCAACCGCCGACGGCCTGGGACATGCCAGCAACGCGCTGCTCAAGATCGCGGATCTCGTCGAAATGGCGTTCCAGCCGCACGCGGTCCGCAGCGCCTACACGTGCAAGCAGCGTGTCGCGCTTGCCGAGCACCAGGTCCAGCACGCTGCGTCTGCTCGTGCGCCGCCAATCCCCGTCTGGATCGCCGCCAGGAGGCATGAAATTGCCGAAGAGCGACTGAAACGCTGTCTGGGGGCTGTCCTGGGCTTCAACAGGATCGCCTGCGGCCCGATAGCTGATCCGGTGGCGTCCAGCGAAGCTGTAGCCAGTCAGATAGAAGGAGGGCTGGGCACGCAGCACCAGCGACGGCCGCGGAGTCTGCCCGGCAAGGGACTGCGCGACCACCTGATCGGAGGTCGGGCCATTGGCGGTAAAGCCCCCGGACGTGGAGCGCATGCCGCTCAGGAGCGGGCTGGCGCCGCCGCCATGAAAGTCGCGATAGGCGCCACCGGATGGAACCTCGCTGCCTTCGGTGGAGTTCTCGTTGTAGGGGATACGCATTCCCGAAACCAAGCTGAAGTCATCCTGCAGGTGGGCGATCGGGCGCAGGGGCGTGGTGATCGAGTAACCCACCCCCGACTCAGGTGGCACAATGTAGTCGCCCTCGCGCGTGATCAGCTGGCCATTGACGCGCGAGCGATTGTGCTCGTGATCATCACCACCGAGCGCTTGGCCTGCGAAGACGATCGCGTAGCGCAGCGGCAACGACTGGCCCTGGGCATAGGCAGTGCCGCCCGAGTTGAGCATGCATTCGAGCGCGGGAAGGCCGACGGTCACGCCAGCGGTCCCGCGGAGCACCGTTCGGCGAGGCAAGCGCAACGCGCGTCTCATGGGCTTGGCTCCTTGCGCAGGGCGAACGCGTCGCTCGCAATGTGGGCTTCGATCAGGTCGAACAGCCGGCCTTCCCCAGCCAGCATGTTCGTTCGCAAGCGCTCGACCTCCGGCGACTCGTCCGGCAACAGGGGGCGCCCAACCGAGAAGCTCAGGTACTGCTGGACCAGGCAGCGCTCCAACTCGCCGGAGGTGACCAACAGCTCTGCCAGCTCCGCCGGGCCGCTGAACGCTCCATAGGGTGGTAGCTGGCCCGCACCATCGATGGCACATTCGGGCAAGCCATCGTCGTGCTCCCGGTAGCGACCCCCGAGGTCGTAGTTCTCCAGCCCGAAGCCGATCGGATCGAGCTGCGCATGGCAGCCAGCACAGGCGGAACTCTCACGGTGGGCTTCGTAGCGGTCCCACTTGCAGCGACTGTCGGCGTCGCCGGGCGGCTGATCAGCCATCACGTCGGGCGGCGGCGGCGGGACTTCCTGGCACAGCAAGCGCTTGCGCACGAGAATTCCGCGCTGGGTGGGACTCGTATCGCTGAACTTTCCGAAGGCTGACAGGAAGCTCCCGTGAGACATGATGCCGGCGCGGCCGCTGTCACCATAGCGGACCCAGGCTTCACCATCGGGAGCCGGCAGGCCGTAGTGGTCGGCGAGGAACGGATCGATGAAGGTCTCTTCGAACGTGAATAGCTGCGAGTGTGCCCGAGCTTCGTCAAACACCACCCGATCGATCAGAGCTTCGGTCTCTCGCTGAAAGGCCGATGCGAGCTCAGGTCCGTGTGGCACCACCCGATAGCCGAGCCACATTGCGTGAAAGCGACGGACCTGGCGCCGCGCCCGTGGGTCGGAAAGCATGCGCCGAGCGATCGGCAGGCGGTCCTCAGCCTCGCTGAGACGCCCTGCCTGCGCATCCGAAAGCAACTCCTCATCGGGCGTCGTGCCCCAGAGCAAGAAGCTCATACGCGCTGCAATCTCGTAGTCCGACAGCCTGTACACCCCGTTCGCTCCGGCCGACTCGCCCACTTCGATGCGGTAGAGGAACTCTGGATCCATGACAAATGCCTGAACGAGGAGCGAAAGGGCTGCGTCGAAGCGCTCTTGAGACGAGCCCTCGCGAGCCTGTGCGGCGTCGAAGAGTGCCCCGTAGGCCTGCCATTCTTCCTCCTGCACGGGTCGCCGCAGCGCGGAAACCGAAAGCCGTGCGGCTACCTCGAGAAAGCACGTCCGGTCCTGCGTTGAGCACGAAACCAAACGGGCTCGGAGTTCCGGCCGTGCCACCACATGCGCCGACACATCCTCGGCAAGCCGGAACAAGGAATCGATGAACGCACCGGATGCCAGCTGGCCCGTGTAGTCGTTGTCGTAGGGGGAGAACAGATCCTCGGGCAGGGTCGTGCTGGCCGCGCCGCGGTCGTCCCCGAAGAGATCGTGCAGGGTGTGATCGAGTTCGGCACGCGACAGGCGCCGGGCAAGGCTCTCAGATGCGACGAAGTCAGGCGAATCCGGCGAGACCACCGGATCGGCCGCCGCGCCACCGTCGGGGTCGGGCTGCCCCGGAGGTCTCAAGTCGCCCTCGTCCGAAGGCGGTCCGCCGTCCCGCACACCCGACGCCTCCCCCAGGCGTCCCCCGCCCCCCCCCGCGGCCCCCCGCCGCGCCGCCGGCGACCCAACGCGGCCCGCGCGGCTGCGGATGGGTGCGGGGGGGGTGGG
>JAPPOR010000979.1 GCA_028817905.1 Myxococcales bacterium
GTCGGCTCTAAGGTGGGCGATGACGTTCCTGACGACGGACTGGCGGGGCCCTTCCCGTCCAACGCAGCCGTGGTTGTGAGCGAGCAGCACGTGCGCGCGTACCAGACTTCGGCAGAGGCGCTGGTTCCGACCGTCACGGCAGAAGCGAATCTGCCCAAGTTGCTGACGGCATGCTCGCCCGCCTCCGAGGATGCCCGGTGCGCCGAGGCATTCGTTTCTGACTTCGCCAGGAAGGCATTTCGTCGGCCACTCGACAGCGACCAGCAAGAGGCGCTGATGTTGGTGTATCAGGCGGGTGCGGAGACCGGCTTTCAGGATGGGATCGCGTTGGTGGTCGAAGCGGTCCTGCAATCCCCCGAGTTCCTCTACCACGTGGAGACGAAGGTTCCGAAGCCAATGGCCGCCACGGAGCTGGATGCGAACGAGCTGGCCGCACGTACGAGCTACTTCCTGTGGAACAGCCTGCCCGACGCAGAGCTAACCCGTGCGGCACGGGCGGGCGAGCTAAGCGATGACGGGCTGCTGCGAGCACAGGCGCAGCGTATGCTGAGCGATCCCAAGGGCGAGCGTACGATCCGGCTTTTCACACACCACTGGCTGGCCCTCCGTCATGCGGCCACGACCGATCTGCATCGCGACGAGTTTCCGGGCTACACGGGACCGAGCTACAACGATGCCGCGATCGAGGAGACGCATGTATTCATGCAACACATGCTTCGCGGTTCGGGGGAGGGGACACTGGAGGCGTTGTTTACTGCCGGTTTCGGGTTCCCAACACCTGAACTCGCCGCCGTGTACGGAAGTGAGCCCTCCGACGGCGCCTCGCCCGTTGAGCTCCCTCCAGGTGAGCGCGCCGGACTCCTGACCCAGGCCGGCTTCCTGCTCGCCCACTCCGATCCCGAGTTCAAGACCTCCGCGATCCGGCGGGGCACGACGGTTGCGAACAACTTTCTGTGCTTTGCGTTCAGTCTTCCCGACAACATCGAGATCGATCTCAACATTCCGGACGGAGAGCCTGGGCAGACCGCCCGCGACCGCCTCGAGCAGCACACAGCGGAGCCGGCCTGCCAGGGCTGCCACGGCACGTTCAATCCGATCGGCTTCACCTTCGATCGCTTCGATGCGATCGGCAAGATCCGCGATACGGATCCCCACGGCAACCGTTTGCGAGATGACGCGGTGCTAGCGATTGGCGACTCGGCCGTCGATGGTCCGACGATGGGGCCGCTCGACCTTGGGCAGAAGATCGCGAGCTCCGACCGCGGCAAATCGTGCATGGTCCGCCAGATGTACCGCCACGCGCTAAGGCGACTGGATTCCGCGGACGACACCTGCGCGCTCGTAGAGGTTGCACAACGTTTTTCAGCATCGGACTTCGACGTCACAGAGCTGATGCTCGAGATCGTCACATCGGACGGCTTTCGCAAGCGTCCTGGCGGGTGACCAGTCGGCCCATGGGTTCAGAGACGGAGAAACGACGATGAATTCGAAATCTCGACGCTACGCGATTGCGGCCTACCGGGATCGCCTTGATTGCGAGGCTCGCGAGATCCTGCGCGAGCAGTATCCGGGGGCGAAACTCGATGACGCGGTAGCTGCGGACTTGAAACTGCAAGCGGCCGCGCGGCCCGTCTCTGGGTTGCGTCGACGCACCATGCTCAAAGGTGTTGGGGCCGCGGCGCTGCTGTCGCCGTTCGTCGGCAATGGTGTCCTTGCTCCGCGCGCCAAGGCGCAGTCAACAGTCGACAACCTGCTCATCATCACATGGCCCTGTGGCATCGAGCGGCCTTGGGCGCCGCCTGCCGGAACGCTTGACTCGCCCGGACCCGTGGATTCCCGATCCTCGGTCGGCATGCCGATCCTGGCACCACTGACGCCCTACTTCGACCGTCTTCTGATCGCGACCGACATGGCCAGCGCAAATGACACGGGGAACCTCACCCTCGACCACGGCCTGTCGACATTTGGCATGTGGACGGGCAACACGCCCAAGGAATCGTCCAATGGGCGTCCAGCGCTCCAACGCGGGCCCTCATTCGAGCAGCTCATCGGTGCGAAGCTGGGAGAGGGGCTTTCGTTCAAGACCGTCCATGTCGGCGTACACGCCTACGGTGGTCACCCCACGGTCGCTTCGCCGTACGTGCACTACGCGGGCGAGAGTCAGCCGATCACTGCCGAGAACAATACGCTGGTGACCTACGGTGCTCTGATGAACCTCGTGGGCGGGGGCGCGGGTGTTGTCGACCCTGCACTGGGGGCGCTCAAACTGAAGAAGCGGAGTGTGCTCGACTATATCACCGGGCGGATCTCGAAAGTGAAGACCA
>JAPPOR010000587.1 GCA_028817905.1 Myxococcales bacterium
CGTGTCGGCCCTTGTTTTGGAGAAGGCGTTGTTTCCTCGTGAGCACGTCGGCGAGAGCCTCGTGCCAGCTGCCACCCGGGTTTTCAAGGAGCTCGACTTTCTCGGGAAACTAGACGACGAGGGGTTCTGCAAGAAGTACGGCGCAGCCTGGACCTCGGCGGACAAGGCTCCGGTCTACGACGTCGACTTCGATGGAATGAGTGCAGACTGCCACGTGGGAATTCGCTTCGAGGAAAGGGAACAGCCTGGGGTAGACCGGAACTACACCTATCACGTGGACCGGGCGAAGTTTGACCTAATGCTGCTGCAGCACGCCCACGGCCTTGGTGCCACTGTCTACGAAGGGCTCGTAGTCAAGCGCGTTGACTTTGCGAATCCTGAGGTCCCGCGGGTGTCGGTCCAGATGGGTGCGGCGAGCTACGACCTGACATGTCGATTCGTGGTGGATGCGAGCGGGCGATCGACTGTCTTGGGAAGTCAGCTCAGGCTGAAAGTGAACGACCCGGTGTTTAACCAGTACGCGTTACACACTTGGTTCAAGGGCTACGACCGTAGCAGGTTCGTACGCAAGGACGGGCAGGACGACTTCATCTTTATTCACTTCTTGCCAGTGCTGAACACCTGGGTCTGGCAGATCCCCATTACCGACGATGTCACGAGTATAGGCGTGGTCACCCAGAAGCCCAACTTCGCGAAGAAGCGGGTTGAGCGAGAGAGATTCTTTTGGGAATGCCTGGAGAGTAGGCCGGAGCTATGTCGGGCGCTCAGAGAGTCCGAGCAGATTCGCCCGCTTCGCGAAGAGGGCGACTACAGCTATGCGATGAAAGAAATCTGTGGGGATGGCTTCGCACTCATCGGCGACGCAGCACGGTTCGTGGACCCGATCTTTTCGAGTGGTGTGAGCATCGCGCTCAATAGCGCTCGCCTACTGGCCCGGGATCTGATGGCAGGCTTGGAGGGCCGGTCCATCAAGAAGGACTCATTGCGGGTTTTTGAGCGCAAGATGCGACGGGGCACTGCGAACTGGTACGAGTTCATCAATCTCTACTACAGGCTGAACGTGCTGTTCACGTCTTTCGTTCGAGATGAGCGGTATCGGGGCGACGTCATCAAGCTGTTGCAGGGAGACGTCTATGACGACGAGAGTCCGGAGGTGCTCCGGAGGATGCGGGAGGTGGTGACGGAGGTCGAGTCGAACACCCAACATATCTGGCATCCCTACTTGGGCAACTTGTCCTCGACCGCACTCGAACGCGCACTTTGAAAGGGGGAGCGATGTCGGAAGAGCCCATTGCGGTCGTTGGCATGGCCTGTCGTTTCCCCGGCGCGGATGGCCTATCTGGCTATTGGGAGCTGCTGGAGCACGGCAGGAGCGCGATCGGCCCGGTGCCCGAGGAGCGGCTCCATGCGCTGCCGGTCGAGGAGCACCCCGGCATGCGCGTAGGGGGCTTCCTGGAATCCGTCTACGACTTCGACTGGTCGGCGTTTCGAATTGGACCGCGGGAAGCGAAGTGGATGGACCCACAGCACCGGTTACTGCTGGAGGTGGCCTGGGAGGCGCTCGAGGATGGTGGGATACCGGTGGATTCCCTCGACGAGCAGTGTACAGGGGTCTTCATTGGGTCGAGCTGGAACGACTATCACAGGCTTCATTCCGGGGACCTGGAGGCGGTGCAAGGGCATCTCGCTTCCGGCGTCCCCCCGGCGTTTGCCGCGAATCGTATATCCCACTGCTTTGACGCGAGAGGCCCGAGCTTCACCGTGGACGCGAGTTGTGCTTCGGCGCTGGCGGCGCTTCACCAGGCCTGTCAGGCATTGCGGACAGGGGCGTGCGAGCGCGTGGTGGTCGGCGCAGCGAGTCTCATGTTGGCGCCAGACAACTTCGTGATGCTAGCGCGGGCCGGGCTGCTCTCGCGCCACGGGCGGGTGATGGCGCTCGACCGGGATGCGGACGGGTTCGTGAGGGGGGACGGCGTCCGGGGTCGGGAGGGGGGCGGGGGCCGGGGTGCTGATACTCAAGCCGCAGCGACATGTGTCGGCCCAAGACCGTGTGTACTGCTGGATTCGGGGATGCGCGCTCAATCATGTTGGGCGGACGCCGTGGATCATGGCGCCAAGCGACAAAGCACAGGCGCAGGTACTTCGGGCGGCCCTCGTTCAGGCTGGCCGTGAGGCGGACCAGCTGGACTATGTGGAGCTTCACGGGACCGGCTTCAAGAAGGGTGACGAGGTCGAGGTTCGCGCGGTGGGGTCGGCCCTAGGCCGGGCGGACGGGTCGCCACCCTGCGCAGTGGGTTCGGTGAAGACCAACGTGGGCCATCTCGAGGCCGCATCCGGAATAGCCAGCCTGATCAAGGTGGCCTTGATGTTGCACCACCGGATGCTGGTGCCGACCAGGAATCTCAAGAACACCAACCCTAGCATCGAGTTTGCCAGCATGCGCGTAGAGCCCCAGCGGGAGTTGGAACCGCTTTCGGTCGAGGGGCGTCTGCCGCTTGCAGGCGTCTCGGCAGTTTCTTTCAGCGGCACCAATGCTCACGCCATCCTAGAGGCCGCCCCGGCCACGGACATGGCGTCCGAGGTGCCCGTTCCCGGATTTTTTGTTTTGCCGATGTCGGCCCGCACGGAGAACTCGCTGGCATCCCTGGTTGCACGTACGAGGCAGTGGCTGCAGGCGCACGTGGAGGTCGATGCCAGCGAGCTTGTCAGCATCTGCTATACAGCAGGGGTACGTCGGGCCCACCACAAGTTTCGCGCTGCGGTCGTCGGTGCCAGTGCACGCGAGCTTGTCCTAGAGCTTGTGCGCTGGAGCGAGGGGTCGCAGCGGCCGGTGGTCCCGGCCAAGGTAGCAGGCGCCACAGCGCTGCGCACCCGGGCTGGCGCCGACGCGCTAGCGCGGGCCTATGAGGTTGGGGCGTCTGTCCGCTGGGATCAGGTTTACCCGCAAGGTAGGTGTTTGTCCTTGCCGGCCTACCCTTGGCAGAGGGAGACGCTCCTTTCTCCCGCCTTGAGCGGTTTGCAGGCCGGGGGAGCACCGCGCGGTGCAGAACGGGCCGGGGACAGGTCTGCACCTGTTGCTGCTGTGCAGATGCGCGAGCA
The DNA here is from genome assembly GCA_028817905.1 of Myxococcales bacterium. Classification (GTDB taxonomy): domain Bacteria; phylum Myxococcota_A; class Polyangia; order Polyangiales; family JAFGIB01; genus JAPPOR01. Next base: position 3,100 of record JAPPOR010000587.1, read on the forward strand.
AGCGTCATTGCAGGACCCAAACGGGTTATGGCGGCTGCCAGAAGAACGCCTGCGGCGGACGTTGCGGCATATGGTGTCAGGGCACCTCGCAGAGGTTTTGCAGGTGTCGGCCGAGCGCATCGAGGAATGTCACGAAGACCTCTTCGAGCTGGGCCTCAGCTCCCTGCTCGCAACCGCATTCGTGGAGCGAATGGGCCAGGCCGTCGGGATGAGCCTGCCGCGTAGCTTGCTGCTCGAGTGTCGGTCGCTCGACCGGCTGGTTCAGGAGATTCTGACTACTGGCTTGGGCGTCGAGGCTGGCGGGGGCACTGCCGAGGCGAAGGCCATGCCCCCTACGACGGGCACGCTGGATGTGGTTCGCATGAGCGAGATGGCGGCAGAAGAGGCGCTGATGGAGCGCTTGGCTGCGTTGGAGGCACGGCGATGAGCGCCTCGGAACCATTGGAGAAGCGGGCCGAGCTCTCGGTCGCGAAGCGCGCCTTGCTGGCGTTTGACGACCTGCACGAGCGCTATCAGGCCTTGCAGACGCGGGCTCGGGAGCCAATCGCCGTGGTTGGGACGGCGTGTCGTCTGCCCGGCGGTGTGCAGGACGTGGACGGATTATGGCGGCTGCTGGCCAGCCACCGAACGGCCGAGACGACCGTGCCTGTCGAACGCTGGGACGCGGATGCGTTCTATCACGCCGATCCAGCCCGGCGCGGGGCCATCGTGACGAGAAAGGGACACTTCCTCGAGTCGGTGGACGAGTTTGACCACGAGTTCTTCGGCTTTTCTCCGAGGGAGGCGGAGCGGATGGATCCGCAACACCGCCTGGTCCTGGAACTGGTTTGGGAGGCGCTTCAGGATGCCGGAATGCCCCCGAGCCGGCTCCCAAGGGAGAAGACCGGCGTATTCGTGGGCATCATGAGTGCAGAGTACGGCAAGATGATAGCGAGCAGTGGGGCAGCTGCGTTTGACACGTACTACCTCACCGGGAATCTGCCCTCGTTTGCTGCGGGGCGGGTCGCGTATGCCTTGGGGACACGCGGACCGTGCATGGCCATAGATTCGGCATGTTCCTCCTCGCTGGTCGCTGTGCATCAAGCCTGCAAGAGCCTGCGCTTGGGGGAGACGGATCTGGGCCTCGTGGCGGGGGTCAGTCTGGTACTGACTCCGGAGCTCACGATTGGTTTGTCCAATAGTCGCGTGATCGCGCCGGACGGACTCTGCAAGACCTTCAGTGCCGACGCCGACGGGATCGGGCGGGGTGAGGGGGCCGCTGCGTTGGTCCTCAAGCGCCTGAGCGATGCCAAGCGAGACCGGGACGAGATCTTCCTGGTCATCCGTGGGACCGCGGTCAACCATGACGGTCCGTCGGCGGGCTTGACGGTGCCTAGTGGCGAAGCCCAGCAGCAGTTGCTGAGGACTGCGCTTCACGAGTCGGACCTGGAGCCTGCCGCGATCGACTATCACGAAGCCCATGGTACCGGCACACCGTTGGGAGACCAGATAGAACTCAGGGCAATCGGCAGCGCACTCGGAAAGGGCCGCTCCAAGGGGCACCTGTACGTTGGCTCGATCAAGGCGAACATTGGGCACCTGGACGCCGCAGCCGGGATTGTCGGACTGCTGAAGGCCGGTGTGGTTGCAAGGAAGGGCATCGTTCCCGGGCAGCCCACGCTGGGCGAACCAAGTTCCCAGATCGATTGGGAACGAGCGGGACTGGCGGTATCCGCCCAAGACGTTGTGCTTCGAGGGGCGCTGGACGGAGGTGAGCGTGGACCGCTGCGTGCGAGCGTGGCCAGCTTTGGGCTCAGCGGAACCAATGCTGCCGCCGTCGTGGAAGGGTTCCACTCCGGGGAGGAGGAGGCACCAAGCGATGAGTTGCAACCGCGCTCCAACACCGCCTCCACCGAGCCGGAATTGGTCGTCGTGTCTGCGAACAATCCGGAGGCAAACCGTGACTTGGCGCGATCGCTCGCCGACCGGTTGGAGGCGCTAGAGGGTGCTGCCCTAGGTCAGGCGGTTGCCGCGTGTAATTTTCGCCGGGAGCGCTATTCTCACCGGCTCGCGGTGGTCGGAGCGGACGGTCGGTCGATCGCCGAGGCCCTACGGACGGTGGCCGCGGGCAAGCGTCATCGCCTAGGCAGCGCGGGAACTGCGTCGCGTAGACGAGCAGAGGCCCCGGTCGCCTTTCTCTTCCCCGGGGCCGGCGCGCAGTCTCCTGGCATGGGACGTGGACTGTGGGAGCGGGAAGCGAGCTTTCGAGCAACCCTGCGTGAGCTCGATGCCCTGCTGGCGCCGCGACTGGGTTGGTCTCCGGCGGACGTCTTGCGCGGAGCGAGCGAGGTCCCCCTGTCCCACGACTACGTGCAGCCGCTGATGTTCGCCTTTCAGCTCGGCCTTGCCGCGCTTTGGCGCGCCCGTGGCATCGTGCCCACGGCAGTCGTGGGGCATAGCGCTGGAGAGGTCGCTGCGGCCTGTGTCGCGGGTGTGCTGTCGACGGAAATGGCCTGCAACCTCATTTGTGAGCGCACCCGCGCGACGGGTCGGGTGAGGGGAGCCGGGGTGGTGGCCATCGTCGAGCTTTCCGGACAAGAGGTGACCGCGCTCCTTGCCGACAAGTACCCGGACCTCGACCTCGCGGGCAAGAACAGTCCAACGAGCACCCTAGTATCTGGGCCGAAGCCGGTGATCGAAGCGCTTCTCGCGGACGTTGGGTCCCGTGGCGTCTACGGGCGTACTGTCAAGATCGAATTCCCTTCGCATAGCAGGTACGTAGAGCCGATTCGGGAAGCGTTCATCAGTCGCATCGAGAACCTACGGCACCAGCCCCCCAAGATGCGCTTCGTTTCGACGGTGTTGGGCAGAGTCGCCGAGGTTGCTGAGCTGAACGCGGAGTATTGGTATCGAAACGTACGAGAGCCCGTGGACCTTCTGGGAGCTGTGACCATCCTCCAGGACTCTGGGTGCGAGGCGTTCGTCGAGCTCAGTCCCGGTCCCGTGTTGTTGCACGACGTACGCACAACCACACAGGCACGGGCGACGGGAGACCAACAGCCGCTGACAGTGGCCACCGTTCATGGGCGGCACGGAGAGGTCGCGAGCTGGCTGCACGCCGTGGGCACGATGCATGTGCACGGTTTCCCGGCTCGGCTTGCGAGCGAAGAGCCGTCCTCCGTCCGCCAAGTCTCGTTGCCCAAGCACCCTTGGCGTCGGGAACGCCACTGGGTATCGCCGGTCCGACGCCATGCCGACTACGCGTCCGCGCCTCGGAAGGAGCCGCTGCTGTCGCGCAAGGTTCAGTGCTCCGTGGTGGAATCTCACGACGTCTGGGAGATGGACCTCGATGCGGGCGCCTGGTCGCCCGACGATCACCAGGTGAACGGGGTGACCATCGTGCCCGGAACGGCGCTCATTGAGGGAGTTGCGGAGGCGTTGGCTCAGCATCACAGCGCGCCCTGCGAGCTTCGGGACCTAGACTTCGTTGAGGCGTTGCGCCTCGAGCAGGGTAGTCATCGCGAGCTTCAAGTTGCCGTCCAGCGCGGAACGGAGCTGACCTTTCAGGTAGCCAGTTGTCGCTCCGAGGGAATGTGGACGGTTCATCTGTCAGGTCGTGCGGAAGCTTTCGGGCCTAAGACCGACGCTGCCATGGCCGCGCCGTACCCGATGCCGGGGCGTCCAGCGCAACCAGTCCCTGTGGACGAGTTCTATCGAAAACTCGACAAGGCAGGGTTGGGCTACGGTCGTGACTTTCGTCTGCTCGACGAGCTGTACCATAGCGCGGATGAGGTGGTGGCGAAGCTTCGTGTGCCGGATGGAAACAACCAGGAGTTCAGGTGCGATCCAGTCGTCTTGGACGCGGCCCTACACGCGAGCCTTGCGCTCGACGCGGAGTCCTTGGGCACCGCTGCGCCGTTCGTTCCGAGCTCGATCGAGCGCCTTGTGCTTGGGAGTAGGCCCCAGGGGCCTCTCTTTAGTCACGTGCGGCGTCGGCCCGAGGCCTCGAGTGGCGAGCGGATATTGGATATCACCGTGTTCGAGGAAACCGGCGCACGCGTGGTCGAGGTCAGTGGTCTGCTCCTGCGACGGATGCCCGCCGGCCGCGCGCCGTTTCTGGAAGCGCCGAGTATGGGCTGGGTCCCGGTCGACATGGGCGGAGCTTTGCGGTCGGATCCCGGTGCGTGCACCGTGGAGGTGGCGGGCGGCGAGAGCGCATTGGTCCTGGCCGAGGCGCTCACCGAAGCAGGCGGGCGGGTGACACGCCGAGAGGTCTCCGAGGTTATCGATAGCCCAGAGGCGCTTGCAGCCATCGAACACCTAGTTCTGGTGCTTCCTGCTCGCTGGTCGAGCCGATCGCCGATGCCGCACGTCCACGAGGCCTGCGGTCAGCTCATGGAGGTCGTGCAGGCACTGGACCGGAGCGGATGCTCTCCGCGTCTATGGGTGGTAACCGAAGGGGTCAGTCGGCTCCGTGATGGAGGCGCGCCTCACGCCCTGCCCTATGCCGCGATGTCCGGGTTCTGCCGGGCAGCGATGTATGAGCATCCGGAGTTGCGCTGCACATGGCTCGATGTCGAAGACCTGCAGCAGTCGGTTGCCGTAGGGCGCACGGCCCAGGTCGTCCTTCAGGACCTGCGAGAGACCGAGCTGACGGTTGACGACAGTGAAGTGCGCGCTGCCCGGCTGCAAAGACCCGGAGCCCCGGAAACACAGGATGCATCGGCGCCGGTCGTTCGCGCAGATGCTACCTACCTGATCTCCGGCGGACTCGGAGGTCTGGGGTTGGCTGCCGCCCAGTGGCTGGCGGACAAGGACGCCCGCCATCTACTGCTGTTGGGTCGCAGTGGAGTCAGGGATGAGGCGCAGGCGACTGCCATCGCCCGGCTTGCAAAGCTCGGTTGTAGCGTGACCGTCGCCAGGGTGGATGTGGCGGACGAAGCGGGACTTGCGCAGTGCCTGGCCGGCCTCGAAGGCGGCCCGCCCTTGCGTGGGATAATCCATGCGGCAGGGATCCTCGACGATGGACCGATCTCGTCTCAAACTCACGCGAGTCTGCACAGGGTGCTGTCACCGAAGGTAGCCGGAGCCTGGAATCTCCACGAACAGACCGGTGAGCTGGACTTCTTTGTCCTGTATTCGTCCGTGTCGTCGCTACTCGGCGCACCAGGCCAGTCCAACTATGCCGCAGCCAATGCCTTTATGGACGCTCTGGCGTGGCACCGCAGGGCCCTGGGAATGCCGGCCCTGAGCGTCAATTGGGGCCCGTTCCGCGATGTCGGTATGGTGCCGGCGGACGCGGCACGGCTTCAGAACCTCGAGCGGACCGGCCTGAAAGGGATGCATTCCATGGAGGCGGGTCCGGCACTCGAGGCTATGTGGTCCGGTGCGGTTGCCCAGCGGACACTCGCGCTTCTTGACATTCAAGCCTGGCTGGACGCCCACCCCGTGTTCAAGGAGTCTTCTTTGGTTCGGGACTACCTGGATGACAGTGTAGAGGGCACCCGTGCGCCGCAACGGACAGTCCAGCTGGAATCGCTGTCATCCCCAGAACGGGTTGGGGCCATTCAGGCGGTCCTGATGGAGGAGCTGGGCTACGTACTCCACGTACAGGCCGAGCGACTAGACCCGGCGACAGCACCAAAGGACCACGGCGTCGACTCCTTGATGGCGATCGAACTCAAGAACCGTCTCCACCGCGTGTTGGGTATGAGGCTCCCCGTGGCGACCTTTCTCGAGAACAAGGCCATAGAGGTCATAGCTCAAGATGTAGCGCGGCTTTGGGAGACGACTCAACTGATGGTCGCCTTGCAGGGCCCAACGTCGGCTGACGGCGAAGAATGGGAGGTTACGAGCGAATGAATGTTACCCAGTTGCTTGCAGAGCTCGCGCAGCAGCATATTCGTCTCGTCAACGACGACGGGCGTCTAAAGGTGAAAGCTCCGAAGGGAGCCCTCACCCCGAAGCTGCGAGAGCATCTCTCCACCTACAAGAACGAGGTGCTCGCGCTGTTGGACATCGCGTCTGGACCTGACGCGGGTCTCCCCACAGTGAAGCCTGACAAGGCGGCGCGCTACGAGCCATTTCCTCTCACGGACATCCAACAAGCCTACTGGGTTGGGCGGATGGCTGAGTTTAGCCAGGGGGACGTGTCGATCCATCTGTATACAGAGGTCGATCTCTCGCACTTCGACGCGCGCGCTTTGGAGTCATCCTGGGCCAAGGTAGTGGGGCGTCACGATATGTTGCGCTCCTCGGTCCTCGCGGATGGAACCCAGCAGATCATGCAAGATGCACCCAGCTATCAATTTCGGATAGCGGACCTGCGCCACAGGGATGCGGAAGCGATCGCGCAGCACCTCGACGGATGGCGGGAGGAGTTGTCCCACCAGGTACTTTCGGTGGAATCCTGGCCGCCCTTCGACATGCGTGTTTCTCGTCTCCCCGGTGGTGTAGACCGGCTTCACGTCAGCATCGACCTGGTGAATATGGATGGTGGCAGTGTGATGCTGTTGCTCGACGAATGGGCGACCCGCTATCTCACACCCCAGCGAACGTTTGAAGTCCTCGAGCTGTCCTATCGAGACTACGCGCTCGCCGAGCACAGGCAGAAGCAGACGGCATCCTACGCCAAGTCGCTCGACTACTGGCGGGAACGGGTGGCGCTGCTGCCTCCGGCGCCGGTGCTACCGCGGGGACGCACGGCGGGTGACGGCAAGACCCGCTTCCTTCATCTGACGAGAAAGATCGCTCAAACCCGTTTTGAGCGCCTGCGGGAGCGCGCCGGGCAGTTCGATGTAACGGTGTCCGCGGTCCTGGCGACCGCCTTCTCTGAGGTGCTCGCGCGTTGGGCGGGGAGCGACCACTTCACGCTCAACGTGACGCTCTTTAGCAGGCTTCCGATTCACGAGCAGGTCGAGCGTATCGTCGGAGACTTCACGTCGATGGTTCTCTTGGAGGTGGACCGCCGGGGCACCACGACCTTCCTTGAGCGGGCGCGCAAACTGCAGAAGCAGCTTTGGCAGGATCTCGAGCACTGCCAGGTCAGTGGTGTTCGGGTACTCAGAGAGCTGGCGCGCGCCCGGGGGGAGTTCGGTGGCGCGCTGATGCCCATTGTGTTCACCAACATGTTGAACCTGAGCTCGAAGGGCTTTCCTTCGCTGTACGACGCGCTCGAACGGATGGGCGAGATCAACTACCTGGTGACCCAGACGCCGCAGGTGTGGCTGGACTACCAGCTACATCAGGACGAGGATGGCGTTCGCATCACATGGGACGCAATCTCCGGCATGTTCCCGGAAAGTATGCTCGACGCGATGCTGGATGCGCAGGCTGCGCTTCTCGACCAGCTGGCCGACAGCAATGCTGCGTGGACGGCTGGCCGTTTTGACGCACCATGGGAAGAGGCTGCCCAGCTGAAGCGGCAGGCGATCAATGCGACGGAGATACCCGTTCCCGCGGTCACGTTGCACGAGCTGTTCCGAGCCCAGGTGGCTGAACGTAAGTCGTCTGTGGCGGTGGTTTCCGGGGATAGACGCGTTAGTTATAGCGAACTGGAGGCGCAGGCTTGCGCGCTCGGGGAGCGCCTGCGAGACCTGGGCATCAAGCCCGATGATATCGTCGCGATCGCGCTCCAAAAGGGTTGGAAGCAAGTGGTGGCGACGCTCGCCGTGCATTTCGCAGGGGGGGCCTACCTTCCGCTTGACGTCGCGAGTCCCCCTGACCGACTGAAGTTCCTGATCGAGCACAGCGGTACCCGGGTGCTGCTGTCGGAGTCGGGAGTGCCCTGCGGCTCGTTCGTCGGGGAGAAGTTGACGTGCGTTGACCTGGATCAGGTGTTGGAGCCAGGGGCTCTCGACGTCGCGGCCCCGTCTACTGTGCAGGGCCCCGGCAACCTCGCGTACTTGATCTATACGTCGGGATCGTCGGGGACCCCGAAAGGCGTGATGATCGAGCAGCGAAGCGTAGTGAACCGCTTTGTCGACGTGAACAGGCGCGCCAAGGTGGGGCCGAGGGACCGCATCCTGGCCCTGACGCCCCTACACCACGACCTGGCTGTCTACGACATCTTCGGAGTGCTTGCTGCTGGCGCTGCCGTTGTCATGCCTGAGCCGGAGGACCTCCGGGAGCCGGACCGCTGGGTTCAGCTGATCCAACAGGAGGAGGTTACTCTCTGGAACTCCGTTCCGACGTTTCTGAGCATGCTCGTCGAGTACCTGGAAGCGAACGGGCGAGAGCGGTGCTTGCCATCGTTGCGGTTCGTGATTCTAGCCGGGGACTGGATCCCGGTGAGTCTTCCGGACCGCTTGCGACGTTTCGCGCCCAATGCGTCGGTGGTTGCCTCCGGAGGGCCTACGGAAACGACGATCTGGGATGTCTGGTATGAGGTCGGAGTCGTGGACCCGGGCTGGCGCAGTATTCCCTATGGCAAGCCCATGGCGAACGCGCGGTACTACGTGCTCGATGAAGCCCTTAGGCCGTGTCCGGACTGGGTGGGTGGCGAGCTCTACATAGGAGGTATGGGTCTCGCGCGGGGCTACTGGAGGGACGAGGCGCGCACGCGCGAGGCGTTCGTGACGCTGCCCGATACGGACGAGCGGGTGTACCGCAGCGGGGACATGGGTCGCATGCTGCCAGACGGGAACATCGAGTTCCTCGGCAGACGCGACCACCAAGTCCAGGTGGGTGGAGTTCGGATCGAGCTAGGCGAGGTGGATGCCCAGCTGCACCGCTGCAAGGGAGTCAAGGCCGCCGTGACGGTCTACGATGGCAAACCGGGTGAGCCTGGGAACCTGGTTGCCTATGTCGTGCGCGAAAAGCCCGAGCAGCCGTCTCTGGCGGCACCTTCTGACGATGCCGGCGGCGCAGCCTTGGCGGATCTCGAGTTTAAAGCCGCGCAGCACGGTGTTCGTCGTGACCTGGGTGACCGGCGTACGGTCCCGCTGGAGCGCGG
>JAPPOR010000059.1 GCA_028817905.1 Myxococcales bacterium
CCGGATCCATCACCAAGGCACGTGATGATCGTGCAAGTGATCGGCTTCGCAGGGCTTGCGGTGAAGGAGGGAATACTCGCTGTATTTTCGACTGAGGCGAAAGCCCTGCAGAGTCGAGCAGTTGTGCGAGGGCGCGTGGTTTGGTGATGAATGCGGGCTAGCGACCTTGAGCCTCAGGCTACCCGCGAGCGCCAGCGGGACAGCCAAGGAAGCACGGCTTCGATGGGCATTGCTGGCGCCATATGATTTCCCTGGCCAAGGTCGACGCCTAGCGAGGCCAGCAGGTTCCACGTATCCGCGGTTTCGATCCCCTCGGCAACCACCTTGAGTTGAAGAGTCCGCGCTAGTTCCACCGATGAGGTGACCAACGCGTGGCTCTCGCTATCGGTGCACGCGTCGCGTACGAAGGCACGGTCGATCTTGAGGTCCGTAAACGGAAGTCGCTGCAGTTGTGTCATGCTCGAGCTTCCCGTTCCGAAGTCATCGATCGACAGCCGGAAGCCCTTGAGGCGCAGGCGCGCGCTGATGTCGAGCAGGCTTTCTATGTCTGCAGTGACTCCGCTTTCTGTCATTTCGAGGGTGACGTGCTCGGGCGCGAGCTGGGCGCGCGCGACCTCTTGTTCCAAGCGGTCCGGGAGGTCGAGGCGCCGTAGGGTCTTTGCTGACAGGTTCACCGATACCGAGATCGGCATCCCCTGGGCATGAAACTTCCCGCAGTCGGTTACCGCTTGGCCGGCCACGAAGTCGGTCAGGGGTTCGATCAGGCCCGTGGCTTCGGCTAGCGGCACAAACCTATCGGGCAGGACCAGCCCGTGGTCGGGGTGTTCCCAGCGGACTAGGGCTTCCAGGCCGTGGAGCTCTCCGTCGGCCAGCCGCAGCTGCGGCTGATAGTGAACGCGCAGTTCGCTCGTCTCCAGCGCCAGCCAGAGGGCCTGCTCGCTCAGATCCGAGAGCGGTCTGGGCGGGCGCTCGCTAATGCCTGTACGGACCGTCGAGAGCGCCTGCGTCAGCTGCTTCAGCGTGATCGGCTTCGCAAGCGTCGCCACGACATTGAGCCCGCGTCGCCGCCCCAGCTCCCCGACGGTTCGCAGCACCTTCTCGTCCCGACCGCTGAGGACTACGATGGCCGTGTCGCGCCTCTGCCCGGCTAGTTGACGCATCGTTTCGACGCCATCCATACCCGGCATGTGGAGGTCGCAGAAGACTACGTCGAAGTCTTCGTTGGCGATCTTCTCCAATGCCTCGCTGCCTGTGCTCGCGACTCTCGCGCTGGTGACACCGAGCGACAGCAACAGTTCCGCCAGTGACTTCGCCACCAGGGGCTCGTCGTCCACCACCAGCGCTCGGAACTCCTCCGCTGCGTTGTCTTCCAAGACTCGGCTCATGATACCTTGCTGGGGGAACGGCCGTGGGTACTTAGCCCGGATGATTCATCACTTCGGCGCCGGATCGCGCAGGGATTCGGCTTCACAGCGCTCGGCGACCGACGAGAATACTCTCCGTATTTTCTAGGGCGGACAAAGCGCTGTGGAGTCGAATGACAGCGAGGCGGCATCGAAGCCATGAATCATCCAGGCTAGGTCCTGACTAGCCAGTAGACGATCGTACCAAGGGTTGCCATGGCGATGAAGGCCGCCGCCCGGGGGAAGCCGCGCCCACTGTAGGCGCTGTGGGTGGACCGTGGACGCATCGCTTCGGTGAAGGACAGACCAACGATGGCGACCCCCAGAGCGCCGCCGAGCACCGCTGTCAATAGACCACCCTCCAGTACAGACTCTCCCCAGGCGCCTTCCAGCGTTTCGAAGTCATCGATCCCGGGAGCGACGATCCCGATGGCGACCGCGCCGATGAGCATTACGGATAGAAGAATCGTCCCGCGTACGCGCTCGTAGAAGCGTGGTTGGGACATCCACGGGTGATGTGTCAGCGGAATCCCTACGCCTTGCTGACTCAGCCATAGCGGTTGTGCATACGATAGCGCGCTGGCACCGTACAGGCTCAGGCTCAAGCTTGCGAAGACCAACGTCGGGGTGTCGAAGACGTGCCGGTTTTGGGCTTCGGGGCGCGTCGCCACCGTGGCAGCCAGAAAGGCGGGCGCGAGCACCAGCTGCGCCAGGAGACCCAGGCGGATGCGGCTGGATGCACGCGCCATAGGCTGCTCCGTCTGGTCCAGTTCCAGTGTGTGTCTAGTGCGCAGCAAGCGGGTGCCAAGCGCCAAAAGGCCGCAGGATAGACAAGACAGTGCGACGTCTCCCCACGGTAGGTGGTCCGAAAACAGGGCCGGCCAGCCCACCCACAGTACCCACAGGTTGATCCAGGCTAGGCCTACTCCCAGGGCCCGTTGGCGCATGACCCCTTCGCTGCCGGTTGTCGCCGAATGCAGGGATTTCAACACTTTTGGCACCGCTTGGCTTCGGCTATCCTTTCGTAAGTGGATTTGTGCCATCAATGCGGCGCTTCAGCGAGTGATGGCGACCGCTTTTGTCGCAATTGCGGGGCTGGGATCGGTGAGCGGGCGGAGCCGGATACCGATGGGCTCGTAGGCCGCTCGATCGCAGGGGCGTACTTTGTTCAGGAGCTCGTCGGGGTCGGTGGGATGGGCCGGGTCTATCGCGGCGAGCAGCGAGCGCTCGGGCGCACGGTTGCGATCAAAGTAGTTCACCCACACTTGCTGTCCGATGAGCAGTCGGTTGCGCGCTTCTACACGGAAGCCAAGGCTGCGAGTCGTCTCAACCACCCAAATAGTGTGGGCATCATCGATTTCGGGCGCACCGACGACGGGATCCTCTATCTGGTCATGGAGTTCCTGCGGGGCAAGGATCTGTCGCGACTCATGCGCGAGGATGGGCCGCTACCCTTTGGTCGCATTTGCGGGATCGTATGCAACGTCTTGGACGCGCTTGGAGAAGCCCATGCACTCGAGGTGGTGCATCGAGATCTCAAGCCCGAGAACGTTATCATCGAGAGACTGCGCAGTGGCGCCGATCTGGTCAAGGTGGTCGACTTCGGCCTGGCAAAACTAATGACGGGCGGCCAGTTCGCGACGAGTATCACGATGCCAGGTCTTGTGTGTGGAACGCCGGACTACATGTCCCCTGAGCAGGGTCGCGGCGAAGATGTTGACGGGCGCGGTGACATCTACTCGGTTGGCGTAATGCTATTTGAGCTGCTGACGGAGACCCTGCCCTTTGTCGCGGACACGCCCACCAACGTGGTCCTTCGGCATATCCAGGATCCGATCCCGGACCCGCGCGATGTAGCGCCCCAGCGAGCGATTCCCGCGCCGCTTGCGGAGGTGACCATGCGGGCGCTGGCCAAGAAGCCGTGTGACCGCTTTCAGGATGCGACCGAGATGTCGACGGCGATGCAGGAAGTGATGCAGCGACTGTCTCCGCGGGTGCAGGAGGTCGCGTGCCCTGGCTGCGGACACCGGAGCCCTGCGCAGAGCCGGTTTTGTGCCAGCTGCGGCGCTCCCTTGCAGGTTTCGCCCGTGCCGTTTGCTTCCCGCACTGGCCGTTCCGCACCACCTAGGGTGCCGCGGCAGCCGACTCGCACGCGCGCGTTGGTAGGGCGTGAAGAAGAGCTCGCGAAGCTGCACGAGCTGCGCGACCAGGCTGCTGCGCGCTTTGTCCCCGTGCTCATCTCCGGAGAAGCGGGCATCGGAAAGACCCGGCTTCTGTCCGAGATGGGTGAGCGTTGCATCGCCGCCGACGATCTCGTGGTCACTGGCGCTCCCCATCCAGCGGGCGCTCCTGCGCCGTACCATGCGATTCGCGACCTTGTCCTGGGGCTCCTCGGGCTCGACTGGGCTGGGCTCGAGAGCTTGGTCAAGGAGACGCCCCCTGCCGACGCGATGGTTGCCGCGGGGCTTTCGGAGCTGGTCGAACCCGTGGGGCTGCGCGGCGCGATCGGCGAGAGCCGCGCAGGTGCAGTGGCAGTGGCGATGCGATATGCAGCTCAAGAGGCGCTCGCCACCTGCAAGGTCAAGCGCTGCGTCTTGATGGTGGATGAGCTTCATCGCTGCGATGGGCTCACGCTGCAGGTGCTGCGCGCCTTGCCCGATCACAGTCGCGACCTCGGCATCTTGTTGCTGATGGCTGGCCAAGCCACCCGAGAGGTTCCCTTGCCCCGGGACACGGAGGTGCTGGAGCTCCGGGGGTTGACCGGTGCAGAGGCACGGGCGATGTTGAGCGGCGAGCCGAATCGCTCTGCGCGCGAGCCGGATCCGGATGACCTGTTGATGCTGCCGCTATATGTCGAGCAGCTCGTCGAGCTTGGGTTGGGCGTGGACACGTCGGCGAGCGGCTTACCGTCGCGCCTGGCGGATGCCATCGGACAACGTATCCAGCGGCTGCCAATCGGTGCGCGTTTGCTGCTCCAGGCGGTCTCGATTCTGGGCACCCGCACCCCCAAGACCATGGCGCAGTGCCTGTTCGGGGAGGACTTCGAGTCAAATCTTCGTTTGCTGATCGGCAACGGCCTGCTGCTCGACCAGGGGCCGATGTTGCAGGTAGTGCATCCTTTCGTGCGCGACCTTGTGGAAGCCTCGATTCCCGCCGCGGCTCGCAAGGAGCTGCATGAGCGAGCGTTGTCGATTGTCACCGAAGGGGGGGCACCGCTCGAGGTGCGCGGGCATCATGCGTACGGGTCTGGTGAAACGCTCAGCGCGCTGGTGTTGTTGGAGCGACTGGGTGATCTGGCGTTTCACCGCGGCGATCTGGGAACGGCTGTGTCTTCGTACCGCCGCGCTCTCGAGCTGGCTCGACGCGAGCTCTTGCAGTCGGGAGATACTTATCTCGAGCGGGCGATCGAGAGTATCAGCCGTCGCTTGGGAGATGTGCTCGCGCGACGCGGCGATGTCGCAGGTGCGGAGGGTGTGCTACGCGAGGCCCTCGAGTATTCTGCTCCTGCCAGCGTCGATCGGGCGCAGATCCTGGTAGCGCTAGCCGGTGTGTTGGAAGCCAAGCAACGGGCGCGGGAGGCGTATCGCGTGCTGGGTCAGGCCCTCGAAATCGCTGTGCGGCAGGACTCCGAAGAGACCCAACTGGAGGTCCAGAATGCGGTGGCGCGCCTGCGCCGCGCGGAGGGCAATCCCAAGGGCGCAATCGCAGCCCTATCGGCGGCCTGGGACCTGTTGCCGAAGGCGGATCCGGACCGTGTGCAGCGGGCGCAGCTAGCGGTTGAACTGGCCGCCCTACATGTGGAGTCCCAGAGTCCGGAGGCCCGTTCGGCATTGGTGGTTGCGGAGCAGGCCAGCGTCGACGCCCAGGTGCCGTACCTTGTCGCCCGCTCGAAGGGTCTATGGGGACGCTTGGAGCAGGCTCGCGGCAAGACGGAGCTGGCCCAGCGACACTTCGGCGAGGCCGCCGCGCAGGCGGCGATCGCCGGCGACACCCGGCTTCTTCAGCGCTATCGCTCGCTGTCCGGCGTTTCCCGGCGCTCGGCGGCGAGCGAGGAACCGGGCAGTGCGCCCACGGCGGCCTCCAAGTCCGGATGAGCGCTGCCACGGGGCCTGACCGCCATTTGCGCGAACCACGAGATCATAGGCCCGCTTGGTACGACTTGGTCACTACCGTCGTGGTGGATCGCGCAGGGCCCGGTTTTCACAGGGTCCGCGGCCGATGAAGGAAGGGGGGCTCCCCTTTCGAAGAGGCCGCGAATGATTGGAAACCGGGGACAAGCGAGGCGCGCGTCGGATGCGATCAGTTCGTACTAGCTCGGATCAATCACGACTTCGGCGTGGGATCGCTTAGGGAATTCGCTTCACAGGGCTCTGGCCGCCCTGGAATACACGGGAGTATTCCGGCCGGTCGCCGAGCACTGTGCGAAGCCAAACGCCCTGCGCGATCCCACGAGGAGTTCGTGAATGCTCCGGGGCAGGTCCTGTTCGTGCTACACCAGGCGCGATGACGCGCGTAGGGCAAGTTCTGTTGTGGTGGTCGTTGCTGGCGACGGCGGCTTGCGATGACCTCGACGACTTTCGAACGAGCGAGCGCGAAGTGTTCCTGGGTCCGGTGGTGGGGGCTCAGCCTGAGGACGCGGGGACCGGCCAGACACAGCAACCGTTCTTGCTGTACGGGTTTGACACGGCGTTGCAGATGGAGCTGCGGTTTGACCCGAGTATCGCTGGCTCGGTTAAGGCGGATCGATCGCCAGGCACGATCGACACCTATACCTGCGCAGCCGGTACGCCGACCCGCTGCGGGGCCGAAGATCGTGTGCCCGGACCGCTACGGATGGCGCCGCTACAGCCAATCGCGGGGTTGGCGGAGGACGTGCTCGCCCGCTACGACTTTCCGGGACCCGGGCGGGTTCAGAATTACATGTTCTACGCTGCGGTACACCAGGGCGCGACGGCCGGACACGCGATGGTCTTTGTCTCGCTGATGGAATCGGGGCGCGTTGAGGTTCGGGTGGCGGCGCCTGCTGTGGATAGGGCGGGCCCGCTGTTTGGCATCTTTCGTTTGGAGCGCACGGAGCTGTGATCGTTTTGGGTTTGGAGACCTCGTGTGACGAGACCGCTGCCGCGATTGTCCGTGATGACGGCTTGATTCTGAGCGACGTGGTGGCAAGCCAAGTGGCGTTACATGCGCCCTATGGCGGCGTGGTTCCCGAGTTGGCCTCACGCGCCCACATGACCAACCTGGCCGTGGTTGTCGAGCAAGCGCTTGCGGATTACGCGCCCGGATGGCGCGGGATCGACGCGATCGCCGTCACCCAAGGACCGGGGTTGGTGGGTGCGCTGTTGGTCGGCGTCCAGGCTGCCAAGGCGATGGCGTTTTGTCGCGACTTGCCTTTGATTGGCGTCAATCATCTGATCGGACATCTGCTCAGCGTGCACGTTTGGAAGGCGCCGGGTGAGCAGGGCCTGGCCGCGCCGCCGGCGGCCCGTGTTTCAGGTCGCGTTGCCCATCCGTACATCGCGCTGCTCGTCAGTGGTGGGCATACAGCGCTCTATGAGGTGCGATCTGCCACCGAAATCGAGCAGCTGGGGCAGACCCGTGACGATGCCGCTGGCGAGGCGTTCGACAAGGTCGCCAAGCTGATGGGACTCGGCTATCCCGGCGGACCCCGCGTCGACAAGCTTGCGGCGAGGGGTCGGTCGGACGCCGTCGAATTGCCGCGACCGATGGCCAACAGTCGCAACCTCGAGTTCAGTTTTTCCGGCCTCAAGACAGCAGTTGCCCAGCACCTGCGCAAGCACGGTGTGCCAGACACGGATGACGGGCGCGCGGACCTGTGCGCGTCGTTTCAGAGGGTTGTGGTCGAGTTGCTTGTCAACAAGGCGATCAAGGCTTGTCGGCGGCGTCGGGTCCCGCGGCTGGTCATCACGGGCGGGGTGGCGGCCAATCGTGGTTTGCGTGACCATGCGGCGGTTGCCTGCGGCGAAGCGGGCCTGGAGCTTTGCGTGCCGCCATTCCATACCTGCACCGACAACGCAGCCATGATCGCGTATGCTGGTGCGTGCAGGCTGGCGAGCGGGCAGCAGGACGATTTGGCGCTTTCGGTCTTTTCGCGCAGCCCGATCTTGGGCGCTCCCCCGGGTTCACCTGCGTTGAAGCGCTATCGTTCCCAGCGCTTGCCGCGGTCCGATTGAAACCCACTTGGGGTGCTACTTTGCGCAATACCTGAATTGCTTCCGCAGCGCTCGGGGACCATAATTTTCCCATGCTCAAGCAGGCGCGTGCGAACATCCTCGAGGCCATCGGCAACACGCCACTCGTGAAGCTCAACCGAATCGGCGCAGGGCTCAAGGCGGACATCTACGTGAAGTGCGAGTACATGAACCCTGGCGGGTCCATGAAGGACCGCATGACGCTCAATCTGGTTGACCAGGCCGAGGTGCGTGGGGATCTGCAGCCCGGCGGCACGATCATCGAAGCGACCAGCGGAAACACAGGTGCCGGCTTGGCCATGATCGCTGCCGTGCGTGGTTACCAGTGCGTCTTTGTCATGCCTGACAAGATGAGCGAGGAAAAGATCGCGTCTCTGCGCGCATTTGGCGCGCGCGTCGTCGTCTGTCCGGCGGCTGTTGAGCCGGACGATCCCCGCAGCTACTACTCGGTCGCCAAACGACTGTGCGACGAGACGCCCAACAGCTTCTACGCCAACCAATACCACAACCCCGACAACCCCGGTGGCCACTACCTGTCGACCGGTCCAGAGCTGTGGGAGCAAACCGATGGCGAGATCGACGTGTTTGTTGCAGGGATGGGTACGGGCGGAACCATGGCGGGGGTGGGGCGCTATCTCCGGGAGCACAAGCCGGAGGTCCGGTTGGTTGGTGTCGATCCCGTTGGTTCGCTGTACTACGACTACGTCAAGCATCAGCGCCTGACGAAAGCGTTCACCTATATGGTGGAAGGCATCGGCGAGGATTTTCTACCTTCCACATTCGATGCCTCGCTGCTGGACGACATCGTACGTGTTGACGACAAGGAGTGTTTCCTGACCGCGCGGGAGCTGGTGCGGCTCGAGGGGCTCTACGCGGGGGGATCCTCAGGTGCGGCCGTTGCGGGGGCGGTGAAGTACGCCCGCGAGCGCGACCGGCGCGAAAATATCGTGGTGCTACTTCCCGATGGTGCCGCCAAGTACCTGTCCAAGGTGTTCAATGATGAGTGGCTACGCGAGAACGGCTTTCTGGAGCAATCCCCGGGCCTTGGGACCGTCGGTGATCTCCTGCGGCAGCCGCGCACCGAATTGATCACGGCGCGGGCGGACGAGCGCGTCCGAGACGTGATCAAGACGATGACGACGCATGGGATTTCGCAGCTACCCGTCTTTGACGGGGATCGTTTGCTCGGCGTGGTCAGTGAAGTCGCCCTGCTTCGGCACTTGGCCACCGGTGAGTATTCGCCGGGCGCGACCGTGGCTTCCCTGGTCGACGACGACTACGCTTCTGTGGAGCCAGGCACGTCGATCGAGAGCTTGCAGAAAATGCTCGCGGACACTCGTCTGGCGATGGTGTTCGACGGTTCGCGCTTGACGGGACTGGTGACCAAGATCGACTTGATCGAGTACCTCGCGAGACAGGCCGTCTAGGCTGAGACTCGCCTTCGGGAAGCTGCAGGCCAGGTTTTTTGTGCACGGAGAGGGCCACGCGGCCCTCTCCCCCCGCCGGCCAAGCTGCACTATGCGTACACGCGCCCGTCCCCCTTTCATCAGGTCGTGCCGCTTCGCTCGGGTTGCAGGCAGCGGGGATCGAAGAGTCCCCCTAGCTTCGTGTCCCTGGTTGGGGCCAGAATTGATGCAGCCATGGCGAGGGCGACCGGCATCGGCGGCAGCACGCTCTTGGGTTGCATGGGGGACGCGATGGCATGGGACGGAAGTGGCCTGTTTTCAATAGGCTAGTTGGGCTGAAGAGGGGCGAGTGTGGCCGCAGGGGCGGGCCATTCAGCGGAATTGGGCGCAATCGTCGAGGCCAAAGGCCCACTATTTCGGCCAGACCCCTTGCCTCCGCTGTGGGTGTGGGTACGATGGCCTGGTGGTTGTAGTGTGGCGCTTGGGAACGCGCCAGCAGGGGAACTCCACTAGAAGGAGTTCTGTCCTGCGCAAGTTTCTCGGAATTGGTGATCCTGTTGTGCCCACAACGTACCCGGCCGAGTTGGTCCGGTTGGTTGCGGAGCGTGGGGTGGATGAACGGCGGTTGCTCGAGGGAACCGGCATCGAGTCGGTTATGCTGCGCAGCCCAAAGGCACGCATTTCCTACAAGCAGCTGCGTTCGTTGGTCCAGGCGTCGATCGTCCTGAGCCGCGACCCTTCGTTGGGTTTGACTCTGGGGCCACGCTTCGTCATGGGGCGATGGGGGGCGCTTGGCTACGCGACCCTCAACGCGAGCAAGTTCGGGGAGGCAGTCGAGCTGATTGTCAAATACGGCGCGCTGTTGGTGCCTCATATCGAGTTCACCCTGCACCGCGACGGCGAATACATGGTCATGCGGCTCGAGCAATTCATCCGCTTGGGTGCGCTCCGTTGCTTCGCGTCCGAGGCCATCGTCGGTGCGCTATTGGCGCAGCTGCAACTCGTTCTCGGTCGCAGTCCCGATGTGGAACGCGTGCGCTTTGACTACTCCGCACCGAGCTACGCGAACCAATACGCCCCGACCCTCGGGCATCCCATCGAGTTTGATGCGGAGGCTACGGAGGTCGTGTTCCACGCGCGCTGCTGGGATGCACCCCTTCTGTACTCGTGCGCGTCCAGTGCAGCTGTGGCCGAGCAGCAGTGCTTGCAGGAGTTGGAAGCCACACAGGAGCGCAAGAGCGTGGTGAGTCAGGTCCGCCACCTGTTGCGCAATCGCGACGAAGGCTTCCCGGACGTCCGCACGGCGGCACGTTCCCTGCGCACCAGCGAGCGATCATTGCGACGAGCCCTGCATGAGAGCGGGACTTCCTACCAGACCCTCATGGATGAGACACGGCGCGACCTCGCGATGGACTACCTCCAGTCCACTCGCGTGCCGGTTGAGGACATCGCGCGGATGGCAGGGTTCGCGGATGGGCGGAGCTTCCGGCGTGCGTTCAAGCGCTGGACCGGTATGACACCCGGCGAAGCCCGCAGGGCGTAACTAGGCGGCACGTCGGCGAAACCGCCCCGAAGCTGGGCACCAGATGAGGCGATCTGGAATCTGAGGTTGATCCGGGCTAGAGCAGCCCGAATGCGTCGCTGTCGGGATCGGGATCGGACCCAGTGCGGGTGGCTTTTGCTGTTGATCGGCGGGGTGGCCACCCAGCTGGGCTGTTCGGAGCTCGATCCACCGGACCGCGGGCATGGCCGTCCGCCTGATGTCATTCTTGTGATGATCGATACGCTTCGGACCGATCACATGAGTCTGTTCGGCTATCCGAAGCCCACGACTCCGGAAATCGAGGAGTTTGCCGGTGTCGCGACGGACTACCGACGCGCCTATGCGCAGTCCTCCTGGACGGCACCGTCAGTGGCTTCGCTGCTGGCGTCGCGCTATCCGAGGGAGCTTGGCGAGCACAAGGCCCCCTCCAAGCTGCATCCCGACACGCGGACCCTGGCGCGCGTCCTGGGCGACCACGGCTATCAGACGGAAGCGGTGTTCACGAACCGGTATATCAGCACGCGCTATGGTCACGAGATAGGGTACGATCGCGTACAGGAGCACCTGTCTCACGGGGCCATGGTCACCTCGCAACAGGTGACCGATGCCGCATTGCTTGCCGCTCGCGAGTCGGACCGCGACCGACCTCTCTTTCTGTACGCGCACTACTTCGATCCCCACTACGACTACGTGCTGCAGCCCGGTTTCGAACTGGGGCCCAAGGCATGGGGTCATCCATACGATCGCAATGTCGTCTCGTTCCTCGCGCAAACCTTGCGGGCAGACCTGGACGAGGAGGCGATGCGGGGTTCGCGGCGGAACTACGATTCCGAGATCGCCTACACAGACCATCACGTGGGGAGGCTCCTTTCCGGCCTGCGTGCGCTTGGACGCTTCGAACACGCGGTCGTTGTGGTGGTGGCGGACCATGGCGAGGAGTTCCTGGACCATGGTGAAATTGGCCACGCGATTGCTCTGTACAATGAAACGGTACACGTTCCGCTATTGATCAAGCGACCAGGGCAGACGCACGGAGAGCGCCACCTTGAGCCGGTTTCCTTGCTCGATGTGGCGCCCACGATTGTGGCGTTGGCCGGTCTGCCCAGGGAGGCCTCCCACAGGGGCAAGAGTCTGGACGGTTCACGGGCACCGTCGCCGGTATTTACCAGCACGTTCTACTATTCCGAGGACGAGATTGCGGTGATCGCTGGGCGGTACAAGGCCATCATAGACTACCGCCTGGGCACCTTCGAGTTGTTCGATCTCCTGGTGGATCCGCGAGAGCAACACTCGATTGCCGATCGGAAACCCCGCGTTGCCGCGCTGCTGCGTGCACGGGTCGAGTCCTGGAACGAGGGCCGCTTTCAGCTGAAGCGGGGCCACGACGTACGCCTGACGGACCGGGAAAAGGCCATCATGCGTTCGTTGGGCTACGCCGAATAGCT
>JAPPOR010000909.1 GCA_028817905.1 Myxococcales bacterium
TCGTTCGGAGCCGGCCCGGGCCTGCAGTGGGCCGAGCTCACGCTCGCCGGAAAGCCGTGGTGTACGCTGCGATCGGGTCCCACGCGCTGCTCATGGGGGCGGGGGGGCAGCACAACCGTGTCGTGCGCGCCTTTGGCATGCTGTGCCTGAGCGTTTGCACGTTCACTGTCGGCTCTGCCATGCTGATCGAGGCCGCGACCGTGGCCGCCTCCGCGCAGGCACAGAGTCTTCAGCTGGTGGCGGGCAGTTTTGCCACCGGCTTCTATATCGCCTTCGCCCGTGAGCTGCACGGGGGGGCGCACCGGCTGGCCCTGGGCTTTGGATACGCACTGCCGGCCTGCGCACTGGTACTCGGCCTTGCGGGAGCCCTGACGACGCACGAGGGGGTTACCCCAGATCGCTCGTTCGGAGCCGGCCCGGGCCTGCAGTGGGCCGAGCTCACGCTCGCCGGAAAGCTGATCGAGGCAGGCATCTTGGTCGGTGCGTGCTTGGCGCTGCTGCTCGCCTATCGGGGACGGGATCGTTATCGCCTGCGTCCCCCTGTCTGGGCTCCGATTGCGGTCGTGCTTGGGGTGCTATTCGATCTGTGGGCGGAACACACCCATATCGACACCATCTTCGTCAGCGAGTACGTGTTTCTGCTCATGGCTGTGGGGGTGAGCCGGAGGTTGATCGAGCGGGGCCACCGGGTCTCTGATGCGCTAGAGCGACGGACACGCGAGCTCAATGCCAGCACGCGTCAGCTGGCCGCCACCGAGAAGGAGCTGTTGCACCGCGAGCAGCTGGCTGCGGTGGGTGAGATCTCGGCCATCGTTGCGCACGAACTGCGCAACCCGCTGACGATCCTCAAACACTCTCTAGCCTCGCTTTCGCGCGGTCGCATCTCCGCCGCATGGAACGCCACGGTCGACGTGATGGACGAGGAAACGGACCGCATGGATCGCTTGGTGGACGACCTGCTGGTGTACAGCCGTCCCCTCAACCCAAAGCCGGCCCAGGTTGCAGCCTCGGAGCTGCTGCGAGCGGCGGCGGAGCGCTCGCAACAACAGGAGAATCGCCGGACGACCGTACAGGTTCGGTTGCGGGACGGTGGGGTGGACTGCTTCGCGGACCCGGAGTTGATGTGCCAGGCACTGTGCAATCTGCTCGACAACGCGTACAACGCCATGCTGGAGGGGGGGACCATCACTGTTGAAGCGCAGGACGAGTGTGTCGACGGACAACGAACGACCCTGTTTCGGATCAGCGACGACGGACCGGGGATTCCCGAGCCCCTACTGAAGCGGGTGCAGGAACTCTTCTTCACCACGCGGCCGAGCGGAACGGGTCTGGGGCTGGCTGTGGTGGACCGGGTGATCTCGGCGCACGGTGGCTCCGTTCACATCGAGAGCCAGGTGGGCCATGGCACGACCGTGTCGCTTCGCGTACCGCACCCCACCCATCAGGAGGCGCCATGATCTCTCCACTGGCAGTGGTGCTCTTCTGCATCTCTGCCCTCGGGGTGACTCTGGGACTGGGCGCCCAGATGATCGTTCGCGATGGCACCCATTCCCCCTACCGTTTTTTCAGCGTCTTCATGTACGCCCTGGCGCTCAATGCGTTTGGCGCCGCCGTCCTGACTGACGCGCCGAACCTCGAGGCGGGGTACTGGGCCCAGCGGCTCCAACAAGTGGGCCAGGCAACGGCCCTGTTGTGCTGCATCGACTTTGAACTGCGCGCGACCGGGAGTGGGACGCCGCTCTTGGCGCGGCTGCTAAGGGGCACCTGCTGGGTGCTATTGGCCCTGGCCGCCTCGGGCCTCATGCTGGCGCCGGGGAGGCTTCCACCGACACCGCTGGTGACACTCCCCTTCGCACACCACTATCACGAAGCTCCGCCATCGGTCCTGGGCTACCTCGCATACTGTGTCGCCGGGCTATTGGTGGCGCGCTGCGCCCTTCTACTGTTCAAGCACGCGCCCGAGGAGGTGCAGGCTCCAGTCCTGTATAGCATGCCACTGGTCACGCTCTCGATCGCGCACGACCTCATGATGCGTTTTGGGGTCCTCGAGTCGGTCTATCTGATGGAGTTCATGAGCGCCTTCCACATGCTAGTGATGAGCACGAGCCGGGCGCAACTGTATGTGCGTAACAGTGCCGCCTTGCGGCAACGGTCCGCCGATCTGGAAAGCAACTACCACAAATTGGCACTGGCCCAGGATGCGTTGGTCCAGAGGCGGCGTCTTTCCGCTATCGGCGAGCTTTCAGCCGTCCTCGCGCATGAGGTTCGCAATCCGCTGGCGGTTATCAAGAACGCGGCCGCGAGCCTGCGAAGGCACGAAACCTTGGGCGAAGAGACCAAGAAACGCTTGCTCGCAATCTCGGAGGAAGAGTTGTCCCGCCTGGCGCGGCTGATCGACGACATGCTGATCTACGCAAAGCCGCTCAAGCCGAGCATCTCACCGCACAGCCCCGCGACGCTGATCGACGCAGCGGTAGGGCTCGCCACGTCCGAGCCGGGCATCCCGACGGACATCGCGATCGATAAAGTGGGATGCGACGCCGACGACCACGTCCTGAGGGCAGACGGGCGCCTTGTCTCCTTGGCGCTCGCCAACCTGCTATCTAACGCGCTCAAGGCGACCGTCGACGGAGGGCGCGTCACGATCGGGGTCTCGGAGCTGGCATCGACCCGTGAGCTCGGACCGGCGCTGCGGTTTCAGGTGCGGGACGATGGTGAAGGGATGGACACCAGCACCAGGAAGAAGGCGACTGAACCATTCTTCACGACCCGTCCCAAGGGCATGGGACTGGGCCTGGCGATCGCAGACCAGGTCGCCCGTGCCCACCACGGCCGCCTTGAACTGCATAGCGAGGCCGGCCGGGGCGCCACGGTCGACTTTATCCTCCCGGTTTGCTAGCTAGTGCAGGCAGTGGTCGTCCAGGTTGCAGCTGTCGTGGCCCTGGTTCCGAGTTACCGTCATCTTCCACAAGTTCACGTTGTAGATTTCGTCTTCGGGGTGAAAGAGGCGCCAGTGGGAGATGAGAACGTAGAGTTCCTCGCCACCATTTCGCATGTACATGGGTGACAGCATTGGCGCGTAGTGCCCGTCATACCAGGTCTCGTCCTCACTCAAGCCGCCGGTCGGCATGTTCTTGGCGTCGACACGTTGCCACTGCCCCGTGACTCCATCTGTCGGGGACTGGTGCACCTGGATGGCACCGGTCTCAACGCTGAGGGTGAGTGCCATGAAGCGGTTGGCATAGCCGTTGTACGCAACCGAAAAATCAAAGCGCGGAAAGTCGGTGCCTGCGATGATGTCGGCTTCTGGTCCGAAAGCCTCCCACTTGGCTTCCTGAGCGTCGCCATCGTGGTCCGGGATCCACTCGAAGCCGCTCCAGTACTCGTACTGGGTTGCGTCGGTTACGGCATCGACGCGCGCCGGGACACGCGCGACGCGGATGCCACTTGCGAGCAACGGAGTGAAGGTGGTTGCGCCGAAGAAGTAGAGAAATCCCGCGCTGCGGTCGTAGTGCACTGCGCCGGTCGCAAAGTTGCTTTCTCCGGGCCACATGGGACCGAGATCAACCCACGGTCCGCCGTTGTGCGAGCGTGCGAAGCCCGAATGGTTCGTCAACAGGCCGGGCTCCCAGTGGTGAGCAGAGAAGTACCACAGGAAGCGAAAGTGCTCGCCGTCTGCGCTCGTCAAGCCAAAGCCGGCGGAGGGGATCTTCGAGATCTCTCCCTCGCCCCAGGGATCGTGTTCGGACGCGACCGACTCTGGTGCGAAGTCCTCACTGCTGCCGTCCCAGCTATCGATGGTCAGGCCATCACCATCGAGCGGGTCGAAGTCGCTGGTGCAGGCGACGATGTTGGACCGCCAGCCCTCGTCGGTGACGATGTCGGAAAAGGAGTCGCCGAACCCGAAGCACATGCGCCCGGCGGTGAAGAACGGCGCACCGATGTCGGTGCCAGCGACGGAGGCCTGACTGAACGTGTCGTTGAACAGCGGAATCCCCTCCTGAGGGTTGCCGCCGGTGACCTGACCGACCGGGCCGGTTTCGGCGGTCACTTCCAGGATACCGTCGCCACAGGAGGTCGCCTCCCCGTTGCCCAAAAACACGTAGGCCGGAGCGCCCAAGAGCCCCTTGACCTGGCAGCGAACATGGGCCGGATGGGGATGGCTCTTTGGACACATGGTCTTCGCCGTCCGGTCACCCTTTGTCCACCGCGTCGTTCGCACGCGGGCGCGCCCCGACAGACTCTGGTCCCGAAAACAGCTCGCGCGCGCCCGGTGCGCCAGCGTGTCCAGGGCTGGCCCCATCGCACCGTCCGACGCCACCCGCACCGCGTGGCTTTCGAGCGTACGACCGGTCGTCAGCGGTACACACCACGTGGTCGCGTCCTGTTCGTCCACCCAGCCCGCGTGGTCGCCGAACCCCGAAGGCTCCGCGCGGGCGACCCCCACGGCCCATAGAACCGGCAACGCCAAACACCCGATCCGAGTCATCCCGGCCCGTACACGCATGCTACCCCCTCAGGTGGTCCGTTGATCGTAGGGTCAAGCAGAGCACGAGGTCGAGACCGCGGCTGTGGCCCTGGTTATTCACCATGCTGGCAGGCAGGCTGCGTGGCAACTCCACTTCGCTGGGCCGGTTGGGAGCGACCGAACGCTCGCATCGCCGTACGCGTGAGGGAAGCGAAAGCGCTGTGAAGTCGAAGAGCGGCGGGCCGCCGCGGCATCCGCGCGTGTCCGAGCCGGCCAGCATGGCCCGATGTGGCCGAAACGGATTGGTCACAGGTGCGACTCACGCCCTTTGCGAGAGCAAGATGTGGGGAGGTCAGTTCTTGGCAAAGAGCAGGACAACCGTGGATGGCTCTTCGCGATGCAAGGTTGCGAGCACCGCTAGCTGGTCATCGATGAGCGCGGCGTCGAGCACCCGGCTCGCCTCGGAGCGGAACTGGAACTGCCAGAGAAGCTCCCCTTCGGGGTCGAAGCTTCGCACACTGACGCCTCCGCAGCCGTACACGCTACATCGATCTGCGTAGGGGTCGGGTTGTTGCGGACTCGGGGTGAAGTGCCTGAGGCCCTCCTTGAACCCTGACTCGGGATCCTCGGTGGCTATGCGGTACAGTGCGCCGTCCGCGTCTGCAAGGATAGAGGCTCGTGTCGTCCATAGGTCGCGGGGCTCCGGTCGCCACTGCCAGGAGTCCTCGGGCGCCGTGGCGACGAAGCCGGCCCAGGGGGCGCCTGCGTCGTTGCTACGGGTCCCCTTGGGTCCGGAGTCGGTGGCGAAGAAGAGGCCTGCCCCATCTGCCTCGACCACAGTATGGACTTCGAAGTCGAGTGGTAGCTCGCGGTCGATCACGAGCTCGTCCGCATCCCCGGGCGAAAGCCAGAACAGCGTTGTGTCCCCATAGACGTAGTCAGCGCTGCCGACGACGTAGCGTCCATCCTGTAGGGCCACAAGGCCGTCGCCATAGCGGACACCTTGCGGTAGGGCGTACTGGCCCTCCAGGTCACCATACACGTCATAGTGGTGGACTACGCGGTCGGCGATGCCGACCAGGCTGACGCCGGGTCGCGAGGTGGCTGTCCACAGGCCGGGGGCCAACGCGCTTGTTTTACCCCGTGCATCAAAGGCTGTCCACGTGTAGTCCGGGGGGTTCTGCGAGGGGTGCAAGAAGGCCTGTTGGCCGTTGGATAGCAATGCCGGCAATGCACCACCAAGGTCGTCGAGCCGGTGCCTCCATCGCTCCTTGCCTGAGAGCGAGAGATAGGCGATCTCTGGTGGGTGGCGCTGGAGCGCGAAGAGACCGTCGGGACCCGCCTCGATTTCGGTGAACCGTCCGTCCACTTCGAGGATCTCGAACGGAGGGCGCCCCACGTCGGCCGGCGGCCGCGCGCCTTCGCGCAAGGCCTTCCGGTAGGCCACGCTCGCTTCGCACGTGCGCTCGCAGCGCGATAGGTCGAAGGAGGCATGGTTCCAGCCGCAGCCGCAGTCGGCTGAGAAGCACCCGGGCGCGAGGCCGACCCAGGTCATGCGCTCCACGACGCATTGGGCGCATGCCCGATCGGTGTTGCGCAAGGCCAGCCCGCAGCTCTCGGTGCAGAACGAAAGGGGGGTGCTCGAGCAGACCGCCGTCGATCGCGGCCGGTTGGCTTCACAAGCAGTCGAGCAGGTGGAGGCGAACTCCTCGACGACGTCGAAGCGCGGGTCGAACGGGCCGGCGTCCATCGCGCCCCGCTCGCCGATCTGGCCCCCGTCCACATCCCCCGGCATCGGTCGAGAGCTCGCGCAGGCCGTCCCGAACGCCGGCAGCAGCGCGAGGCAGGCGAGTGGAACGAACCACTCCATCGCTGCTTGCGACGTCAGCGGGGACATCGCGGGGGTTGCTGTTGGCATCTGACCCTTCCTGACGCACGAATGCGACCGGCACAGTCTGGCACGCAGTCGCTGCAGCCTCGGTGTCAAGGCAACAGGCGTGCCACCGCTTGCGGGCATAGCCAGCGCCTGTCTTGGAAACGCATCGAGTTTCCGCGCCCGGGCATGCGAATGTGAGCGTGAGTTCGACTTCGAAATCCGTGGCCACAAGACAAGCAGCGACCTCACGCGCTGGCGCGAGACCGCAGTGGTTGCCGGGGCCCGACAGCCCTGTGCCGCCGACCAAGAAATCGTGCGAGCGCACAGCGCTTCCCCTGGAGCCCACTCGCCCCTGCTGGGGCGCGCTTCGAGAGCTCCCGTGACCAGGGATGGTGAGCGTGCCCGGTGAAAGGCACCCTTTCGCCTCCCCGGCAGGCGCCAGGAACCGTCACCAAGGCATGTCGGCGTGGGTCCGTTGGGCAGGCATCCCAGCGACTCCTTTGCCGGCTAGATCGTCTCGGACCCCTGGGTCCGGACTCCATCTCGCAGTGAGAAGGAATTCTCCCTGGACTCCCTCGAACCCTCACTGTAGCGTGCAACTAGCTTCCACCGACAGGAGCAGAATAGTGACGATGGGGAGGTTGTCACACCTGGCTTCGACACCCTCGCGCGTGCGACGTCCTCGCACACCTCGGAGGCCTCGCAGTTAGCGATTGGCCCCAGTATGCATTGTGACGAGAAGGAGCAACGTCATGACCAATCTCAGCCAAGGGTGGCGCCGGATAGGATGTACGTGCTTGGCTATGTTGGCGAGCTGTGCCGAAGCGTCCATGTCTGAAGATGTCGGGACAGGCGTCGAGCAGGGTGTCGACGCGGCGTTGCGATCCGTCGATGCCGCCCGCGAGGGCGCTGCTTCAACTGACACCGGCGCTGGTGCTGACAAACAGTGCTCAGACTGGGGCACGGCGGACAAGTGCGCTGCCCACGGTTGTCAGGTAGTCAGTGCCTACTCCTTCGCGGAGGACAAGGAGTGCTTTGCCCGGCGGACGTCTTTCGCCGGCTGTCAGGTTCGAACTGGTAATCCCTGCGGGGACACCGTCTTGCCAGCGTTGGACCCTACCGGAGGCTGCTGGCTGCTTCCAAGCAACTGCCTACCCGAGGGTTGGGCAGAGAGCTCAGCATGCGAGCTGACAGTGCAGTGCGATTAGAAACGAGTGCTGGTGGTCGGTCACGCGTATAGGTCAGTCCCTCGCTGGGCGCGGAGTCCCTTGTGTGACTTGTGAGTTCGGGCCCTGTTTTTCGTTGACTCCTTACAGCTGCTTCTGTTCAATCCCGGCAACTCGCCGTCCAGGCGGGAAGGGGATCGAAATATGACATTGCGAAACGCTCAAGCGGGACTGAGTCTTGCGCTCAGCCTCGGAGTTATCACGGGCGCATGGTTTGCCGACAGCGCCCATGCGCAAGGCAATGGGGAAGGGACTGCGGGGGCGCCCAGGTTTCTCGGGCATCCCCTGATGACCGCGCCTCTCCAAGACGGCAAGCTTGCGCTGGTCGAAGAAAAGAATGCGGGAAATGGGCGTCGATACGCCGTCATGTCGGGTGCGGGGCAGGCAGAGGAAGACGCTCCCCTTGAGGTCGAAAGCGGGGTGGTCGAGATATCACGCCGTCGAAACCCCGCGATCCCGGCGCAACCTGTCGAGGACACGCCTTCGAAGCTGACCCGGCGCTTGCGCCGCGAGCTAGAAGCGAGCGTCGATTCCACGGGGGTGGTACGTGCCAGCGTTGCGCTCAATCGATCCATATCGGGCTACACGGAAGCTCTGAACCGGGCGATCGCGCGCCATGAAGTCTTGACTGAAGGCGAGAAGCGCGGCCATCGCATGAGGTATCTCAACGCTCGTCGGAGGGACCTTCAGGACCAACAACGGGCCCTCAGCTCCGCACTGAGCGCGCTTGGGGGCGTTGTCGTGTCTGAGTGCGAAGAAGGCTTCTGTGCGATCGTGGAACTAGAGCGCGACGCGATCGAAAGCCTCGCTGCGAATCCAATTGTGGAGATCCTGGATCTGCCTACCGATGCAGATCCGCCCCCGGACACGGAGCAGATCCACGGTCAACATGCTTCCAGGGGTACTCAAATCTACTACAACTTTCTCTGGAACCAGCAGTCAAGTGCTCCCATCTACTACAACGGCTGGGTAGATGGATCCCCGTTGGAGATCGCCATCCTTGACAATCAGTTCAACGATGATCACGTGGGCTTCAACAACAACTCTGGCCAGGACCGCATAGCGGGAAGAAGGCTTTGCAGCAACGGTGGTTGCGCGACGATCAGCAACTTCTCGGGCATCTATGACGACGGTACTCCTGTGCTCGGCGCGCAGCACCATGGCACCCAGGTAGCGGGGATCGTCTTGGGAACGATCCGCGAGGGGCAGGACAGCGCGTACACCGCAGAGAGTCACCGTACCCAGCGTAGTGGCTACGCGGGGAGACAGGAGGCCTATCTGTACCTGGCAACGAGCGCGGGCGGGTACGACAACGCGCTGGGTAGCATGGACGCGCTCAGCTCGCCTCCGTTGCTGCTCTCAGCTTCCATGGGCTGGCCAGAGGGCTCCGGTATTGATGACGATTGCGACGGCGACGACATCTATTCTCAGGGCCTGAACGACCTGTTCGAAGATGGAACGCTTCCAATACGGGCAGCGGGAAATTCTGGTATCGGCTCGTCAAGCGATTGTCGTGTGTCGGCACCCGGAAGCGCGCGCAGCGCGTTTACGGTAGGTGGCCACACTAACTCGTCGAGCTCCGGCGAGGACGATGTTCGCTACGGAGAGATCTATACCTCTTCGCCGCGCGGTGGCACGTCATCGGAAGGAGGCAATCGGACGATTATCGATATTACCGCTCCAGCTTGCCGGTACCGTCTCTACACTGGGGTTAACAGTGGCTCGGCTGCCTATCAGTCGAGCACTGATTGTGGCACAAGTTTGGCTGCCCCTACGGTCGCTGCGGCCGCGGTCGATCTGGTCGACTGGTGTCGATCTGTGTACCCGCAGGACGGTGACTTGATCAAGGAGCCCGGGGTACTGTTTGCCAATCTGCTTCTGATGGGCGACAGGTGGGAATCGCCGAGTAGCTCGCAGATTACGCGTTTCAGCCATCGTACCGGAGCAGGGCGTCTCAAGATGCGGCGTTTCGATGGACACGGTATGGATGCGCCGTGGGGCTGGGCCTACGGTTGGACATGCATTGACCATGGCGAAACATATTCATTGTCGGTGAACAGCGGCAACACGCTCAGCACAGACGTCGAGGACTTCAAGGGCGTCATTTACTGGTACGACCCTAGCGGTTCCGTTGCCAACATTGACTTGGCACTGCGCGAGGTGGGCGGAAGCGTGTTGCGCAACTCGAACGACACGAAGGATAACAAGGAGCGCGTCTACCACAGCGCTGTGGGGGGCAAGAGGCTCGCGCTCGAGATCACCGGCACCAACGTTCCGGATGACAATGCGGGATGTGGCACGAACTCGATGAAGGTCTACTACGCCTACTTCTACGAAGATGATGACCGCGAGAGCCACGAGAACCTTTCTTGGGCTGACCCGGAGTAGTCGTTGATCCGGATTCGGGTAGGGTGGCAGTGCTGAAGGCACGTCTTCGTGCCGGAAGCGTTGCCCACCCGAAAGCCGGAGGGGTTCGGGCTTCCCAGGGGGCTAGCCGATACCAGTGGCCGACAACGGCCGACCATGCGTCCTCGGGCTCCGCCGTGCCCATGACCGTTCGGTGACACGAGGTGCGACGAGCAGCTGCACTTCAGCCTATCTGGGCGCCGCCGCCACATGCGGCCCCTGCCAACGGCGCACCGTTCGCTTAGCCGCCGGTGCTGAGGCGTCGGGAGATCCGCCACGCGTCCTTGCGGTTCCTTTCGAAGAGGTAGGTGACGTGTTCGCACGGCCGGGGCTTCCTTGCCACAGTTCGCGGTCACGATTCGAGAGAGCATGGTTGATCTGTTGGAAGGCATCGTCAGAGTCCCCTGCGCGGGCAAGCCCGACGATCGTGCCTCTCATGTTCGATAGGCTCTGGTCCCCGGAACGGCAGTCTGGGTCCGCGGCCGGCATAGCTAATTCTGGCCCGCTTGACGACCTCTGGTCCGCGTACCTAGAAGATGGCCAGGAGGGTGAGGTGATAGGAGAAGTAGACCCAATCGGCCCTGGCTATCGCTTGTGGCTCCTATCCCTGGTGCTTGGGTGCGAGGCGATTCCCGTGGTTGAGGGTGCCTCGGATGCCGGTGTCACGATGATTGCCAACGGTCAGGTCACGGCCTCGACGGGAGCGACGCCTCCGCCGACCGATAGTCTGCGTGGCCCGTTCGCGCAGGCCGACACAGCTTCCAGCGGGATGGAGGCCACGCCTGCCGCGAGCGACGGGGGCCTGGTCGCGGGCACGGGCAACCGGCAGCAGATGCTACTGCCTTGCCCGGTAGGCTCGCACCGCTGTGAGGGCGCCTGCGTACGGGATGACTCTGTCGACACCTGCGGGCAAGCGTGTATGCCCTGCACGCCGCCACTGCACGCGAGCGCAACCTGTGATGGCCAGACGTGCGGCTTCGAGTGCAGGCCCGGGCGGCGCCGCTGTGACGACCATTGCATCTACGAAGATGCCTGCTGCACAGAGCAGGACTGCCCCGAGAGCCAGGTCTGCAACAGTGGTCGATGCGGCTGTCCGACCGATTTCCGACTCTGCGGCCTGGTCTGCATTCCGCACGACGGTTGCTGCAACGCATCGCAGTGCCGCGAGGGGATCGCCTGCGTCGACAACCGTTGCATGACCTGGTGCGCGGCCCAGGGCGCCCCGTCCGGTGTTGCTGAAACCGATTTTGTGTGCACCGATTTCGACAACAGCTTCCCGCCGCCGACGTGGGAGGATTACACGACGGGAGATGGCACGATCGACGCAGAGTTCGAAGGGCCAGCCTCTGGGCCGGTGGCCGTGCGCGTGTCGGTTGGGGGCGGCGATAGCCAGGGCGCTTCGACCGATCAGGCGAAATTCCGGCTACAGAGGGATGACGAGGCGGATTGGCCACCGATTGCCAGCTTGTCGCTCGCGTTCCAGCTGAAGCCCGGCGACCCAGCCAGTTTCGAATCTGACTACGCCCAGTTCGATCTGCTCGTGCTCGATGCACGGGAGGCGTACGTCTTCTTCGGGTTCAGCTCGTTGGACGGGGGCGACTCGCGCTTCTTTCACGTGAGTGCGGGAGAGGGCGAGTGCCGCGTGACCGAACCGATTCCATACGAAACCTGGAGTCAGCTAGTGTTGACCCTGCACAATGATCGGCGCGAGGTCAGCCTGCTTGTCAACGGCCGCTCCGCCCTAGGGCCCACGTGCTACATCGCTCCGCCCCCAGCTTGGCCGGAGGAAAGGTGGTCTCTCACGTTCGGTCTCAGGAACGCTGGCAGTATTCTCATGGGGTCATGGAGCGTCGCGTACGACAACCTGACGATCGCGGTCAAGCGCTAGCCCGACGAGCTGGCG
Source organism: Myxococcales bacterium (assembly GCA_028817905.1). Classification (GTDB taxonomy): domain Bacteria; phylum Myxococcota_A; class Polyangia; order Polyangiales; family JAFGIB01; genus JAPPOR01. Next base: position 11,880 of record JAPPOR010000909.1, read on the forward strand.
AGCGCCTACCATATGCCCGGCAAGAGGCGGTATCGGACCGATCGGGCATACGCGCGATAGCCGGGGAGCTCGTCCATCAGTGTGCGATCTTCTAGCACCGTGCGTACGATGGAAACGACCAAGGC
>JAPPOR010000700.1 GCA_028817905.1 Myxococcales bacterium
GACCACGTGTTCACACCGCTCTGGGCGCAGCGCCATGTGTTCGAGCTGATGACGAGGCATGTGGTGGAAAGCTAGCCCGGATCATTCATCACTCGAAGCCGCCTCGCTCGCCCTTTGACTCCACTGGGCTTTCGACGCCCTGGAGAATACGGACAGTATTCCCGGCCGTCGTCCAAAGGCCTGTCAAGCCGAATCCCTGCGCGATCCGACGTCAACGTCGTGAATGATCCGGGCTACGGCCACTCGCGCGTCCGCTCGGGGCGCGACGGGCACTCGTTGCGCGCCTCCGGTAGGTCGAAGGGCTCGCCCGTGTGTGGTGGCCAAACGCGCGTCGAAAGGCGCTGGCGTCGCGATAGCCAGCGGCTGCCATCACATCGCCCAGCGACATCTCGCTGACCTCCAAGAGTTCCTTGGCGAGATCGATCCGAACACGGTCCACGAGCTCCTTCGCGCCCCCGACGCCGCCCTCTTTGAGGTTGCGCTGAAGGGTGCGAACGGAGACGCCAAGCTCCTTGGCGACCTCGGCCACCGACGGGACTTCCGGCAGTCGGCGCCGCACGATCAACTCAATCCTGTACGCCAGCGGATAGTGCACCCGCTGCAAATACGAGGCTCGAAACGCGGCTTGGTGCGGTGGATCGCGATCGATCAGTGCGAACTTCGCCAACAGGGACGCGGTCGCGTGACCCGCGATCTTTTCCACGATGCGCAGACCCAGCTGGTAGTGGGAGAAGGGTCCGGCGGCGCAGATAACACCGCGATCCTCGGTGATGCAGTCTTCCTGCTGCAGGATCGCCTCCGGGAACAGGCGCCTGAAGAGCGGCTGGGCCCACCAGGAGGCAGTCGCTCGGCGGCCAGCCAGCACGCCTGCGCTGCCTAGAATGAACACGCTGCTGCAGTGCCCCGCCACGATTCCACCTCGCGCGTGGTGATGCCGCACGATCGTGGCCGCGCGTTGCTGACTCGGCAACAACTCTTCAAGCCGGTCCGGATCGGTCATACAGCCTGGTACGATCAGAACGCGCCCAGCCCGGGGCCTCCCGACCGCAGATTCGACCGGGATCAGCGACTGATCGGCGGCCTTTACTGCCCCGCCGGTCATACCGACCACCTTCACCCGCATCGACGGAGCACCCTCTCCCAACGCGATCTCAGCGACCCGCCTGGCCGTTGAGAATACGTCTTTCAGGCCCCACACGGTGCCCGCCTGGCACCCAGGTAGCGCAAGAACCTCGACGTTGGTCATTGGCGTATTTTGCTCGAACAATGTCAGATACGCCAGTGGTGTCGAGGGCGGACTCAACGGATGGTCTGGCCATGTCGTCTTCTACTGCGAGCCAAACCATTGTCTCCGAATCAGGGGGGACCGATCCGTATCCTTCGCGGCCCCTCGGGCTGCTCAAGACCGTCCTGATCTTCAAGATCACGGTTACGATATTCGCCTGGGCGCTGCCTTTCCTGCTACTTCCGCCCTCTTGGTTGCACGTTATGGTCGGTCCGGTGCCCGAGCCGATCATGACCTTGCGCCTATTGGGCTGGGCCTATGTGGCACTCGTGGCGGGCTACACATCGGGCCTTGTCGAGGTGATGCGTGGCCGGTTGCCATGGGGCATCCTTGTCATGGGCCTTGTCAGCAACGGCGGGGCTACGCTGCTCTTGGCCGTTCATCTCCTCGTGGGTGAGGGCGCGGAACTGCGCGGCGTTCCAGCGCTGACGAATTGGCTCTCGTGCTTCTCGGTCGCATTCATTACGGCGGGGCTCTCGACGGTCGCCGCCCGCGCGTGCGGGAGACACTGACGGGACCTGCGAGAGCAGGTTCTCGGCCGCCACTGCGTATCAGGCGCATATGCAACCAGTATTCGGTCGCTCGCGAAAGCCCGTGAAGCTGAGCCCCCGTGCGATCCGGGCTAGGGCCTACTTCCTGGACAAGTTTGGCGAACCCCCGCCACTGGTGGTCACCGAGTTGCCCGGTGTGCTTGTCGATGATACCGACATCCGGACGATCGCAGAGTTCATCGAGGGTCTGCCCACGGTGAAACAGGGCCACAAGGTCAAGGTACAGGTGGGGACCCCGGTGTGGGGCTAGATGAGGCGAGATGGCGTCATCCTACGATGAACTCAACGTACTGCTGGTCGGTGACTGCATCCTCGACGAGCCCGACCCCGATCGGTTCTTCGAGTCGAGCCGCCTGCTGCTAAGGAACGCGGGGTTGATGATCGGCCACGTCGAGGTGCCACACACTTCACGCGGGGAGGTGGCGAGCAACGATGTGCCCGCACCGCCCGCAAAGCCGGAGCACCTGCGCGCGCTCGCGGCCGCGGGGTTTGGTGTGGCGACCCTGGCGGGCAACCACATCGCCGATGCCGGGCCGGCCGGTATCGAGGACACGATCGCCGAGCTCACGCGCCTGGGTGTTGTCACCTGTGGCGCGGGCATGACCTTGGCTGAGGCACGCCGGCCGGCCGTGGTCGAGCGCGCCGGCAGAACCATAGGCACCCTGTCCTACAACTGCGTCGGACCCAAGGCATCGTGGGCGACCTCGCAGAAGCCTGGCTGCGCCTATCTCCGAGTGCTGACGCACTACGAGCTCGATCACGCCACCCCCGGTGGTCCCCCCGAGATCTTCACCTTTGCAACGCCTGACAGTCTTGAGCTCATGCGCCGGGACATCGTCGAACTTCGCGCCCGAGTGGATCTGGTGGTGGTCGCGCTGCACAAGGGGATCGGGCATGTTCCGGCCAAGCTCGCCATGTACGAGCAGCCGGTTGCGAGGGCTGCGGTCGATGCCGGCGCCGACGTTGTCGTCGGGCACCACGCTCACATTCTGCGCGGCATCGAGGTCTATCGCGGCAAGCCGATCTTTCACGGACTGGGGAACTTTGTGACGGTGACCCGGGCACTTACGCCCGGTCCCGACAGTGCTTCGGAGGAGCGGCGCGCGTGGGCGCGGCGTCGTCGTGAGCTCTTCGGCTTCGAGCCGGACCCCCAGATGCCGCACTACCCGTTCCATCCGGAGAGCCGCAACACGATGATTGCGGAGGTCACCCTCGGCTCGGACGGGCGACTGAGCGCGGGCTTCTATCCCTGCCACATCGATGGGCAAGGTTGCCCGCACCCACTGGGACTCAGCCCAGAGGGTCGACGGGTCGCAAGCTACGTGGAAGACATCAGCCGAGCGCAGGGGCTCTCGGTGAAGCTGCAGCCCGCTGGTGACCGCATGCTCGTGATGGCGCCACCGTAGCGATTCAGCTGAGTACCAAGTGGAGTGCGGCGCTGGCGCTGGAGGCGGCTTCGATATTCAGGATGGCGTCGGCGGCGTCTCGGGCTCGGCGGGCGGTCCAGCCGTTGGCGGCGCGACCCACGCAATCGACGAACTTCGCGACCAGTGTCCGCTCATCGAGTGGATTGTCGGGATGGCCCAGCGGCTGCTTCACCCTGGCAACGTAGCTGAGCCCATCGCGGAGCTGGACCTCGAGCACTCCACCGGTGGTGCCAAGTGCGGCGCTTTCCGCCAGTACCGAAAAGGACAGCCGGTCAGCGATCGAGAGCACTGAGGGATCACACAGGCTGTCCGGCGAGAAGGCCGACAGTGTCACCGTATCGTGTGCCAGCGCTACACCCACACAGAACGGCAAGCTGAACTTCGCATCGATGCTCGTTTGGGGTCGCAGCTTTTGACGTGCTGGTTCCACCAGCATCCGGTTCAGGGCAGCTCCTTGAGCCTGCAACCGTGCGATATCGCCTACTGTGAAGTCATGCTCGGCCTTGAGCGCGATGGCTGCTTCAATGAAGGCGTGGGTGCCGCGACAACTCGGCCACGGCTTGAAGCTGACCTCCGAGCCGAGGAACCGCTGGCCGAGTCCTTCGAGAATCTCGGCTCGGCGGGCTTGGCCACGCGCAAAGGCTGCGTAGAGCCCAGCTTGACCTTCCAGAGGAGCCTCGAAACCGCCGGCCCCCGCTTGCGCGAGCAGCGCGGCGGTCAGGCCTGCACGGGCCGGGAACGCCTCACGGACAGCGCGCAGCTCTGAGTCCGGGTCGACCTTGAACTGTGAACTCGCCATGGACTGCGACAGTGCCAGCGACAGCGTCGCGACCACGCCATCCTCGTCGAGCCCAAGCAGCTTCGCGGAGGCAGCGGCGGCTCCGAAGGTACTGAGCACGGCGGGTGTGTAGAATCCGTAGCGATCGGGGTTGTCGGGCAGCCCTCTTCCCAGTCGACACACCAGGTCGCAACCTACAGCGAGCGCAGTGACCATGCTCTTGCCGTCGATCTCGGGATGCTGTTCGCACAGGGCCAGGGTGGCCGGTATCGCGGCCGCATTGGGGTGGACTGGCGCGGCTTCGTAGACGTCTTCGTAGTCGAGCGCATGCGCCAGAGCGCCGTTGGCAAAGGCGGCCATCAGCGGGGATGTCTTGAACCCGTGCGCCAACACCGTGCAGCCGCCCGCACACTGGGCGGCCAGTCGCGCAAACGGCAGACAGGCGGGCGCCAGGGCGCTCGCAGCAAGGGAGGTTCCCACCGCATCGAGAAGTGACAGGCAGGCACTCGATCGGGCCCGCGCGGGCAAGGCTTCGTAGTCCGTGCCCGCGATATGCCGCGCAAGCTCCCGGGTCAGGCCGGTCATGCCGTCACGTCGCAGCTACCCATTCACGCGCGACCAGGGCCGCGTGCTGGGTCCCGTGGGGATGTCATCCCAAGCCTTTCGCTGGACACCGAGTGGATCGTGCTCGACGCGCCACTCTTGGCCAATGCACATCGTGGCTCGCTCTTCTACGCGGTAGGCCGGCCAGGCGGCGACCCCCTTTGGACTGGTGAGTGCACCAGCGTGGGCGAAGCCTGCCCAGGCCTCGACCATCCGTTCCACGAGCTGCTCGGCCCCTTCCGCCTCGCGCAGGGGTGGGATCACAGTCCGCGTGTCGAAGATGAAGGGGATCTCGAGGCCGTGATAGGCGCCCCAGCGCTTCAGGCGCTCGCACGTCCAATCGAAGAGGTACATGCCGACCGGCGCCGTCGCTCCCGCGACCTTTGCCTCCGCGAGTCGGATCGAGCGCACCCGGAATTGTTCGGATTCGATCTCGAGCAGCAAATCGAAGTTGGATAGCTCAGGCCGAAACGCGCGATAGCGAGCCACCAGATCGGCCGCGCCGCGCTCGCAACCCGGTTCAACCCGCTCGATCAGCTCGTCGTCGCTCAGCTCTGGAGGGTCACGTCTGAGGCGCGGGTTCATCATCGCCATGAAGCGTGCTTCATCGCGGTTGGTGCCAACCAACAGCGGAACCTCCGACGCGGCGCCCTCGGAAAGCGCTTGCTCGGGGTGGGCCAGCAGGAACTCACCGTCGACCACCGGAGCAAAGGACATCCCGCCCGGCGATGGCCCGCCGCCGGCCCCCAATGCGATCTGCACGGACAGGAGTTTGTCGACAGGTAGCTCCCGCAGGGTCCGCGCTGGCTGCGACCCCAAGTCCAAGGTGTCAAGAACCTTGGCGGTGACTTTGCCGGCAGTCTCTCGATCGGGGATCTGAAAGGGTGGACCACTCTGAACGATCGCTCGATGAAAGAGTCCGCGCGACCGCGGTGATGCCAGCAGGCAGGACAGCTTGCCACCACCTCCGGATTCTCCGAAGGCAGTGACCGCTTCGGGGTCGCCTCCAAAAGCTGCGATGTTGTCGCGAACCCACCGCAAGGCGGCGATGAGATCGAGGGTTCCCGCGTTGCCCGAGCCGGCAAACGACTCATCGAGGTGATCCTCCAGGAAGAGGTGTCCGAGCAGTCCCAACCGGTGGTTGAGGGTGACTACGACCACGTCCCCACGACGCGCGAGGCCGGCACCGTCGTAGAGCGGGCTGGCCCCGTTGCCCACGGTGTAGCCGCCGCCGTGAAGCCAGACCATCACCGGACGGCGTCCGCTCAGGTCTGGCGTCCAGAGGTTGAGGACCAGGCAGTCTTCGCCCATCCCCATGCCTGGGCTGCCGAGCGGGTTGTCCCCACCCGGGGGACGTCGCTGCACCGCGATGGGCCCGAACCGAGACGCGTCGCGGACGCCGGTCCATCGGGCCGGCGGCTGCGGCGGCCGAAACCGATTGTCACCGCCAGTATCCGCACCGTAGGGGATCCCTCGGAACACGAAGAGCCCGCCTTCCCGTCGGCCCCGAACGCGTCCGTGTGCGATTTCAACCGGGGGGCTCATCTCGGCTTGGCCCGTGCTTTCAACAGACTTGGTCATAGACAGACTTTCGTTGAGGTGGAGGTTGCCGCTGCCGCAGCGTGTTGGGACGAGTACGCCTGCCCTGGCCACCTCACTAGCAGGTACGTCCAGGTCGAGATAGGCGCCGCGCGACCCGCCAACCTGCACCGCCGCCGCGGTCGGATCCTTTCAGCACTACTACATCTGATGACAACGGCTGCTACAGAATTGCCTCTGATCGCCGCTTGCCAACCCAAGGCGGCCAACGCTGTGAGTCCATAGAATCGTTTCGACATAGCGACGGGGGGCGCACAGGGCGTTCAGCCAGGATACCGTAGCGCCCAATCAATTGCCGACGCAGTCCCAACCATCCTCTTCCTTGCGCCAGTTGAGCTCTGTGGAGGCCAGCGTGAAGGTCGGGATTCGCTCCCGGAGGTCGTCGGGCAGCTTGCCACCCTCGTGGATGATCGCATCGACGACGTCCAGGCCCACCGGGCGTATCTTGACGGCGATCGCGACGTGATCAAATGGTACACCCGTGCGGTAGATTCGGGTGCGGGTGTGGATGGGTGACGGGCCGTCCGGGTCGACCATGGTTGGCGGAAGCAGGTTCGATGTGATGTCGGTGGCTTGCCATGAGAAGTGGACCGGGTCACCGGCATCGTCGAAGATCTCGGTTCCGAAGGACCACAGGTCGGGGCCTCCGAACTCGAAGACCGCCTCCTTTTCCGAGACCTGGCCACTGGCGAACACCTGCTCGTCACCATCGTAGGCAACCACCTCTACCCATGCGCGGCGGGCATGGGTCACGCCGCTAGGCCAGGCATGGCCGACGATCAGGTTCTCCACGGTGATCGAGATCTGGAAGTCGGGGGTGACGCACAACTGGGCGGTAATCGAGGGATCCAGGTCGCGCTGAATCGCGGCCCGCTGTGCCTCCTGGTCCGGCCAATCATCCTGGAGCGCCACGTCGACCCCGGGCATCCGGTGGTCGTGGATACGACGCATCGGTGCACCGTCCACTTCGGCGGCCCGGTCGTTCTCGCCCGGCATGTGGCAGCCGCTACAAGTGACGGGAGCACCCTCGGGGTCTCCGAAGATCGACGCCTGCCACTCCTTGTACGTATTCTCTAGCTCCACCCCTGCCGGCGTCACCACGTCGTGGCACACGCCACACAGGTCCGACGACTCGGTGCGGCTCCCATCGTGCAGCTCGGAGTAGCTGGAACGGTGCGCCGGGGTTGCTAGCGGGTCGCGGTGTCCGGCGCGGAAGACGTTGTCGTGGGCCAGCCCGACCGCCGCGTTGTGCTCCCCCTCGATGGCATCGATCTGATGACAGAAGTAGCAGGTAATGCCGCGATGCCGCTGTGGAACCTCCTCGATATTGAGCCCGTCCTCGGTTTCCCCCAAGCGCAGTGCCACGGGCGCATGACAGCCCACACAGAACCCGCCGACGGCGCCGTCGGTCTGCTCCTGGGCGAGGCGGTTGAGCTCGACGAACATGGGATCGTTGCTGGCGTAGGCGTGCATGCTGCCCGACCACTGCTCATAGTGCTTCGGGTGGCACCCTGCGCAGGACACCGGGTCGGTGAGTGCGCCCAGGTCGACAGACTCCCGATCCTTGCAGGCGCCCAAAAAGAGCAGGACGGTCAGGCTAATCCGGAATGCAGACATCGAAGACCACCCTGTCCGACAGGTCCGCAACCTTGAAGCCGATGCGGACCTCCCAGTGTCCACCCATCCAGAGGTTGAGCCCCTGAAGATCATAGAGTCCGTCATCTTCCATGTCGTGGACGGTGACCGGTGTGCCCGCGCCGTGCCCGTGGGCGGGCATGAACGGCTCCACGTCCAGGTCGGCCCCTGAGGTGGAGTCCAGTGCTTCGGCGTCGAGACGGATCCGCCAATCGTTGAGGAAGCGGGCGGGCGGATCGGGCTCGGTCTGCACCAACTCGATGGACACCCCACTCTTGGAGGTCTCCACCGAGCCCGCCATCAAGGAGAAGTCGCACCGTTCGCTGGCGGGCGATACCCCAGCATCCCCGGTGCTCTCCGCGTCGCCGCAGGCGAGCAGTAGCCCCAGGCTTGCCACTACGCCGTGTCTGTGTCCACATCTCCTGAGCTCCATCGCTGCCTCCTTCAGAATGTCTGTTCGAACCCCAGCGAGCTGCGCAGCGCCCATCGGTGGGTCTGGGCGGGGGAATCTCGATAGGCAAAACGCTGCACGCTCGTGTTGAGGGTCACGCGCGTTTCGGCCAGGAAGGCGTAGTCCGTGGTGAGCCCGACCTGCCAGCTGTCCATGGCGCCCAACAGGCGGTCGGCCGTGCGGAAGCGGGGCGCGTCCCCTTCCTGCGCCAGATAGCGCGGGCTGTGGAAGCTCGCGGCGCTCTGGAGGTAGCCGCGCGCGCTGCCGCCGACGCGAAGGCTCGGCGCCGCTTGCCACAACAGCAGTGCATAGACGGTGTGGCTGTCGATCTCCCAGTCGTCCAGGTAGTAGCGGTAGCTCACGTGCAGGAAAAGGTCGTCGAGGATCGCCCGTCTGACACGGACCCGGGCTGCCGAGGCCATGCGGATCTCGGGTGTGGCCTCCGGCAGCCGGGTTATGCCCGTCGATTGGGGCACGCGGATCGGCACCGTGCGGTAGGGACTGGCGTGGTATCCCACCATCGAGCGCCCCTCCAAGATCAGGTCGAGATAGGTCCTGGGATCTAGAATCTGCGTCAGGCTGATATCGAGCAGGGCGCCCCGGCGGCTTTCCGAGAGGCCGTTGTCAATGGTCGACGTGACCCTATCCAGGGCCACCAGGACCTGTACGTCGACTGTGAAGTTCCGGTCCGCGAGCTCGGCGGTTGTCCCCAGCCCGGCGCGCAACGCGTGGTAGTCCTTCTCCGTCGACCCAATCACCAGGGTACGCCCCTGGACGATATCGGAAAGTGGATGGCGTAGGGTGGCTCCAAGCTGCACGCGCCGTTCGCTCACGGTGCCCGGCGACGCCGAAGTCACCACGTCGACGGACGCTGCGCTGACCACGTCCACGCTGGCATTGGCGTCGATCTGGGCGCTTCCCAACCCGGTGGACGCGGAGACGGTCGGCGACCATACGGTCACCCGGTCATCGTCCGCGTAGAGGCCCAGGCTGGCGCGACCTTGAGTTTCGCCGTCGGCCTGGGCCATCGCGGCGACCGCGGGTATCAGGAATGCGCACACCACCCAGGGAAGGCATCGGCTGGGCGGTCGGCTGGGCGCCCCGGGCCAAAGCCCTTGGAAGTGCAGCTGTGAGCAAGCTGCAGCCCTCGATAGCGAACGCGTGCGTGCCGCGTGCTGACCTGCCCTTGGAGCCGTCTCGACGGGCGCGTCGACGCGTCCGCGAGGGTTGGGCGGCGCACCAGACCGTGGGCGCGGCGCGAACCTAGTTGCAGCCACAGCCCCCTCCAGTCTGTCCGGTCGCCCCCGTCGAACCCTCCCTCACCTCGTGCACATGCTGCTCGGCAGAGGCGATGTCGGGCCAGACCGGGCTTTGCATGCCGGGTTCCGCCAAGACCTCGCGCTGATACGGCCTGACCCGCGCGCAACCGGCCACCACAAAGGGCACGGCGAGCGCAAGCGCTGCGAGGGTCACCCAGCTGTACCTGCGCCGGCTCGGTGCCGTTGCTGCTGACGCCACCTGGGAGCTGCCAACCGAGATTTGGGGTGCTTCCACGTCCAGCATCAAACCGCAACCTCCATGGGGGTGGGCCGACCGGACGGCGAACGGTCGGCGTTGACCGTGCGCGCTCCGGGTGGCCAGTGACGCGCCCGAGCTCGGTCCGCTCGTCAAGCGCCCCCGCCACTGGGGTGCAGGCTCCCAGCTGGCAATGACATCACAGGAAGGGAACTCCTTAGCGGTTCCTGTTCCTGGGCGAGGCACGGTCAGCTCAAGGGGCGCGCGCGGCTTGGCGAATGGTCCGGGCTGGCAGCGCGCAAACAAAAGCAAGAAGCAGGCCGACCATGACCAGACTGCAACCGAAGACTGAAAGTGCGGGATTGCCTTCCGCCCATACGATCTGCAAGGGCGAGGATGTGGGGCCCTGAGCGGCACTTTCCGTTGAGGTCGTCCATACCTTCTCTGTGCCGAACCGTTCGTGCCACTCCATCGGCTGCGCGCCGGCGCTGGGCCTGACCAACAGTCGCAAGGATTGCGCCTGCTAGGGTGGCTGGCGCAGAGTGTGCGGTCGCCTGGCTCATGCACCACCGCCGTCTCCCGCTAGCGGTGCTCGAAGGCGTAGTTGATCGTCTGGGCGGGCGCCCCCCTCAGGACTCGGTTGGTCTCTACTTCCGGGGTCGATATGGCGAGCAATGCGGCACGTACGTCGGGTGTCCCCACGAATAGGCGGGCGAAGGCTGCCAGTACGGCCACGTGGTGCGCCGAGTCGTTCTGTGGGGGCGCCAGTAGTACGAGGCACCGAATTGGAGCGTCGTCCGGGGCGCCCAGATCCCACCCGTCGTGGGCGATGGCCATCGCACCGTGCAGCTGGGTGTCCTGAAACAGGGCCCACCGTGCAGCTGGGTGTCCTGAAACAGGGCCCAGTGCGGCATCATGAGGCCTTCTCCGATGATCGTGCTGGCTTCGCGCTCGCCGACCTTGACCGATGCGATGAGGGCGGCCGGCGACTCCTTTAAGTCATGAACCTTGGCCAGGTTCTCTATGGACTTCCCTTCCTAAGCGTCCCCGCTCGATAGCAGCATTGGGTCGGGCTGCCGACCTCGCCGCTCCGGGATGCTAGTCTGACCGATGGGCGGCGTGCAGGACGCTCAGCGCACCTGCCGAGCGATGGAGAGCGCTGCGCGCTCCGAGAGACCGATGCCACCCAGCACCGAGATGAGACCCAGCCAGTGGGGCGCGTCGAAGGGCTCGCCCAGCAGGGAGACAGCCATGATCGAGGAGAAGATCGGGACGAGATTGACGAAGACACCCGCTCGCCCGGGTCCCAGGACGCCGACCGCGCGAATGTAGAGGACTTGCCCGAGCAACGATGGGAGCAGGACGATGAGCGATAGCACGAACCAGCCGTGAGTGGTGGGCCACGCTGAGTGGCCCAGCATCGCCTCCGCGACGGCCAAAGGGAGCGACGCTAGGAACGCAGACAGGGACATGGCGCACATGAGCGACAGGGCTGACACGGCGGGTCGCCGCCGTAGGGCGACCGTGTAGCCAGCGTAGAGACAGCAGGCAAGCAGCATATACCCGTCCCCGGCCCGGATGCCGCCTTGCATCAAGGTGCTGATCTCGCCACCCGTCGCTACGATGGCCACGCCGACAAGACTGCAACAGACCCCGACTCCGCGCAGCCAGCTGATGCGGGTACCATCGATCCAGCTCGCACCGCCGACGACCAGGGCTGGCACCGCTCCCTGGATGATCCCCATGTGAACCGCGGTCGTGGTGTGCGCGGCGCTGTAGTACAGGGCGTTGAAGCCAGCAAAGCCGAGCGAGCCCAGGGCCGCGACAAAGCCGACGCGTTCCCGCAGCACCGGCAGATCGCGCGCCAAGACGCGCCGCCAGGTGATCGCAAGCACCGCCGTGACTAGCAGCCAGCGAAGGCAGACAAGGAGCATCGGTGAGATGTGGCCCACTGCGGAACGGCCAAGAACGGTATTCGCGGCCCAGGCGAGGGTCGTCAGAAGAAGCATCCCGTACGCCTGCGTCAGCTTCGAGGGGGTCCACATGGTGGTTTTCTAGCCCGGATCTTTCATGACTTCGACGCCGCCTCGCCTACTAGCTAGTGCCCGTCCCAGAAGTCGGGATTTTGGGGTCAGAGGACTGGTCCGGA
>JAPPOR010001083.1 GCA_028817905.1 Myxococcales bacterium
CGCCGAGGACCCCGTCGAGGGCGTCGCCCCCAGCGCCCCCGTCGGCGCCTGGCGAACTGAAGCCTCCGCCTCCGCCTCCGCCTCCGCCGTCGTTCCCTGAGCTCTCGCCGGGGGTTCCTGCGCTTTCGCCACACGCCTGGTTCCCGCCAGCGCCCGGGGTACTTCCAACCCCCGAGGCGTCGAGTTCTCCCGCGATGTGCGCGTCTCCGTAGATGGCGAGGACCACTGGGCGCTCACCCACAAAGCGCAGCCGCTCCCCGCTAGCGACGTCCAGGCTGATGAGCGGGATCACCACGACCTCTGAACCGTCCGCTGGTTGGGTGGTGACGTATGGCATTACGGTCGTGCCGCACAGCTCCTGCGGCCCGGGGGGCGCTGTCGTGCCCGAGTCGAAGGTGGCGTTGCAGTTGACCTCGAGCGCCGCGCGCTTGTCCGCCTCCAGGGCGTCATCGTCAGGGCCGAAGTTGTGGGGCGTGTACTGGAACTCACCGGTTTCGCACCCGGGATCGTCATCCCGATCCTCCCACCCTGATTCGCACGTGACTATGCACTCGCCTTTCAGGCATAGGCGGCTAGCGACGTGCATGAACCCGACCGCAGGGCAGGCGTGGTCGCAGGCGCCGCAGTGGTCCGGGTTGGTCTGGACGCTGCGACAAACGAGCGCCTCGCCGCTCTCGCAGGCCATCATGTCGTCTCCGCACACCAACGCGCTGGCATCGCCGCTGGCATCGCTGCCGACATCGGCGTCTGTGCCCGCGTCGTGGCCCACGTCGGCATCCATGTCCGCGTCCCGCATAGAAGCGTCGGGTGGCGGCTGACCCCCGTCGCTCCCGGGGGCCAGCGGGTACAGGGCGTCGGGAAGTTTGCCCGTCCAGGGCTCAAGCTCGCCCGGCATAATCTCGATGCTGCGGCAGCCCTCGTCTCCGCAGGTCTGGTCCGGGCTGCACTCGGCCTGGAGTGCGATGCATTTGTGCAGCAGGTTGAGCCGCACCAGCATCACGCGGTCGCGCTGGAAGGAGACCCGTGCGCTTCGCTCCACAACAGGAGTGTCGGACCCCAGTTTGCCGAAAGCCGTGACCATGATCGGCCCCAGTGGCCCACCGCGATGGACGAGCCCAATGGTGCGTGGCAGCGGGGGCTGGCCCTTTCCCAGACGAGCCTTCGCATCGGGATGGTCCCCGAAGCCGGCTACACGAATGGTGATGCTGTCCATCGCCTCGCTAGGCAAGTCGCTGTTCACGGCGACGATGAGCACGGTCAGCTGTTCCGGGTCGCTGCACGAGCTCACGTTTAGCAGCATCATCGTGCCGACGATGAGAGCGAGCGTGCGCGTCCGCAGCGTGGCCCGCACGCGCCGCGTCATAGTCCGTTCGCTCGCACAGAGCCCTCGAGCAACGGTGGATCGAAATTGCCGTGCGCTACGCTGGTGTCAGGCGCGGAGTCGTGTCCGCTCGTGAGTACAACCCCGGTGACGGTGGCCGCGACCACGACACCGACCGTGCCCCAAAACCACCACTGCCCCAGTAGGCCCGCGTCTTCGTTCCGCTTGGGGTCTCGCGGTTCCGCGACCGCTGCCTGCGACACCGACGACGCTACCGAGCTGCGCCTGACCGCCAGGTTGACCGGCGTCCGGGAAGGAGCGCTCGGCTCGACAGGGGCGATCTGTAGTGTCAGCTTGCTGCCCGATGGATCGCTCGGCGTGCGCTGTGAACCCACCACGGTGGACGCGCTACCCACCTCGCGACCGTCTCGCATCGCCACGACCTTCGCTTCGCCCGGGTCCACCGGAACGAGCTGTTCGAGCTCCGCTAGTTGGACCTGACGTCCGTTGACGATCAGCTCCACGTCGGTTGTGTCGCCTATGAGTTCGATCGACAACCATCCAAGACGCTGGTTGCATAGGTCGATGAGGGCTCGGGCGACCTCAGTGACCTCCGTATCCGCTTCCGGGTGCTCCAGGACTCCGGTCAGCCAGGCGTGGGCTTCTACGCAGCGGCTCTGTTGGGCGAGGGCGTTCGCCAGGTTGTACGCAACCACGGGGGAGTAGCGGATTTCGAGCACGCTCCGAAGGCGCCGCTCTGCCTCTTCCCATCTATCGTGGTCCAGTAGCTCGACCGCCTCGTAGAACAGCGTTCGTGCGGTTTCCAGCTCGGTGCTGTCTTCAACGACCGGCTCGGACGCGGGCTGTGCTTGGGACAAGACCGTCGTGGGGCATGTGAGTGCCAAGAAGACGAAGAACGGGGAAGCCTTCGCGAGTCGGTTGCATCGCAATGGGAGACTGCCAGCCAAGGAACCCTATGATCGTCGCAGATCTCGATCTGCGAAGCCAGGGCCAAGCCGCACGCCCCACGCGTCAAAGCTGCACCAGACCCATGCTCCAAAGTAGCACCGGCATCCATATGCGCGTGTGTTGCAGACACTCGCCGCACAATGCCGTACATGTCACTGCGGCGCTTGTAGCTCGTAGGCCTTGATCGCCGCCACGAGTGCTTGTGGAACCGGCATAGGCTGATGGCCGTCCTCCGTCACGATCACGTAGACGACCTCGACTTCCGTCAAGGTCGCGCCGTCGCGGGCGATTTCGGCGAGCATCCGAAGGCTCGTGCGTCCAATGCGCGCGCAGCGGACAGCCACGATCAGCTCGTCATCGAAGCGAGCAGGGGCTTTATATTCGAGCGTGGCTTTGACGACGACCGTATCGGCACCGTATTGCGAGAATCCAGTCGGGTAGCTTAGCCCGATCGCCCGCCAGTACTCCGTGATCGCCACATCGAAGTACATCAGGTAGTGCGGGTTGAACACGATGTTCTGCGGATCAACCTCGGCCCATCGAACACGGAGGGAATGTTGTAGCTTGAACTCGGCCAGCGCCATGGTGAGGCGAGTATGCCGCGCAAACCCGTGCCGTTGCACGCGGACGGCAAACCTGCGGACGGCAAACCTGCGGACGGCAAGCCCGTGCCGCTGCACGCGCACGGAACCAAGAGGTGGCGGCTGGTACGACTTGGCCACCATCGTTGTGATCGACCGCGAAGCCCGGTTTTCGCGATGCGACGATTTCGACGCCGCCTCGCTCGTCCTTCGACTCCACAGGACGCTCGCCGCCCTGGAAGCTACCATGGGGTATTCCCGTCGGTCGCCGAAAGCCCTGTGAAGCCGAATCCCTGCGCGATCCGGCGCTGATCATGCTCGATCCGGGCTAGCCCCAGGCCGGCGCGTCGGCTGGGGTGAGCCTCGATCCGGATGGGACGGCGCGTGCGCGGGCGGCGGCTCTGGCATCCAGGGATCGGGGGTCATGGGCTCAGGAGCCATCGGTTCAGGCGTTAGCCTTGGCTTGGGGGAGGGGCGTACGGGTCTGTGCGGTTCCGACGGGGTCGCGGTCGTCGTCGTCGCGGTCGTCGTCGCGGTCGTCGTCGTCGCGCTCCCCAACCCGTCTTGTAGCGCTCGAGACACACACGTCGTCCACTCGGGTTTCGCGCTGGCTGCACCCTCAGCCAAGCGAGCAAGCTTCGAAACGGCGTGGTCGCGCGATGGCGGAACACTGCCCACGCCTGCTCAGTGGTCCAAGGCGCGCCGATCGGGTCACGATTGAAGTGGGTCAACCGGAAGGGGCCGCGGCCGCGCGTAACTTGCTGGTCGCCGCAGGGATGGCGCGTAGGAGTCAATGTACTCGCAGGACCGACAGGCACAAACTTGATCGGTTGGACCGGTCACACTTGGTGTCGATCCTTGTCGAAACGACGAGCATGGGGAAGTAGCATCCTCGCCGTGCAAGCGGTGCTCTTGAAACACGTGGTGCAGGCCAATGCGTTCGTAGCCCATGTGGTCGTCGCCGTGATGTCGGTACTCGGTGCGTTGGCGTGCACGCTTGGTCTGGTTGCTTGCTCGGGTCATGTGAGCGCCGAGCCCGATCGGGCCGGCGCAGAATCCCCCGCCGATGCGTCGCGCTCGAGCGATAGCCCCCGTTACCCCGTCGAGATTCACATGCCGGATGTCCTGCGGGGCATTCGCACCGGGACGGTCGACAGTCTTCAGCGACCGCTCCTTGCACCGTGTGGCAGCTGCCATGCAAGCGGCGCCTATGCGCTGCGCGAGCGCAATGACCCGCCTGTCCAGGGACCCCACGCTGGCCTTTCGTTCCGCCATGGGGAGCTCCGCTGTGGGGCTTGCCACGACGCGCGCCGGGCTGAGGCGCTGCACCTGGCCGACGGGCGCACACTTCCTCTGGTTGAGGCCATGACGTTGTGCGGGCAGTGCCATGGCACGCAGATGCGTGACTATCGGCATGGCTCGCATGGCGGAATGAGCGGCTACTGGGACCTCAGTCGAGGGCCTCGCGTTCGCAACCATTGCATCGATTGCCATGACCCACACGCCCCCGCCTATCCTCGCTACCAACCGGCACCACCACCGCCAGACCCACGAAGAAGGCCCCGCGGATGACTGATCGCAAGAAGCGACGCACGCTCAAGATCCTCGGCGCTACGCTAGGCGCGGGTGCCTTCGCGCGTGCCATTGCTCCGCTCAGTGCACTGTCGGAGACGACCAGCATGGAGGAGCTCCTGCAGCAGCACTACCAGGAGCTCACCCCCAAGGATCTCCAGCGAGTCTTGCGGCGGCTCGAAGCGGAGACCAAGCGGGACTACGGTGTCGATGTCACGATCGAGGACGTTCCTCCCCTCGAGGGAGTGCAGTTTGCCTACGCGCTCAATTTGAGCATCTGCATCGGTTGTAGGAAGTGCGCCGAAGCGTGCCACGAGGAAAACAACCACGACCGCGGGACTGGCAACAGCTACATCCGGGTTCTCGAGATGGACCAGGGCAGCATGGACATGGAGCGCGGTCGCACCGACTACGACCACACGGTACCTGCGGAAGGGAAGTTCTACATGCCGGTGCAGTGCCAGCAGTGCGAGAACGCACCCTGCGTGACGGTTTGTCCGGTGGAAGCGACCTGGCAGGAGAAAGATGGCATCGTCGTAGTCGACTACAACTGGTGCATCGGATGTCGCTATTGTGAGGCGGCGTGCCCGTATCACGCTCGCCGTTTCAACTGGAACAAACCCGACGTGCCGGCCGAGGAGATGAACCCGAACCAGGCATATCTGGGCAATCGTGTTCGGCCGCAAGGCGTCGTGGAGAAGTGCACATTCTGCTTGCACCGGACACGCAAGGGCAGGCTGCCGGCGTGCCTGGAGGCATGCCCGACCGGGGCCCGGGTGTTTGGCAACGTGCTCGATCCTGACTCCGAGATTCGCTGGGTGCTCGAGAATAAACGCGTCTTCGTCCTCAAGGAGGAGCTTGGGACCCGTCCGCGCTTTTACTACTTCTTCGACGAGTAGGAATCCGGCGATGAGCATGCACATGGAGCAAACCGTTCAACCACCCGTCGACCACAGCGTGTCCTATCCGAAGTTCCTGTGGCGGGCGCTCCGTGCCGCCACCGATGGCGGTCCGCTGTTCTATGGGTCGATGACGATCCTGACGATCGTCGCACTGCTGGGTGCCAATGCCTGGGCCAAGCAGGTCGTGCACGGCATGGCGGTCACGGACATGACCGACCATGTGTCGTGGGGGCTGTACGTTGCGAATTTTACGTTTCTAGTGGGGTTGGCCGCTGGTGGCGTGATGATGGTGATCCCCGCCTATCTCTATCGCGATGACGATATGCATGATGTCGTGATCGTCGGGGAGCTGCTGGCCGTCGCCGCGATCATCATGGCGATGCTCTCGATCGTCGTCGATATGGGGCGTCCGGATCGCTTGTGGCATCTCATTCCCGGGATCGGTCGGATGCACTGGCCGATCTCGATGCTCACGTGGGACGTGATCGTGCTCAACGGGTACCTGCTGTTGAATCTGCACGTCTGCGGGTACCTCATCTATACGCGCTGGCTGGGCCGGACGCCCAACCCGAGCTGGTACGTGCCATTCGTCTTCATGTCGATCTTCTGGGCGTTCTCGATTCACACCGTAACCGCGTTTTTGTACTGCGGTCTTGGGGGGCGACCGTTCTGGAATTCGGCGCTACTGGCGCCACGCTTTCTTGCATCCGCGTTTGTGACGGGGCCGGCCTTCATCGTCATCACACTCAAGGCACTGCGCGCGCGATCGGCTTTTCAGATCCCAGAGGGGGCGATCGAGCGCCTGCTGAGCATCGTGCGAATCACGGCGCTGATTAACCTGTTCATGGCCGCTTCGGAGGTCTTTGTCGAGTTCTATACGGGCGGCTCTCACACCGCCTCGGCCCGTTACCTGTACTTTGGGTTGCACGGACACGAAGAGCTGGTGCCTTGGATCTGGACGGCACTTGGACTCAATGCGGCGGCCGCGGTGGTGCTCTTGAGCAAGCCGCTGTACCGCCGCCCGGGGGTGCTGGTTGCGGCCCTGGTGATGACCTTCGTCGGCGTGTGGATCGAGAAAGGGATGGGGTTGATCGTGCCCGCATTCATTCCGAGTACGCTGCATGAGATCGTCCCCTATGTACCCAGCGCGACCGAGTGGATCGTCACAGCGGGGATATGGGCATTTGGGATGATGATCTATATCGTGGCGCTGAAGATTGGGCTGCAGGCAATGAGCGGTCGACTGGTGCGTTCCGACCTGCCTCCGGCGGTTGGCGCCGTTCCGCAGGAGGCGGAGTGATGCCTACAACCGGCCTGGTCGTCACGATCGAGGGTGACGAACCTTCGATAGCGATTGCGACGGGCGTGCTCGGCGCTTTGGCGGGCGTGACCCTTGGGACGCTACATGGCGCTCGCTGTCCAGTGGTGGTCGAAACCGACGACCTGGCAGGCCACGAGCGGGTGCTGCAAGCAGTCCAGCGGGTCTCGGGGGTGCTCGCTTGTGAGCTTGCCTTTGCGGACTTCTCCGACGTGCAGGACCCAGCAGGCGGCCGTGTGGGGCCGCGACGGGAGGGAGTTCAACATGGATCGTCGTGAGTTTGTGAAGCTGACTGCCATGGCGGCGGCTACTGCCGCCGCGGCGCGCTTGCCGGTTGCCGATGCCGCGCCTCCCGCGTCCGACGGCGTTCGTTGGGACAAGGCCCCGTGTCGCTTCTGCGGCACGGGCTGTCACGTCCAAGTCGGCGTGAAGGGGGGGCGGGTGGTCTCCATTGCCGGTGATCGGCAGGCTCCCGTGAACAACGGTCTGTTGTGCGTCAAGGGGTACCACGTGGGGCTCGCCCTGTACGGCCGGGATCGCTTGACGCGGCCCATGCGCAAGCAGGGCGACAAGCACGTTCCCATCAGCTGGGACAGTGCGGTCGATCTCATTGCCCAACGCATCAAGAAGAACCCATCCGGATTCGCTATGTATGGCAGTGGTCAATGGACCATTCCGGAAGGGTACGCAGCACAGAAGTTTATCAAGGGCGGCCTTTCCAACAACCATATCGATCCCAATGCGCGGCTGTGCATGGCTTCCGCAGTGACGGGGTTTATTGGCACCTACGGGGTCGACGAGCCGGCCAGCTGCTACGACGACCTCGATGCCGCCGACGTGATCATTCTCTGGGGGAACAACCCGGCAGAGATGCATCCAGTGCTCTTTTCCCGCTTCATCGATCGCCGCTCGCGTGGTGAGCGAGTGAAGCTGATCGATCTCGGTACGCGGCGTACGCGTACCACGGCTTTTGCCGACCACTACCTGTGTTTCAAGCCTCAGACCGACCTGGCGATCGCCAATGGCATCGCGCACCTGTTGCTCCGCGACGGAACGTATGACAAGGCGTTTGTCGAGGGGCATTGCAACTTCCGTCACGAGGCGGACGGAAAACCGCATCTGTTCGGCGCACCGATGACCTTCGACGCCTACCGCAAGGCACTTGACAAGTACACGCCCGAGTACGTGGAGAAACTCTCGGGAGTGTCGGCCGCAGACATCGTCATGCTTGCCAAGCTCTTCGGTCAACGCGATCTGCGCATCACCAGCTTGTGGTGCATGGGTGTCAATCAGCACACGCGGGGCACGGCGCTCAATCGTCTCATTCATGCGGTGCATCTGCTGTCCGGGCATTTCGGCAAGAAGGGCGACGGGCCACAGAGTTTGACGGGTCAGCCTTCGGCGTGCGGAACGGCCCGTGAGGTGGGGACGCTTGCACATGCGCTGCCGGGGGGACGCATCGTCGCCAATCCGGGCCACCGTAAGCAGTGCGAGGAGCTCTGGAACCTGCCAGAGGGCCGCATCAACGGGAAGCCGGGCCACCACACGGTGGCGATGTGGGAGGCCTTTTCTACGCCAACAAGCGGCGGTGGCGACATCGACACGCTTTGGGTGCAGGTCACCAATCCGGCCCACTCATTGCCCAACGCCGGCAAGCTCTTCAAGCCCTCTCGGGAGCTTGCGGACAAGTTCCTGATCGTCAGCGACGTATACCCGACCGAGACCACGCGCGAAGCGGATCTCATTCTGCCGAGCGCCATGTGGGTCGAGAAGAACGGCATGTTCGGGAACTCGGAGCGGCGGACGCAGCAGTGGTTCAAGATGGTCGACCCTCCCGGTGAGGCCCGCGACGACGCCTGGCAGACGATCGCGGTCGCACGACGGCTGTACGACCTCGGTGTCGAAGGCATGCGGGACAAGGACGGGAAGTTCCTGTTTCACATGCAGGACGAGCATGGCCATGAGGTCCCGGTGTGGGACTTCCGGCGCTACTACGGCAGTGTCAACGTGGATGAGCAGCTGTTCGAGGAGTACCGGAAGTTCAGCCGCCTCAAGCACAAGGACCTCGCGCCCTATGCCGAATACGTCAAGGCGCGCGGTCTGCGCTGGCCGGTGGTGCAGCGGGGCGACGGGACCTGGCGCGAAACAAGCTACCGGTTTGTGGAAGGCGAGGATCCCTACGTCGCAAAGGGCAAGGGCTTTCAGTTCTATCACTCGACCAGCAAGGACGATCGGGCGCAGATCTGGTTTAATCCCTACGAGCCACCACCGGAAGCGCCCGACGCTGAATACCCCTTTTGGCTATGTACCGGGCGTGTGCTGGAACACTGGCATACCGGCACGATGACCATGCGAGTCCCCCCGCTGCGTCGAGCCATGCCCGGAGCGTACGTGGAGATGCACCGGTTGGACGCCCGCAAGCTGGGGCTAGAGAACGGTGATATGGCCGCGATCGAGACAAGGCGGGGTCGCCTGGAGTTGCCCGTCTGGATTGGTGGCCGGGGTGCGGCTCCGGAAGGCAGCCTGTTCGTACCATTCTTCGACGAGCACGTGCTGATCAATGAGTTGACCCTCCACGAGCACTGTCCGATTTCCAAGGAGCCCGACTACAAGAAGTGCGCTGCGCGGGTGATGGCTGTGCGGAGGGCGTGACGTGCACGAGCAACAGGCGCGAACAGAACTGCTTCGGGGAGGCGCGATCGCAGCGGTCGTGTTGGTCGCGGTCGTGCTGACATGGGTCGTGACTGGTCGCGGGGGCCATGGCGGGGAAGACACCGCTTCGGCCCGGCTGCCGGCTCCTGCGGCGCAGCAGGCGCCCACATACAGCGAGCTGCGTGAGCACAGCCGGATTGGGAGTCGTCAGGAAGAGGCGTTCCTGCGTTTGTCTGTGGCAGAATCGGCGGAGGCCAAGGTTGTGCGGCAGGAAGCTGCGGCGGTGGCGACCCGGGCCCGCCGGGCAGCGCTGCGTGCGTTTCCCGGAGCGCCGCCACGGGTCCCGCACCCCGTGGATCAGGCCGGCTTCCCGAGCTGTCCCGCATGCCACGACCAGGGCCTTCGGTTGGGCACTCGCTCGGCGTCGGCGATGAGCCACCAGGGCATGTCGAGCTGTTTGCAGTGCCACGTGGTGGCCCATAGTCCGCTCCCGTTCGATGCGGCCGAGGGCAGCCCGCCCCTGGACAACGGGTTCGTCGGTGTGGCGGCAGCCGGGCTGGGGAGCCGCGCTTGGGCGGGCGCTCCACCGAGCGTACCTCATCCGACCCACATGCGTGAGCGCTGCCTGAGCTGTCACGGGCAGGTTCTCAGCGGCATCGGCACCACGCATCCATCCAGACGTAGTTGCCTGCAATGCCACGCCCCCACCGCGGCCTGGGATCAGCAACCTTTGGCCCGCATCGAGGACAGCCCATGAGCCATCCAGACTCGCCTTCTACCCGTGGCCGTCGCGCTTTCTTGAGTGGCTTCCTGCGCGGAGCGGCCCCAGAACCACCGCGACCGAGGCGCCGTGAAGGACTTCCCGTCGCGCGAGACCGGCCTCTCGCACTCATTCTGCCCGATCACTGCCTCAGCTACCGGAATCAGGTTTGCACGTCTTGCCTCGAGCGCTGTCCGGAACCCGGCGCGATCAAGCTGGACGGTGTTCACCCCAGGGTGATTCCAGATGCCTGCACGGGATGCGGACAGTGCCACGACGTCTGCCCAGCGCCGCAAAACGCCGTGCTCGTTTTGCCGGGCGCGCCCTGTCAACGTCGAGATAGGCGCCGATGACCCTGCGTCCAGAGGACTTGCCGCCGGTCCAGCAAGCGTTGCTCGTGGACGCAACGCTAGACGAGTTGGTTGCTGATCTCGAGGCACTTGCGGATATCCGCGAAGTGACCCTGAAGCAGGCTGCTTCGGAGCATAGCGATCGCGATCAAGTGCCGCTCAAGGAAGCCATCGGTCTGTTGCGCAGTGGTGGTGTGCGGGGCGTGCAGGTCCACTACGCGCACGAGGGGCGACTGTGGACCGACACCTTGATGGTCGCTCCGGGTGGCATTCGGCTGGTGCGGATGGCAACCTAGCTTGCTCACCTGTAGGCGAATTCGCTAGGCCAAGGATTCTGACGGCAACGTGACCGAGACCTTTCACATCGTTCCGGCGGCGAGCAAGGTGCTCTGGTTTCTCCTGCCGGTGATGCTGGTGCTTCTGGCTATCGGGGTTGGGCTCGGTACCGCGGTGTATGCGACCCGGCACGCACGTTTCGAGCTGTCAGCGCAGGAACTGCGGATCCATGGCGAGTGGCTGTATGCTCGGCGCGTGCTGGTGCGCGACCTTCGCACACAGGCTGCCGAGGTCGTTGACCTGAATGAGCGCAGGGAACTGCAGCCGCGGCGCCGGACCGCCGGAACGGCCGTGCCAGGCTATCGTGCGGGGTGGTTTCGCTTGCGGAACGGTGACAAGGCGCTCGTCTATTTGACCCGTCGCGAGCGCGTTGTTCACGTGCCAACCCAGCGAGGCGACCACCTGCTCTTGAGTGTGACCGAGCCGGAACGGATGGTCGCGTCGTTGCGCCGGTTGTCGCGGTAAGCGGTCGCCCGCCGATGTGATGCTGACGCTTGTCGGATGCGCCGGCACCTGCGCCTATGTCACTACCCGCGGCTCGGCCCGTTTCCGGTCTTTTGGCACCGCCGTCGCGATCAGCCACAGGCCCGTCGCGATCTGGAACAGCATGGATAGCACTGCGGCACCACGGGCCACGCTTTCGCTGGCGGACGCCGGGCCGGGCAGTGAGGCCGTAGCGATGCGGGCCAGGGCGGTTGTCCACAGGAGCACGCTGGCGAGCGTGCCGGCGCCCCCCACTACCCATGGCAGTCGACCCGATCTGGCCAGCAAGTACGCGAACAGGCCTGTGCCCGGTGCATACAGGAGCATGACCAGCACGTACCCTTCGGCGCGCAGTCCGAGCACAAGGCCCAAGAGGGCTTGCCGCTGGGACTCATCGAGCGCCGCCAGGTGCTGTCCTCCTTGTGCAAGCTGGCGGGCCGCGAAGCTGCTGAGTTCGATTACGATCGCGAGCACGCCGGCGAGCAGCTTGAGCCATAGCGCTTGGAGCGATAGCTCGGGGTGGCTGCGCCGCAGCAGGCCACGCAGCGCGATCGAGAGCACCATGCCCAGCTGGAACAGGATCAGGTCGTGGGCGATCCCCAGGTCGAACCATGCCGGTCGGCTCACGATGGCCGCGGAGATACGCCGAACCCCGCGCTGCAAGAGCAGGTGCTGCTCGATCAGGACATAGTGGAGTAGGGCGACGGCCGTGTGGACGAG
>JAPPOR010000796.1 GCA_028817905.1 Myxococcales bacterium
CCCCGGACCCAGATCACTATTGGGGGTCTCGTCCAGGGACACAGTGGGGTAGACGTAGAAACAGTCGACGGGAGGGTCGGGATGGGGCTCGAAGGCCTCCATCGTCATCGTACCGTCAGGTGCCACGATCGTCGTGTCCAGGCTCATCTCACATGCGGCGTTGTGCCCTGGGCGACACAACCAGTTCGCAGGCACGGAATAGTCAGTGCTGCCATCCGCTGGTGGTGACATGGCCCCCCCTGCGGCCGCCATGGGCATCGCGTCCCCGGTCGGTGCTTCGGTGTTGCCCATCGTCTGCATCGTCATGGAATCCTGATCGGTCGCTGCAGACTGGTCCTTGTTCGTCTCCCCACCGGCCATGGGAGCCACCGAGTCACCCTCCGGCGGCGCCGGGGTCATCGCCGTTGGGTCTCCGGTCCCTTCCGAGGCCTCGCACCCAAGGCCCAGTACAGCGAGCGCAGTCAGATATGTCACGAGTCGACAGGCAAACATCGGTCCTCCCTAGGGCACTCTTCACCGACGGGTGAATTCCGCAAGAATGCGGGCCCAGAATCGTAGCTCGTTAAGCGACAACACCCCTGCGCGTGTCAAGACGGCAGGCGCCACAGCTCAGCCTAGCTAGTTCTCATCCAGGAAAGGGCACGCGCCCTTTCCTGGATGAGAACTAGCTAGCACTCCCCGAAAACCGGCGCCTTAGACGGGCACCGAGCACGGATGCGGCCCCCTCGGCGAGTCCGACTCCACGAGCGTAGGCACGTACAACACTGAACGGCGCGTATGCCAACTGGCGCGGGTCTGCGGTGCGCCGCAAAAGCCGCAGGGTCATGGGAAGCGGTGCCGCCGCCAGGGCTAGGGTGGCTGGAATGGATAGCAACGACAGGGGACCCAGCGGCAAGCACGCCAGGCTTAGGACTGCGAGCGGTGGCTGCACGTGATCGAACATATCGCTGTACGAGTCTCCTCCCATCCGCTCAGGATGTTTCTCGTACAGCCACATGCGCCAATACCCTTGCTTGCGCTGGACACCCAAATAGGTCGACAGGGAGTCTTCATGAAAGTGCCGAACCCGTGAGCGCATTTCGAAATGCAGCCGGTAGCCTGCCCGACGTACGCGAAACGCCAGCTCAGCGTCCTGGGCCTTTCTGAAGCGCTCGTCGAAACCGCCGACCTCTTCCAGGGCACAGCGCCGGTAGAGCACATTGAACGTGGCCAGGAAGTTGACATCGGTCGCCATGTTGGCGTGTCGGGCAACGATCTCCTCGTGGATCAGGCATGCGAGCAGCGAGTGCTCGCGCATGTTGCCGTAGCTGCCGCTGACGCCCCCCACGCGGGGATCAAGCATGTGGGGCCGAAGCAGGGAAAGGGCATCCGGCTCAACAACACAATCGGCATCGACGAACCACACGAGCGGAGAACTGGCCGCGCGGTAGCCCAAGTTGCGCGCCGCACCCGGGCCGCCCCCCGGGCCACGAATGTACGTCACCTCGGGATAACGCTGGATGATCCCCGCAGTGGCATCGGTCGACCCGTCGTCGACCACGATGACCTCTGCCAGCTGCCCACGTCGCTTCAGCGGAACGGCCGCGTCCAGGCAGGCCCCGATCACCTCGGCCTCGTTGTGGGCCGGGATCACAAGCGACACAGGATCGTCTTCGGGGCAGTTGGACATGGGCCGGAATATGACCCAAAACATCCGAGCCCCCAACCCGTTGACAGCTTTGATATAGCGTCATGGTGTCTTCGCGCTCGCAGCGGCCGCTCGCGCCAAACTGGGAGGCGCTCCTTTGGGGGCTCGGTTACTTGGGCCTACGCGGAGCATTCCTGGCGACCCACGACGGCTCATACATCGACGAGTACCTGCATGTGTTCGCGGGCCAGGCCCTGCTGGATCACGGGGCACTCCCGAGTTTCTATGTACACGAGGTGTACGACCGAGGGTGGATTATCAGCGGCCTCACCGGCACCGCCCTGGGCACCCTGGGGCGGGCGATGTGGGCGGCCAAGCTGGTACCGATGGCGCTCGGCTTCCTGAGCCTGACCTGCCTGTGGAGCCTCTCCCAAAGCCTGTGGCCTGCCGCCGCCAATGCCCGACGGGCACTGTACATCGTCTTTCTGCTCAACCCGTGGACCCTTTTCAACCACTACTACCTGCGCATGTACGCGCTCTACGAATTTGCGCTGCTATGCAACCTCTTCGTGCTGCTGCGCCTCACGGCAAGCTGCCTTGCCCAGCACAGGAGCTGGCGGAACGCACTGCCCTGGGTGCTTGCACTTGCGATCGGCAACGCCGGTTTGTGGTTGTCAACGCGCGACGCGGGCGCAGCCCCGGTAATTCTCGCGGCGCTACTAGGGCTTGCCTACCTGTGGGTGGCGGTCGTCGGTCACCCTGAGTCCGCGCGGGCCCAAAATAAACGCGCGGTGATCGCGCGCTCGCTTGGGCTGCTGGGCGCCGCCATGCTCGCACTGCTAGTGCCGGAGGTCCGCAAGGGTGTGTCGTTCTGGTTGACTGGGGCGCTCCGCTTCACCTCCAGCACCGAACACAAGTACGCCCAGTTGTTCTTTCACAACCTTTTGCCCTGGACAGCGCTGGTCGCGGTAGGTGCGATCGGGTCATGGCGAGCCGATCGGTCGCCCCTGGGGCTGCCTCCGCTCGTCCAGCATGGGCGGCGCCTCATCAGCCTCGTATGCGGCGGGTTGCTCCTCGCCCACCTGGCTTCGAGCCCCGACCTGCAGATCACCCGCGGGATCCTATACTTGATGCCGGGGTTCTTCTTGCTGGGCATCCTCGGGGCTCACATGCTGTGGACCATCTTGAACGCCCGGCTTGCCCCACCCCTGCGCGGTCGTCCGCTCACGCGTGCCAGCGCAGCCGTTGTCGCACTGCTTCTCCTGGTCATCCTGCATGCCTATCCCAGCGAGTTCTGGACACGCCCGGGCCTGCCCTCCGAGATCAGCTACATCGACTACGCACGCGCCTATGCCAGCGTGCGAACCGAATGCCAAGGCATGCGCATCATCGACGCCTCGCCCTCCCCGCACATCGGGCTATTCTACGGCGTGAAACCACACCTCGCGATCGCCAAACTCGACCACTCCCGGCAGGATCTGATGGTGCACCGGATCGCAGGCCGCCTGCAGACCGTGTTCGGCGGTATCCCCGTGGCCCGCGAGCTGAGGTTCGAACCCCGGGCTCGACGCGACAACCGGCCGGCCCAGGCTGTGGCTCGTGGAGGAGACTGCCTGATGGTGCGTCGACCCTCGGCCGGCCGTCTGCTAAGCAAGCCCTTTCGTCGCGCCCTCCGCAAGGGCAGGCCGCTGGCGGAATTCCACAACGTCACGCTCTACCGTTTCGCCTCCGGGGTACTGCGGGTGCAGTGAGCACCTTGCCTTCCAAGCCAGGCGTGCACACCGCCCAACAAGCCTACAGTCTGCTCGAATGGGCGCCGTTCCCAAGTAGGGAACGATGTCGCGGGAGCCTGTTGCATGGTGTGTTGTGGTGTGCTGCTTGTGTGCCCCCGCCTGCTTTGAACATCGCGTGGTGCCACCCGATGACCCTGCACCTGCGGTCACGCGGGACGGGGCAGTTCCGCAGCAACGCCCCGCTCAGCGCCTACCCCATTCGCTATCGCCGCAACTTGCGGACCGCCCAAACGATCCCGGAGGGTTGCGGGTGGCCAGCACGCCACCTAGCCCCAGGACCGACCCTTCGGGCGACGGTGGGATTCACCCATCCGACGTCACCCTCGACGCGGGTCGTGGGTTGGACGCGTCGCTCGCCGAACCGGAGCAACCGCCGGTCTGCGCAGCACCCTCGGCGGCCTTTCCCGTCCAAGTCCTTGTGCAGGACGCCACTGGACCGCTGGTGCTGTGGCTCAATGGGGAGCAGGCGTTGCCGATCGCTGGCGATGGACTGTTCGAGTTTCCTCGACCACTGGCCGTGCACAGCGAGTATGTGTTGACCATCTCGCCCGAGCCCGCGGGCCAAGCGTGTGAGGTATTGGGACGGCGCGGCGTGATGGTGGCCCACTCAAGAACCGTCCAGGTGCGATGCGCCGCGTTCTCGGATCCGATCCAGCGGGCGTTCATCAAGGCCGACAACGCGCTGCAGGAAAGCGGCTTCGCCAACGCGCTCGCGCTCGACGGCGACACCCTGGTCGTCGGGGCCGATACCCACGACCTGACCGACGACGATGAGCAAGACGACGGTGGGGCGTTCTACGTCTTTGAAATGTCACCCCTGGGGCGTTGGCGTCAGACGTTCTCTTTGACCGGAGACGAAGCGCTCGGCTGGAAGGTCGCCCTGGAAAACAACCACTTGGTGGTGGGCAAGCGCGACGGCGCGATGGCCTTTGCACGTACGCCCCAGGGGCAGTGGCTACCGGAAAGCATCGGGCCCTGGGTGCCCAGCTGGGGTGCGCGTCCCGAGCTTTCCGGTGATCTGCTCGCGTTGCATGCACGGACACAGGTCTGGCTCTACGACCGGCAGGAGTTCGGTTGGCAGCTTGGCGCGAACCTGAACTATCCAAGGCAGGGGGTGCCCCGGTGGTACCAGGTCTCGGACGTGGCCATGGACGAACCGCACTTGGCCGTGCGCTACGGGACGCTACAAACCGCTTCCATACAGCTCTACGAGCACATCGACGGGAGCTGGGTCGAAGGCCAGCTGTTTGAGGACTTGCCCGGGACGACCGCCCGGTTGGCTTTGCGGGGCGACTGGCTTGCCGTCGCCGATCCGGGAAGCTACCCACAGAGCGGCTCGGTGCGCCTCTACCAGCGCACGCCGACAGGGTTTGCGCACGCGCAGACCCTGAGACGTTCCGTTGAAGGAGACTCTTTTGGAATCGCGGTGGATCTGGCGGACGACCTGCTGGCAGTCAGCGCCCGACGCAGCGAAGCCGGCTCCTGGGTCGTGCACGTCTATCGCAACCAGAGCGACGTGTGGGTGCCAGCATGGGAGCTCCGGCCGCGGGTGCTGGGCGAGAACGATGGCTTCGGGGCCTCCTTGGCGATCGACGGAGACCGGGTCGCCGTGGGTGCGCCAAGGGAAGACAGCGCAGCCCGCCATGTCTACGGAGACGATAGCAACGACGACCGACCCGAAAGCGGCGCCGCCTACGTCTTCGATCTACCGGGCGACTGCGGACCAGCTGCGGCGCGCACCGCCGACGGCCATTGCGTAGTCGCCGGAGCCTGCCCGTCGGGATACCCGGATTGCGCGGCCCCGGAAGGCGTGCCCCCCCTGTGCACCGAAGTGCTTCCCCTGGAGCGCTGTGACGGCTGCGACACGAGCGCCGAGTGTCTCCTGACCGACGCGGGCCCAAGCTGCGCCTGTCCATATGGCATGGAGGGCTCCGGCATGGAAGGTGACCCTTGCTGGCTCGGGTTGCGGGGCCTGTTCGTCGGTGCGGACAGCGACCTGTCGCCAGCATTTCACCCCGATGCCCTCGACTATGGCCTGCGTTCCAGCTTCCGCTGGGAGCGCTTCCCTTTCGCCGTGGAACTGCATCCAGGCGCGGCGCTGGAGGTCGCTGGTGAGGTCGTCACCGACCCGAACCACACCCTACTGTTCGCGATCGCAGATGGACGACAAACCGTGCTGCGGGTCACGGCCGCCGGCCGTGAGGTGGTCTATCGTCTGCAACCGGAACCGGGCGAGTATCTGACCTTCGCCAGCAAGTATCCCCGTTTCGGCAGCGACCGGACGCACTTCGGCCGCAGTCTCGCATTGCATGCCGACCGGGTCGCCGTAGGGGTCTTTGCGCTCTCGAACGCTCCCAATGGAACCACGGAGACGGTGTCCATGTACCGTGCCCACGGCGCGGGGTGGGAGCTTGAGCAGGACCTGGCCTCTGAGCACGCCGCCGACGCTGAGGGCGAGTTTGGTCGCTCGCTGGCGATGGGCCCAGGCCTGCTCGCCGTCGGCGCGCCCGGTCAGAACCAGGGGGACGAAGAAGCAGCGGGGAGCGTTCACCTGTTCCGGCTCACCGAAAACGGCTGGCGGTTCGACTCCGAACTGACCGCGCCCGCGCCCATGGGCTCGGCTCGCTTCGGCAGCGCCCTTTCCATGGGCGAGGGTCTACTGGCCGTGGGCGCCCCAGGCGAAAGCATCCAGGCTGCCACTGGCTCCGCCCACGGCGCGGGGGCCGTATACGTGTTTGCACACCAGACAGTGGATACGGCATTGGTCACACGGCTCCAGGCCCCGGCGATCCAGCCGGGTGGCGCTTTCGGCGCAAGCGTGGCGCTCGATGGCGATCGTTTGCTCGTCGGCGCGCCAGGCAGCGAAGTCGCAGAAATGAAGGAGGCCGGGCTGGCCTACCTCTTCGAACTCGACAGCGGCGCCGCCACGCAGCTCGGCCTCCCTCTGGAGCTGACTCACGCGGACGCACGCCTGGGTGTTGCCGTAGCGCTGAACGGCGACATAGCCGCACTGGGAGCGCCCGGGGGAGGCTGGGTCTCCCCATGGGACCCTCACTCATTCAGCACCGGTAGCGTCCATGTGTTTGAGCGCGAAGAGGGGCTTTGGCGATCGGCCGCAACCTTGGCTCCCCCCGACGGTCAGGGGCACTTCGGCGCAACCCTCGCGCTGCACGGTCGCACCTTGTTGGTCGGTGCGCCCTCGATCGTGGACACGTCGGTGCGAGCCCGAGTGTTCGTTTCTGCCAAGGTTGGTAGCGCTTGGCACGTGACCGGTGCCCTGAACCCATGGGCATACCCCACCGCCTACGGCGCGGCCCTTGCGTGGGACGGCTCCACCGTGGTGATCGGAGCGCCAGCCACCCCTTCCGGAACAGGCCGGGTCTTGCTGCAACAGTAACCCCCTGGCGCCTAGCCCGGACCATTCCGGGCTAACGGGGCACCTGGTCGCGGACCCAGGTCTCGACCCGCCGCCGCCGCTCGACCAGCGTGAAGCCCGCTTCTTCGAGCGCCGCGCGTCGCCGTCGTTCGGGGCCGCGCTTGCGGCGCGCGCGTCGCGGACGCCCCTCGGCCAGCACGACACCGATGCGTAGGTCGTCCAGCTGTCTGCGCATGAGCCGCTTCGAACAACCGCGTACTCCGAACACGAGGCAACGCACGGCGCGTTCCCGTTTCCACCGTGGGCGGCTTCGCAGATAGCTGCGCTTGGCCAGGACGGGATAGACGGGCTTCTCGAATGCGGACAGCCAGCCCGCGATGCGCGGTCGCGCCGCAACCGTTGAGCCGGGCGGCGCGAGCTCGGAGGCGCGCCGCGCCAGCGGGTAGTACCTGTCGACCTTGATCCCCGGACGCCCGAGCTCGATGCGATTGTCCGGCGAGAAGACCGGCTGTTCGGGCGTCAAACAAGCCAGCAGCACAAGGAGTCCAGCGGCGAGCGACGCACGCAGCGGCTCGGGACCCTTCGCCGGTAGCCGCAGTGCCAGCGAGACCCCGCACGCGACCACGAACGCGGGTAGAGGAAGAAGCCAAAACACGCGCCAGTAGGTCGACTCCCCGAACACGTGCTTGGAGACCAACGATACCCAGGCGGGGTGGGCAAGCAAGCCAAAGAACACCAGCCCTGAGACGGCCGCGAGCCTGCGAAGCACCGGCGTCCGACCGAGCGCTGGCAGCAACAGTAGGGCCCCCAAGTACACCCAACGGCTGTCCCCTAACGACAGCACCCGTGCGTAGGTGGCGTCGAGCAGCCGTGCCTGGTCCTGCAGCGGCTCGCTCGCCGCCGCGACGTCGCGCGCGCCGGTCGCCGCGGCTTTGGCCAGCTGTTCAACCGAGCCGCCCTT
Source organism: Myxococcales bacterium (assembly GCA_028817905.1). GTDB lineage: Bacteria > Myxococcota_A > Polyangia > Polyangiales > JAFGIB01 > JAPPOR01. Next base: position 7,758 of record JAPPOR010000796.1, read on the forward strand.
CATTTGAAAGTAGAACAGCACGCCAAGCGCCAGCGGATAGGCAGTCGTGCAGAGACCGTACAGCAGGCGCTTGAAACCGCGCACACTAGGCAGGCCCGCGATCAGAGCAGTGCCTACCAATAGCGGCATCAGCGGGATTCCGATCGAGGACAGCCCAACACCGCCCGCCTGAGCGCATAGCAGCAGGATGAGACGCTTGCCGCTTGGGCAACGCGCGAACCGAAGGCCGTAGGCAAGCACCACAGGCACCGCCAGCGAAAGCATGATCGCTTTGCCCTGGAACAGGCGTACCATGGCGAAGTTGGCATAGCTCTGATCCGCACCGCCGTCGGCGAGCAGCCAAACGACCGTCAGCCACACGCATAGGACGGCGCGTTCGGGGATGAGTTCGCGAAACAGCCGCATCCAGGCGAAGGGCAGCAACATGCCCGAAAGGCCCGCAAAGACCATATGCATCCACACGATCGGCCGCACCCCGGTCAGACCAGCGAGGAAACCTGCAAGCACTTCCAGCGTGTGGGATCGGTATACCGCCAGCTGCAGGGGCCAGGAAGGCACGCCATGCACGGGATCGGCACCGAGGATGGCGGTCGCCGGCTCGCGCAACATGGCAGCCGCGACCGACAGATAGAACGCCTCATCCGTGTCCGGGCGGTTGGCGCACAGGGTGAACGAAGCGGTCGCCACGGCGAGTGGCAACAGCGACCACTCGCCCGCAACGAACCGGAACCTTCTACCCAGCCAGCTACCCAGCCAGCTACCCAGCCAGCCACCCAACCAGCCACCCAACCAGGAGCCAGCATGCGTGGCAGCGTGGGCGCCCGGTTGGCGCGGTGACAGAAAGGACCAAACGAACGCAAGGGCGCACAGGGGCGCAGCGGTCCAGGCAAGCACGTCCTCGCGCTGCGTACGCAGGTACCCCCCCAGAACGGCAAGGCCAAGGAGCGAGAGCAGGGCCGGCGTGAAACGCAGCCACCGAAGGCGCCCACCCTCGGATATCGGTGGCTCCCTCCGCTGCTCCTGGTACGTCTGGTCATCCCCTTGGACACTTTGTCGCCGCTCGGCACTTGGCATCGCGGGACCGGTGTCCACGAGCAAGTGCAAGAGCGCGACCGCGCCGCAACGGCGCGTGTAGAGCACGGCCGCCGCCAGCGCCAGAAACAAGACAGAGCCCACGCAAATCCGCAGGCCTGCCACGTTGCCCCCGACCAGCACCAGCGCATGGCACATCACGGTCCAGACACCAAAGAGCAGGCACGCCAGGTCGACTGCCGACGTGCTCGTAACGGCCGGGCCAGTGGGTTTGCCGGCGCTCATGTCGACTTCCGGCGCATTCGGAAGAGGCGCACCGTCAGGCCGCGCCCGTAGCGTTTGACCATTCGCTGTCGGCCGTGGCGTCGCAACCCCTCGAGGACCTCGTCGGTACGCGTGCGCGTCTTACGATGAACGACCCACACATCACGAGTTCCAAGTGCCCGTTCGAAGGCGCCTTCGAAGACCCCGGGACGGGTCACATCGGCGTACGGAAAGGATGGCAGGGGCCCGGTCCTACGTTCGAGGTAGTAGCGCACCTGGCGGATCTCGCGACCACCCGCAAGCAGCACCAGACTCCGTCGCCCGCGGTGTTCCACTATGTTGGTCAGCGCCGCGCGCCAGTTCGGCTTGCGACCGCTCCCGTAGTAGTGGCGCTCCAGGTTGACGAATCCAGCCGAAGCGACCACAAGGCACATGCCCGCCAAGAGGGCCGGCGCGCGCACGGCGCAGGCCACGCCGGCCATAATGACGGCAAAGGGGACTCCTGCCCACAGCATCACGCGCAGCAGGAACATGGGGCGCTCGAGGCTTACCAGCAACACAAGTGCGGGCGTCATTAGCACCTGCAACCAGAGCCCGACAAGCACCACCGGCCTGTTGCGCAAGCCCCAGGTCCCGGCGACTGTCAGGGCCAGACACAGGGCGAGCATCCACGGCTCATCCGCGCCGAACAGGTACAGGTCGGCCAGGGTATCCTGGATCTCCGGTGGCTCTGGGAAGCGTGCCCAGAAGCGCCCGTGCACGTGGCGGGCCTGTCGCAGGAACGATCCGACCCAGGGGGCCCACAACAGCAACACGACGAGCTGCGAGAGCGCCCAGTTGCGTGCAAACCCCGCCCGTGCGGTTGGCTGGGCGGCCAGGGCGACCAGCGCCGCCGCAGACGTGGTCGCCACAAAGAACACCGCGGTGTTGTGGGCGTAGAGGGCAAGCGCCGTCCCTCCAATCAGGATCCCCCACGCCACCCGACCGCTACGTTGCTGCGCGGGGCCGAGGGGGCTCGTCCCAAGCGGCGGTACCGCGCGTGCCTCCGGGTGCCGCAGCAGCCACACCAGGGCCGCCAGGGCCGTCGTGGTCGCAAACACGAACAGCGCGTACATGCGCGCTTCCTGGTCGTAGCGTAGCTGCTGAGGCATGAGGGCGACCAGCAGGCCGCCGAACAGACCCACGCGCGCCCCCCCTGTCACCCATCCCAAGGCACAGGTGGCCATCACCTTCAGCAGGCCAAACAGCACGGACGGCAGGCGCAGCATGAACTCGTCATCGCCGAGCTGCAGCCAGTAGTGCATGAACAGAAAGTAGGTGGGCGTATGGTTGCGGGCCACGCAGTCGCGGACCAGCGCAGGCACCGCCAGGGTCGAGCGCTGCCAGGTGATCGCCTCGTCGAGCCAGACAGACAGCTCCCCCAACTCGCGCAGACGCAGGCCTGCCGCGAAGCCGAGCACCAGCACGAGGGCAAGTGCGTGATAGACCCGGGCCCGTCGCCAGCCCCAGGCGCGCATCAGCAGCGACACATGGGCCTATTGCCTTGCATCGCCGCGGCTGTCACGAAAAACTGGGGCGGTTGGGGGCGCACCCGCTGCCCCGGCATGCGGACGCGGGTCAGAAGACGCCAAAACAGCCTACGATCAATGACGCAACTACTGGAAAATACAACAGAATTCGCTAGTAGCGCCGTGCGGGGCACGTGGGTGGTGATCGCCGCGTACAACGAGGGTGAGGCGATCGGTGGCGTGGTGTCGGACCTGGTGGACGACTACCCCAATGTGGTCGTGGTGGACGACGGTTCCGGCGACGACACGGCGGATGCCGCGGCTGGCGCCGGCGCAGTCGTGCTCCGGCATGTCATCAACCGGGGCCAGGGCGCCGCTCTTCAGACGGGCATCACCTACGCCCTGACGCGCGGTGCAGCCTACATCGTTACATTCGATGCCGACGGCCAGCACCAGAAGAGCGACCTACCCGCACTGATCGGACCGCTCGCACGCGGGGAGGTCGATATCTGCCTGGGCTCGCGCTTCCTGGAACACGCCGGGTCGGTCCCACTCGCCCGCCGCTTGCTTCTGAGTCTGGCGGTGCTGTTCACACGCCTGACCTCGGGTGTCCGTCTCACCGACGCCCACAACGGTCTACGGGCGTTTTCTCGTCGGGCTGCTGCGCGAATCGATATCCGCTTGGACCGGATGGCCCACGCCAGCGAGCTGATCGATCAGATTCGTCAAAGCGGCCTGCCCTACCGAGAGATCCCCGTCCACATCCGCTATACGGACTACTCGCTGGCGAAGGGCCAGCGAGGCAGCGCGGCGTTCCGAGTGGCCCTCGACTATCTGATCGGCAGGGTGATGCGATGAACCTGTTCCAGATTCTGGCGGTCGCGGCGGTCCTGCTCCTGTCGACATGGACGGTCCGCACCGCGTTCCGGGGCCAGATGCGCAAGCGCATCGCCCTGTTCTGGTTGCTTGTGTGGCTGGGCAGCGGCACGACCATCGTCTGGCCACGAGCCACGGTGGTGGTCGCCAACCGCCTGGGGATCGGCCGCGGTGCCGACCTTGTGCTCTACGTCAGCGTGGTCGTCACGATGGCCGGCTTCTTCTATGTCTACACCCGCTTTCGCCGAATGGACACGCAGCTCACCCAGCTGGTGCGCGCCCTTGCGATTCAGAACGCACGAAAACCCGAACCCAGCGACACCCCGAAGCAGCCCAGCGCCCACTAGCTAGCTTCCCGAAGGGAAGTTTCAGCCTAGAAATCGACCATCTGTGCGTAGAAGCAGAACCAACGCTTGCGGACGTTGGGGGATTGGACGTTGAAGGTCACCTCGACCGAATCATCTCCCCGCGGCAGTGGCACCCGAAACCAATACATCTTGTCGTCGGTCTCGGTTTCGT
>JAPPOR010001040.1 GCA_028817905.1 Myxococcales bacterium
CTAGCTAGTAAACTAGCTAGCGGGAGCACATGTGCGTGTTCCCGTGCGCTCCATTCGAGCGGGGAATCGGAGCCGGGCGCCCTAGGCGCACGCGACCCGCAGGTGAGGGGGGGCGCCGGCTTTGCCGGCGGCGGGAGAGGGCCGCGTGGCCCTCTTCGGGCACAAACAAGCCTGGCCTGGAGCTTCCCGAAGGGGAGTTTCAGCCTAGGCTGTCCATGTGAAGGCCGTCAGCCATCCGTACCGGCGTCCGAGCGGTAGCGCGATGGTGTTGTGCCGGTCCATCGGCGGAATGCTCGCTGGAAGCCTTGACTGCTGGCAAATCCCAGATCTTCGGCGATCTCAGCGAGTGAACGCTGACTGTGGCTCAGCAGCGCCCGCGCCCGCTCCTGCCGGACTTCGTCGAGAAGCTCTCGATACCCGGTACCTTCCTGGCTCAGCCGGCGTGCCAAGCTCCGCAGGCTCAGGCCCAACTGGCGTGCAACGGCCTCCGCCGTGGATTGGCCCAGCGGCTGATGGCTGCGCAGTTGGGCGCGCACCGCGGTGGCCACGCCGCCCTCGTTGGAGACGCTCTCCAGCATGGTGTCGGCCTGCCGCTCCAGAAACCGCGCGAGCGTCGGATCGGCGTCCGCAAGGGACCTCTTGAGGAAGCCCGAGGACATGACGATCTGCACAGCCGGCATGCCAAAGCGCACCGGACAGCCGAACAGCTCCCGATGGGGCGAAGTGTCCGAGGGCTCGCCGTGGGAGAAGTGGACCTCGATAGGGGCGAGATGCTTCATGCCCGTGATGCGACGCACGCTCAGTACACCAAGGGCAAGTGCAAACTCGTACGCCGCGTCCGGCATGACAACCTTGGGATCGAACCACAACTGCCAGTACGCCCGCTCGCCCCGCATCACCACCCCGAAGTGGGCACCGTCGCCAAGCAGGGCGGAGTAGCGTTCGCCGGTCTCCAACGCTCTTGCCATGGTTGGGCGATAGCGGGCCAGGTACTCGCCAATACCCACATGGGCGCTGTCGGTTAGGCGAGCCGCATCCAGCCCGATGTTTCGGTTGCCCACCACGTCGATCGCTCGCGCCAACAGGTTCGCCACGCTCCGCAGCGGCACGCGGCTGTCGGGATGCTCCAGCTCCTCCTCGCTCACTCCGAGGGCCATCGCGACCTCCCTCGAGGCGTTGGGACGCCCCGCTTGTCGTGCCACGTCGAGAAACGGCCACAGCAGCCTGACCGACATCGTGCTGGCGGAACGACTCTGAGAAGGCATGACCCGACACAGGACGCTAGCTGAAGCTACCTTGCCTGGCAATCCACGCATCTCGCACCGCCTGACAGGTCCGGTCGCGTTGGCGTCAAATGACCAACGGCCACCTGGTTTTCATCCGGAAAGGGCACCTCGCCAAACGACCGTCCCATCGAGTGCCGAGGCGTCCAGGCTGTGGCTTGCTTCCAGCGCCTCGCTGTTCCAGGGTACCCCGCATGTATCGCTTCCTGGAGCACGCCAGCGGCATCCCTTGGGCCCTGGTGGTGCGCCCCGCGAGCGTTCCCAAAGCCGTGCGGGACGTGGGGCCTTGGACACCTGGCATCGAGCGACCCGATAGCGCGACGAACGCCGACGTGCGGCGTCTCGTCGAGGTCCAGGGATACTGTCTCATCGAACACAACTGCCCACGGGCCGACCTCAACAGGGCTGAAGCAGAAGCAGGGATTGCTAGCGGCCGTGCCACCGCACCCAGCACGGCTCTTCCTGAAACCGCCGCGCCCGCACCGGGCGACGTGCTGTTCTTTCGTCACCGCGACGTGCCCGCCTTTCGGGCAGCCGTCCGCAGCGACGAGCGGGAAGCGCTGCCCGGCGGAGAGGTGCGCTGGGACTTCGCCCGGGCGCGCAGCGGCAGCGACACCGCACCCGCTGTCACCGCCGAGATCGCCGCGCGTCGCTATGCCCTTTTCAGAATAGACGGCACGGTGGAGCAGCTGACGAAGCGGCTGCAGGAGCGGGTCCGCGAGGGCCGGGGTCAATGATGGGGCGAGCCAGCGGCGCAACGTTCGTGCTGGGCAAAGGACGATGGGAAACCGAACCGTTGGCGAACGTAAGTGCAGGTCCCGCCGCGTGGTGTGCTAATCGCTACCCACCGGAGAACGTCCCGGGCGAGCGTTCCACGCCTGTGCGCAGGTCTCGGCAACGTTCGAGGTTTCTACTCAAAGGCATTCATTCCGCTCGTATGCGTCGTTCCGGCAAAGTCGCTGCGGGCGCATCTCCACTGGCCATAACTGGTCACTGCTGGCCCTGATCATTGATGACTTTGGCTAG
>JAPPOR010000193.1 GCA_028817905.1 Myxococcales bacterium
CCCCGGGCGCCTGCAGTCCCGAAGCCGCCGCCACCGCCACCGCCTGCGCCGGTCGACGAGTCGCCGGTGCCGGCTTCCCCGGCACTGGCTCCGCACGACACGTTGCCGCCGGCTCCGGGGACCACGCCGCTGCCGTCCAGGTCGATGGTCCCGGCAACCAGGACGTCGGCGGTCGCCGCGAACGCGACCGGCCGCTCGCCGGTGATGCGCAGGCTGTGCCCGGCACCGAGGGTCAGCGCAGCGACCGGGATCACCACCAGATCTGGCCCCCCAGCCTGCGGCTGCACGATCGGCGTTGGCTCGTGCTCGCCGCACCAATTCGAGTACGACAGGGTCGAGCTGTTGAACCGCGATGTACCGCAAGCCAGCGTCACGTCCCCGGTCATCGCCGGCAGCAATGCTTGATCGATATTGCTCGGGACGTACCCAAACTCACCGTCGTTGCCGCCATCGTTGTCGTCGTCGGGATCGCAGGCGTCCCCGCCGTCCGGCGCCCCGTCCGTATTGGTCTGGGCGGGGTTGACCACCAGCGGACAATTGTCACTGGCGTCGGGCACGCCGTCATCGTCGTCGTCACTGTCGCAAGCGTCGCCTCCGTCGGCTGCCCCATCCGTGTTCGTCTGGCCCGGGTTGGCCGTCAGCGGGCAGTTGTCGCTAGCGTCCAACACGCCGTCATCGTCGTCATCGTCGTCGCACGCGTCGCCACCGTCGGGCGCCCCGTCCGTGTTTGCCTGTCCCGGGTTGACCGTCAGCGGACAATTGTCGCTAATGTCCGCGACGCCGTCATCGTCGTCATCGTCGTCGCATGCATCACCACCATCGGCAGCTCCATCCGTGTTCGTCTGGCCCGGGTTGGCCGTCAGCGGGCAGTTGTCACTGGTATCCGCAATGCCATCGTCGTCGTCATCGCTGTCGCACTCGTCGCCACCGTCCGCCGCCCCATCGGTGTTGCGCTGGTCGGCGTTGACGAAGAGTGGGCAGTTGTCCTCCCGATCGGGCACCCCATCACCGTCTGCGTCTCCGTCGCACACGTCACCCGCCCCATCCCCATCGGTATCGAGCTGGTCGGCATTGACGACCAGCGGGCAGTTGTCGTCTGCGTCTGCGAGCCCGTCGTCGTCATCGTCGTCGTCGCACACGTTGCCATCCCCATCACCATCGCTGTCGAGCTGCAATGGGTCGGCATCGCGAGGACAGTTGTCCGTATCCGCGCACTGACCATCACCGTCCTCGTCGTTGTTGGGGTCGCGCGGGCAGGGGTCACACGCGTCAGGTGCCCCATCCCCATCACCGTCGAGGGGTGCGGTCTCGACCGAACAGGGAACGTAGTCGGCACACGCTTGCGGCGAGAGCGCCGACAACTCAGCATCCGACAGCTGCCGGCAGGTCGCTCCATCAAGAGCGACCCGGCCACCGTCCGGCCCCGCGTCACCGGCATCCTCGGTGCGCGTAGCCGCGTCCGAGCGATCCCCATCGAGCGTGCCCACCGGGGGACCCTCGGGCCCTGCATCGTGGCGGCCTACCCAGGCGGGACCGCCGGGCGACAGGGAATGCGGCTCGAAACCGATGCGACCGCAGGCGCCTAGCAACAGTAGCGTCCCCCCGATCACCGGCGCAGCCCAACGATGCACACGCTGCACAGGTGCAATTATTCACGAGGCGGGCCCAAGCGTCCACGCCGACACGCAACCACATGCCCTCCGAGGCCAGCACCAGGAGCGGTGAGCGGTGCCCATCCGGAAGATGGCTTGCTCGAGGTTGCGGCAACCGCGGAAAGGGGGACAGGTGGGTGTGGGCTCTACCGCGACGGGGGAACGGGCGCGTGCCCTTCCTGGATGGACACCAGCTAGCCCGCATCCATCACCAAGGCACGTGATGATCGTGCAAGTGATCGAGTTTCGGTGAAGGAGGGAGTACTCGCTGTATTTTCGACTGAAGCGAAAGCGCTGCGGAGTCGAACGGTTGTGCGAGGGCGCGTGGGTTGGTGAATGATCGGGGCTAGAGCGCCACCAGCATCTTGCCGGTGTTGCGCCCGTGCATCAGGCCCACCATGGCCTCGGGGGCCGCGTCGATGCCGTCCAGGATGGTTTCCCGATACTTGATACGGCCTTCCTTGAGCCACCCAGCCATCTTCTTGGCAAACTCGCCCTGCAAGTGCATGTACTCGGGACCTGCAAAGCCTCGAATCGTGATGCCGCCGTAGATGATGTTCGAAAGGTTGCGCACGACGGTGCGTGAGCCGGCCTCGTTGTAGCCGGAGATCATCCCGCAGACCGCAACGCGCCCTCCGTGGTTGAGAACGTTGAGCGCTGCGTCGAGGTGGTCGCCGCCCACGTTGTCGAAATAGACATCCAGCCCGTCCGGAGCAGCAGCGCGCAACGCCTTGTTGATCGGTCCATCCTTGTAGTTGATCACGGCGTCGAGCTTGAGCTCGTCGCGCAACCACCGAGCCTTTTCCTCGGAACCGGTCGAGCCGACGACGTAGCAGTCGAGAAGCTTGCCAATCTGCACCGCGACCTGCCCCACGGCCCCCGCCGCCGTCGAGACAAATAGTTTCTCCCCGCGCTGCAGTTTCGCGACCTCCATCAGCCCCCCGTACGCGGTGAGACCCGGATTGCCCAACACGCTCATGTAGGCCGTCAGGGAAAGGGCAGGGTCCGGTTCGAGTTTCCGCATCCCGCGCCCATCGGATACGAAGTACTCGCGAAACCCCATCCTGTTGAGAACGATCTGCCCCTCCTTGAAATCGCCATGGCGCGACTCGAGCACCCGTCCGAGGGCGCCGCCCACTAGCGGCTTGCCGAGTTCGTAGCCCCGGGCCATGCGCGGGCGCATCGCGGGGTCCACAGACATGTACAGATTCTTTACGAGCACCTCGCCCTGGGCGGGTCCCGTGAGATCGGTTTCGACCACTTCAAAGTCCTCGAGCGCCGGCGGGCCCTCGGGACGCTTGACCAGATGTACTTGGCGACTTCGCATGAAGGCCTCCTTGGCGGTGTTGGAGTGGCGCGGGCTCGAGCACGCCAAACGCTGTGCGATATCACAGGCTCCCGGGCGGTGGCGAGAGCGGTGCCCGAGACTCGCTCCGACTACTCAGACTCGCAAGCCAACGCGAGGGGCTCGTCCCAGCGATCCCCAAACGCCAGGGCCGAAAGGGGACGACGCGAAGTTGGACCGTGACCTCTCCCCACAGGGTAGCCAATCGGCACCATTGCGGCCGTGGCCCATGGCTCGGGTATGCCCAGCAGACCCCGCACCTCGGACTCGCGCGTGCACAGCAGGGTGGTTAGCACGCAGCCCAGCCCCTCCGCCCGGCAGGCGAGCAGCATGTTCTGAACGGCGGGGTAGATCGACGCACCACCTACCACCGATTGGCGGCCCAGCTTGGCATCCGTGACGGCCAGCCCCCGGGGGTCAAAGCAAACGACCACCACGACCGGAACCTCACCCAAATGGCTCGCCAGGTAGTCCCCAGCCGACAGCGACCGCTCGGCCCGTGCTCGGGAGCGCTCGGGTAGGCTCGGAAGCCCGGCGCGGCTGGCCTGAACGTACTCGGACCACAGCTCCTGATACATCCTCTGGAGCTTCACCTTGAGGTGTGGCGCCCGAACGACCAGAAGTCTCCAGGGCTGGCGGTTGCCGCCGCTCGGGCCCCACGTGAACGCCGTCAACACGCGAGCTAGCACCGCATCGGGAATCGGGTCGGGTCTAAGCCGCCGGACTGCACGTGTCGTCCGCAGCGCTTCGTAGAGCGAGAGTTCGGCCATGCGCCCACCATGGCGCGAATCAGTCATCGGTTTCAAGCGCGCCGCGATCGCGCTCCGACTGTGCAATGGTACGCTCTGCAGCATGCGATCCCTGTCTTGCCTAATGGCGCTGCTGGCCGCCTGCGCGGGAAACCTCCCGCCGTTGCCCGCACCGACATCGCCGGCGCCACCCGCGCCACCCGCGCCACCCGCGCCACCCGCTGGGACGGCCCAACGACCGCAGCCGGCAGGCCCGCAGGCAAGCGAAGGAAAGCCAACCTTCCTCTTCTCGATTCAACGAGAGGGCCTACCGGCGTCCTACCTGCACGGCTCCATCCATGTGCTGAAAAATGCCTCGGCCGAGCGAACGCCAGCGGTGCAGGCGGCCTTCGAGGCAGCGCAGGCCCTGGTGGTCGAAGTCGACCTGACCGGCATCGACCCACAACAGATGCAGCGCAACCTGCTGCAGTTCGGCATGTATCCCGATGGTGACGACCTCACGCAACACCTGGATGCCCACGCCTGGAGCGCGCTGCAACCGGCGCTCCAGCGAATGGGGATGGCAACCGAGACCGCGAAGCGGATGCGGCCGTGGCTGTTGTCCATGATGATGACCGTTTGGACCCTAGAGCAACGAGGTTTCTCCGCAGCTGAAGGCGTGGACTACGGTTTCATGAAGCTTGCCAAGGCACGTACGCCTGCGCTGGAGATCGTCGAGCTGGAATCGGCCGAACTCCAGACGCGCCTGATGGCACAGCTCCCCGAGGACGTCCAGGTTGCCATGCTAGTGGACGCCCTGAAGCTACCCGAGGATCTGTTCGAGAACATGCTCGCAGCCTGGCGCGCCGGCGACCTGGAAGAGCTTGAAACGCTTGCGTTTAGAAGCCTCCACGACACTCCCGAACTGGCGCCCATGTACGACGTCCTATTCAACCAGCGCAACCACTCCATGACCGCACGGCTCGACGAGCTGCTTTCGGCTGGCAAACCGCTGTTCGCGGTGATTGGCGCAGGTCACCTGGTTGGCAAGGACAGTGTCCCCAACCTTCTACGTGCCCGCGGCTATACGGTCGAGCAGGTTTTTGAGCGAACCCCCGGGACGCGCGAAGCGCGCGGGATGGTTACCCCGTTCGACAACCCACGCGGGCTCCAGCATCCCGCTCGGCGACGCCGCGGCCTCGCTTCCAAACCGGGGCGGTACGCCACGTCCAGTGGATACCGGGCGAGTCACGGCCGCGTGGGCAGCGCGGATGCGCGGGATGCGGGCTACCGATGGTAGTAGCAGTCCCTGTAGCTGGGTTCACCCGGCAGCACTTCCGACAGAACGCCGTATAGCCCTGAATCGTACTGCAGCAGCTCTCGACGCGTATTGATGCTGTTGTGCACGCCGTTGGGTTGGGCGGATTCCCGGTTTGTGTTGTACCAATCCTGGACACCTTCCGCGAAGTACTCCATCGCATTGCTGGCCGCATAGGTGTTCCGGAACTTGCCCGCAGCCATGGCAGCCCGGTAGGCAACCTTGACGCGCTGGTGAAACCCCTGGTCCATGGCGTTGTACACGCCCAGGTGCATCGTGTGAGAAAACTCGTGGATGCAGATCGACTCGCCGCGCCAACGATCCCGCGCCGTGTCGCACATGATGTTCTCCTCCGCGCACAACCCGCGCGGGACGCCGCCTAGGCCCCGCGCCCGCATGTCGGGAATTCCCCAGCTCGCAAACTCCGGAAAATCGGCCGAGGTTTCGTCGACGCCCATCACCACGAGCCCTACCCGCGTCCCAAGCATGACCTCCAGGATGTCGGGTCTCGCTGACAGATCGCGCACCATCATGCAGGCGCGCCGCAATGCCTCTTCCTGGGGCGCATCGGAGGCCAGGATGGGAACCCCCCTGGCGCTCGCATAGCGCGTGTAGACGGCGTCCAGCTCGTGGTGCTTGCGCAACCCGTCGGGGATCGGCAAGACGGCGCAGACTTCGGCGTCTGGAGCGTCCACCCAGGTCGGATGGGTGGGCAGGGGCATCTGCCCCCCACTCTCGGTGCCGAGCGCCGCAGCCACGGCCGACCGTCCTGGGCCGCCCGGCATCTGCCCCAAGGTCGGCGTGGCAGTGCAACCCACGTTCCCCATCCCAGTTTGGCCACAGCTGCAGGTGTTGCCGCGCGCCTTGGCCGGGTCCTGCACACACGCCGGCTGGCAAGCAGGGCCTGGGGAGGATTTGCCAGTGGGCGCGCAGCCCACTGGCGGCCCGTAGGCGACACCCGGGTTCGTGGCCGGGCCTCCGCTCGCGGGGCCCGTGTAGGGCTCTGCCACAGCGAACCCGATCACGTCGCTCGGGGGTGTCGGCGGAAGCGCTGCGGGTCCACCTGCAGAGGGAGGAAGCTGGCCAAACGACGACAACGTCTCGTCCGGCCCGAGTTCACCACCCGTGCAAGCGTACATGGCAGCCAGGAGTGCAGCCCAAACACAGGCTCGTTCGCAGTACCACGGCCTAGCACCAATGCAGCACGCCCTCCGAACGCGGCCATGCTGGCAACCACACCCACGGCTTGTGTCTGTCGTCGAGAACATCGGGTTCGTGCTACGGATGGGGGATATTGCGGGCCGAATCTATCCAGGCGCGCGGGGCTTTGCATAGACCCAAGCACCCACCAGCCCCCGGAAGATTTTGGGGGTCCCCTCTACGGCCGTGACAGTCCCTGTCGCGGAAGCGAGCTCGCGCATGCCTTTTTTGAGGTGATTCCGGGGCCGAGCTGGCCTGCCCAATGATTCACCAACATTGCGCCTTGCTTGTTCTTCGACTTCACAGGGCTTCGCCGCCCTAGCTTAGCTAGGGACCAATCGTCACGCTGCAACGCAACCAGGGTTCGGCTGCCTGCGCGTCTTCGAGCGTATTGCTCGACAGTCGCAGGAAGTGCTCCCCGCTCTCTTCCACCGGTGCACGCACAATGCGTAGCTGCTCCAACGTGGTCTCGGACCCGTCGCCCAGCACCTGTTCCGCGCCGTCGAGCACCTCGGCCGACAGGCCGCGCACGCCGGAGCCGGCGGACTCGCCCTCGCAGTCGACGTCCACGAACTCTCCTTCGTGGGCGACAAACGAGATGTGGTCGACATCCCCGGCCGGCAATGTAAGGCGTACGACGCCCCGCCGGCGCCCCATCGCCATCAGGCCGAGGGGCTGCGCCCCTGCCAGTCCATCGTTCGCAGCGTCGTCCTGCTCACCTGGAATATCCGGCGCCAGCACGAGATTAACTGCGTAGAACGGGTTGTCTCCCAGATCTGTCGGGCCCACCACCTCGACCCGGATGCGCTCGTCACTTACAGGTGGCGCGACAAAGACCTGTCCCAGTGCCCGATCGATCTCCGCCAACAGGTGTGATTGCGCTTCCACGACACGAATCCCCCCACCGAAAGCCGTTGAACCGTTCCCTTCGACCCCCGAAGCAAGCGCCTCCCCTACCAGCAATCGACCGTCGAAGCCATGGAGCTCGAAGACGTCGGTCTCGACATTGAACTCCCCTAGCAGCGTCACATAGGCCAGGTCCGTCTCGCCGTCCATCAAGGGCACCACGTGCACGGGATGTTCGCCATCCGCGATCGCCACACCGGGCACCCCGCCTTTCAGCTCGCGAACCGACATGTGGTAGTAGAGCAATGGGAAGGGCCCATCGAAGAACTGGGGTGGCGTAGAGGGGTCTTCCACCCGCACGAAGAAATCGCCGGCCTCGGACAGGCGTACAACCAAGCGACTGTCGATACCGTCACCCGGCCACATGCCACCCTCATCGTTTTGCGCGAGCAGCGCCCTTTCCGCATCGAAGAGGGACACCACGAGGTTCGGCGCGTACTTGTGACGGTCCGTCATCACCTCGTAGAAGCCGGCATGCTCAGCCCGGAACCGGTAGTAGTCGACCTGGCCGGCAGAAAGGACGTCCTGCAGCACGTTCTGACCGCCCACCTCCACATCCCTGGCGGTTTCGAAGCTCACGTGGGTGCGCGGTGGACGCAGGTCGTCAAACGGTTCTTCCGACGGCTGCTGGTCCGGCACTGGTTGCGCGTCGCGGACCTCCGGAGAGAGACCATCCTGTTCGGGGGCATCCGTGACGGGTGCCTGCATCTCGGCGCCCTGCCCCGCGACTTCCCGGTCGCCTGCCCGGTCGCTTCCCTCGGTACGCATGTCGGTCCCGGCCTGCCTTTCGCCCGACCCAGGTCCCTCGGAGGAGTCGGCAGGCATCGTGTCCTTGGACATGGTGCCGGGCTCCCAATCCGTGGGCATCGGGTCCGACGGCCCACCGTCCGACCCGCAGCCACCCATCGGAAGCGCAGCAACCAGCAGAGCAGCAAAGGGCAGACCTCGCATGGAGTCCGCACCATACACGATCGCCGACAGGAATGGGTGCGACGAAACGTCGCACGACACCGCCCCTATAACCAATTGAAATTACAAAGTTATTCTAAGTGTGACGGATCGGACCCGGCGCGCTGGCTTAGTTCGATCAGCGCGTCACCGAGCGCGACATCGTAGATGCGAAGCTCGTGCAGAATGACCGGCGGGTCAGCTTCCCCATCCCCGTGTGAGCGCCCGAGATAGTTCTGGCCCTCCATCAAGTTCGACAAGGGCAACGCAGTCGTTTCCGAGCCCACCAGCACCCCATTGAGGTAGAGGCGCAGCGTATCCCCTCGGTCATCGTAGACGACCACAACGTGCGCCAGCGTACCGATAGGAAACTCCTCGTCTGCAAGGACTCGTGCACTCGTCTCGCCCGCATGCACCCGCGCGACCTGCAACCCAGTCGGCGAGTCCGGTCGTAGCAATAACCCCGAGTAGCGAACACCTGACTGCGCCGGGGCTTCGCAAATGAACCCGCGGCGCGCACTGCACGTCTCGTCCGCCCACGTCTCCCGGTGGGTCTCGCCGCAGTCGGCGTCGCGGTCGTTGCTGCCATCCCCATTCGGCTGGTCTCGGTACCAGCTGTTGTACATGCGGTCCTCACTGGCGCCACGTTCGTCGCCTTGCCAAAAGACCGGACCGCCAGCATCGGCTCCCCCCGCAACCCAGCGCCACGTTCCCTCTCTCTGCCGATCGTTGGCGCCGATCCATAGGGGAAACGCGCGGCTCGGCGCAGCCGACACGATGAACTCCTGCTCGGATGCGTCGTCGATCTGGACCAAGCTGGCCCCATGGCCAGCACATGCATCGCGCGCGGCGGTCCAGGTGAGCTGGTTGGTGCAAACGTAGTACCAGGTCGTGTCTTCCCCAAGCACGGGACCCTCCGTGTCGCACGAACCGGTGAGCGGTACGGGACCGTCCACCCCGAAGTCAAGTAGCCGTCGAGTACCGCCGCCTTGCCACGTAACCCACAGCTCAATGGATGCGTTCTGCAGGGGGCTCAGCAACCCGGCAGGTAGGACTACATGCTGTCTTTCCGTGCCGCCTGCCAGCACCAGTTCGTCCGTGCCGGAAAGCCGGGCTCCGACCAGCAGTCCATCGGCTCCCCCTACACTGTCGATCACGGCGGTGCCCCGGCCCTCGAACCGGTAGCGGTGGCGAAGGGCCGCGCGAAGCGTACCGCACCCCGACACCTCTCCCCCGCGCTGGGCATCGTCGCAGTCGCAGCCCCCTGCACCTTCGCCGTCGGGCCCAGAGCCGGTGGCGCACGTCCCCGCGTCATCATCCCGCCCAGCTGGCTCGGAATCGGGCTCCTCCGGCGAAGCGATGCCCCCGGCGTCGCGCTCGACCCTAGGCTCAGCATGGGCCCCGCGGCCCGCGTCGCGGCCCCCCCGTGGCTCGATGCGATCGGGGCCCGCTGGCTTCCCACCCTCCAGCCCCCCATCGAGCCCGTGGACTCCCGACGTGAGGCCCTCATCCAGTTCGAGCAGGGTCCGATCGTAGAGGTCACAGCTGAACAGGACCGATGCGAAGCACAGACACGCCGACGAACGGGCAAGCATGCTCGACATCAAAACACCCCGCTAAGGCGAGCACTCCCCGCAAGGGACTCACCCGTTGGAACCAGTCCCACCTGCAGTCGCGGCGCGTTGGTCGGTGGCCGCTCAGCTCCCCAGTCCGTCGCCAAGAGAGCCGCCAGCACGGTTCCCACCGACACGGCTCCGGTGGCGACCCAGGCCGCCAAGGTACGAGCCTGCTTGTCCTCGCCCTGCTCAAGCAGGACGACAGCTCGTTCCCGCTCGACCACGCACGCGGCACCGCACGATCGGTAGGCGAGCGCAGCCTGCTCGTAGTCGCGCACGCCCGACAACGTGTCGACAGTCAACAAGACGCTCAAAATCGCCAAGCCGCCGGCAGCGCCGGCGCTCAGGTACACCACCGTAGGCGATAGGGGCTTGCCATCATCTCGCGCGTACGAGCCACGCGGCGATGGTGAAGCGACTTTGGCCGCAGAACCATCCGTAGCAGCAGCGGGAGCCCGCACAGGGGGCCGTGCCCGAGCCGAGTGATCCGAGACACCCGACCCAGGGGCGGCCAGCGATGCGCCCGTAGTTGGCGCTTCGGTAGAAAGCTCGATGGTCACCTCCTGCCCCGCACGCCCGCGCACCTGGCGCATCGCGGTTCCATCCGCCAAGGTCGCGACCAGGGTGTGAAGCCGGTCGGCCGCCACGAAGAAGTCGTGCCGCTCCCGAAGGTGGCCGTCGACCTCGACGCTGCAGCTGTCACAGACCACGTGCACCAGGAGCAGGTCCTGGGCGTACTGATCCAGCAGTCGGCGTGCTTGCTCGGAGGCCAGCTCGTGTTCCGGGTACCGCGCACGCAATGCAAGGGCCAGGGTCGCGGCCATCGCCTGGTCACCCGCCTGCTGGTACGCGCGAGCGGCCTGAACGAGAGCCTCTGCCAGGGGCACAAACCGGTTGGCCGCTTCATACCACCCAGCCGCGATCTCGAAATCCCCTTCAAGGTATGCAGCCGTTCCACGGTCAAAGGCCGCGGCGGCAGCCTTGCGCCCGCCCGGTGCACCCGCTTCACCCGCTTCAGCCGGCTCATGCGATTCAACCGGCTGGGCGCCGGCGATCCCTACGAGCATCAGCACGATGCAAAGTGCGGACACCAGGTGGGTGGGCACGGTTCGGCGCATGGACGTCGGGGACCCTGCCCTCATCCTCACGACCGGCCATTCCTGCCCGAGGCTGCCAACCGCTGGACAAGCGGCGTCACTAGAAATCACTGTCTGCCTTTTCGAGTACACGAAACCTCGTTGCCGTATTCGGGGATCGGGAAGCCATCGACCGCGCCCGGGTCCGCAGGCCCAGCCCGAATGATGGGTGAACTCCGTGTCGGATCGCGCACGGCTTCAAACGGCCCTCGACGACCGAAAGGAATACTCCCCGTATTTTCAGGGGCGGCGAAAGCCGTGTGAAGTCGAAGAACAAGCGAGGCGATGCCGATTTCATGAATCATCCGGGCTAGGCAGGGGAGCGGCCTGCTCGTTCACGCCGCGTCGATTGCGCCTTCGTTTCGTAGGGGTGCTGGGCGCCCATACGGGCGTGCGCCGGGTCGCCCCGACTCTGCAAACGCAGACACGCACCGCGCCGCTTGCGCGAAAAGGACGTAGTGACTGCGGCCGTTCGAGCGACTCGCTCCGCACAACCGTCCGGAGCTCGTTTTGGCCGGCTTCTCGGTCTTGTCCGTCATGACATCCCTGTCGCGATGCGACCCCTGAGCGCGCCAAACAAACTGCCGCCGCTAGTTTACCTCGAAAGAAGCACCGGTGCGGTGCGAATCAGGCAACTTCCTCGCCACAGTACATGTTGGACCAGTAAGAGTGCGCGCCTAGCGCGAACCATCCCGGTGCGTAGGAACATCGGGTACGCGGGATGTGACAAACCTTGCAAGCGAGTTGTAGGCCGCTGTGGCAGATTGGAACGAAGTGGTCCCAAGGCCGTGCCTGGACACCACCGGAAGCAGCTGTCACTTGCGGCTCTCCCGGAGCGCGCCAGCGCGACCCTGGCGACCCTGTCCAGACGCATCTATTCAAGGTGACGCGTTCAAACCTGACTCAAACGTCCACGAAACGCTGAAACGGGCTTTCGCCCCAGCCCAACAAGGCATGTGACCCAAGCGCCACCCGAAACCGCTGTCGCTTGCAACTCATCCCCGGAGCGCGCCAGCGCGACTTAGCGACCTTGTCCAAACGCATCTATTCAAGGTGACGCGTTCAAACTGACTCAAACGTCCACGAAACCCTGACTCAAGGTCG
>JAPPOR010000374.1:0-5922 GCA_028817905.1 Myxococcales bacterium
GCGCACCATCGTGTGTCATGCATCGTCATAACGTTCGCATGACGGAGACATGACGATGGGGGCGTGGCGCTCAGGCTGTCTTGCCGGCTACGAAGCAAGAGAGCCTGCCAGCTGGCCCCACTCGATCGGCTACCGCTGCTGCAGCCGCGTCAGGTGATACGGGGCAGGCGCCTTGACCCGCCAGGGCTTGGTCTAACAGCGGGGCGGTTGGGAGCCGCCGACCCCGAGGGGTGGAGCGATGGCGTGCGCAAGAGGAGTCTTCATGTTCGGGGTGGGCGCCCTTGTGGCGGCGGGTTTCGCCTGTTCTGGTGCCGGGGGCCGCGGCAAGGCTTCGAAGGTGGGTGCCCTGTCCGGAGGGGCGGGTACCGATGGGCCAGGGCCAGCCGGGCCGCCACCTGCGGTGGCCATGCCGGGCGCTTCGGGTGCGAACGAGGCGGCCACCCCGAAGCCGGCAGCGGGAGGCAGTCCAGCGAGGCTCGACGGCCTGCCGGGTAAGGTTCCGGGAAGCATGGCTGGCCGCGCACGCGATCGGGGTGAAGCGGGAGGGATGGAGGGACGGTCTGAGACCGATCCCTTCGTGGCCGCCCGATGGTCGATGATGGGCTACGACGCCCGCAACAACTACCACAACCCGATGGAAACGCGGCTGAGCGTAGACAACGCCAGTCAGCTCGAGGTCAAGTGGACCTTCGAGGTGGCCGGCTACCCGCCGGGAACGCCTGTGATCGGGGAAGGCAAGGTGTTCGTGTTGGCGACCGGTGGCCTGTACGCGATCGACTTCGTTAGCGGTGCGGAGGTTTGGCACAATGCAATGCTGGCCGGCACGTCGTCGGTCGCCTACCTGGACGGCGCCCTGTACGTGCACACGGGGGCGGGAGCTGAGGTCTACAAGGTCAACGCCGCCGACGGTCAGGTCATCTGGGGCCCCGTACGGAGCTACGAACGGACAGGTGCGGATGGCACGTCGTCTCCGATTGTGGCCAATGGCAAGGTCTACGTGGGGCACTCTACGTCGCTCGAGGTGATCGATTCCGGTGGTGCCCAAGCCGAAGCCCGTGGGGGCGTGCGCGCACTATTCACCGACGACGGCTCCGACGCCTGGCACTACTTCACGACCAACCTGCCAGAGAACGGCGCCATGGTGTGGTCCAGCGTTGCGGCGGACGAACATGCCGTCTATGCGACTACGGGCAACAACTACACGGTCGGCGGCCCTAACTCTGACGCGATCCATTCGGTTGCCGATGTGGACGGGAGCCGCCTGTGGGCCTCCCAGGTTCGCGCGGATGACCTTTGGGTGGCGACCGACTTCGCTCTGATCAGGAATCCCGACACGGACTTTGGTGCCAACCCGATCCTTGCCAGCCTGGGAGACCGACAGGTGGTCGCTGCGGGCGACAAGGCAGGCGACTTCTGGGTGATGAACCGGTCGGACGGCAGCATTCTGTGGAGCCGGGCGAATCTCAGCGCTGGGAGCTCACAGGCGACCGGAGGCATCCTCAACAACGGCGCCTTCGACGGCAAGGCCTTCTATGTTCTGGCAAACGAGCCGCCCGCCGCAAGCGTCTTGGTCGGCATGAACGCAGTCGATGGGACGGACCTTTGGCCGCCCAAGCGGTTCGGGCTGGTCACCTTCGGCCTGGTGTCGGTTGCCAACGGTGTGCTGGCTGCTGCGGTCGGCAATGAGGTGCATCTGTACAACGCGGCCACGGGGGAGGAACTCAAGATGTTCACCACGGGCGGTACGATCGCCGCAGGGGCACCGGCGATCGCCGGGGGACGCGTGGTCGTGGCCAGCGGTCTGCGCTACACGCTCCAACGCTCCGTCGTGAACAACAACGAGGTGATCTGCTACGGTCTACCTGGAGACGACGAGGGCTCGGCCACTGGGACGCAGCCGGCCGAGACGAGCAGCGGGGGCGATCAATCCCTCGCGCCGACCTGGACGGCGATTTGGGAGGGCATCATCGTCGGCACCGGCTGCAACGGCGGTGCGTTCTGCCACGCGGGCAACGTCGGCGGTCTGACGATGGTTGACAAGGACGTCAGCTATGCCGCTCTGGTGGGGGTCGCGGCGATGGGTACGAACACGACAGGGACCAACGACAACTGCGCGGATACGGGCCTGACCCGGGTCGCACCCGGCGATCCGGAGGGTAGCCTGCTGATACATAAGCTGGACGGGACCCACACCTGCGGCACCCAGATGCCCCCTGGGGCTCTGTTAAGCCAGATGCAGCGCGATCAGGTCCGCACCTGGATCACGCGTGGGGCCGCCAATGACTAGCGCCAATGGTTGGGGACAATCCACGTTCCTAGAGAGACGCTGGATTCGAAGAGGCCCGAGTCCAAGGATCCCAAAGCGCCATCTAGGATCAAAAAGCGACGTCCGTAACGGCCAACAAGCTCCGTATGGGGGACCGAAGCGGCCAACCAGACCGGCCTGTTGACCCTGCAGGTCAAACTGGATCGGAGCCGTTCGCTTCGGTGACCCGATGTGAAATGTTGACCCACAGGTTGCGTGCCTGTGGGTTGGGTTTGACGTGTGTGCGGCCCGTTTGGTGCCCGATGAGTGGCCAGGATCCAACGGGTGTTGGGTCGGGACCCAGCGCGTTTTGGGCTTGAAGTTTGGGTGACGACTCCTTCGGGAGGACCGCGGGCGGCAGGTAACGCCGCACGGAGGGTTCAGGTATGCGCTTAGCAGGCGGCTGGGAGGCGGCTGCCTGCTCAATGGTCATGATTGCAGACTTGCCTTGAGAGGCTCTCTTCATTCGCGACCGCGTGAAGGTGGAGGAGAGGGGCCTCAAGCGGTCTGCCAGTGAGGGTGCAATGGCGAGAGTGGCATGCGGGGTTGGGTTCCTGGTGATCTGTGTCCTATGGGGGTGCTCGAGTGAACCGCCA
Source organism: Myxococcales bacterium (assembly GCA_028817905.1). Lineage (GTDB taxonomy): Bacteria > Myxococcota_A > Polyangia > Polyangiales > JAFGIB01 > JAPPOR01. Next base: position 2,902 of record JAPPOR010000374.1, read on the forward strand.
GCGGATCGTGGCCAACGGATGGGTCAACGCCGAGGATCCGAGATGGACCCGTCTGCGGCGACGACGCCGCTCGGTAGCGCGAACTTTGGCAACGCCATGCAGCCGCAGGGACCGCCCGTTGCTCCCGCCATGATGCTCGCGGCAGCCGGCGGCGGAGGTGACGAGGATTGCGAGGAGGGGGTGTTTTGCGCCCCTCGTGGTCCTGACGAGGGCTGCGGCAAGATTACCTTTGAGGCGGAGACCCAGATCACTCGCCAGCCGGGCAATCTGCTCCTCGTCTTCGATCGCTCTACGAGCATGCTCGATGCTTGGCAGGGTCAGCCCCGCTGGCAGGCTGCCGGTGGCGCCATCGTGGCGGCGCTTGAGCCGCTGGGCTCGGATCTCGCTTTGGCGGGCGCGGTCTTCTTTCCGACAGGTTCGGGTCGCCCTGGTCCCCTTGAGGGCTGTGGTGTCAACGCGACCGACCCATCGCACATCGACTTCACTTCCGGTGACGAGTTCATCGAGCGGTTCCGGACCGACGCGTTGGGCGCTGGCGCCGGCTTGCCCTACTTTCCGGTGCTCGGGGGCCGCACGCCCCTCTTGGCGGGCTTGCAGCAGGCCCAAACCGTGCTGGCCAGTGGCATGCTCGAGGGGGTCACGGCGGTCGTCGTCATCACCGATGGCCAGCCCAACTGTCGGTGGAACGCGGCGACGGCCAACCAGATCGTGACCGAGTGGCGAACCATGCTCGGGATCTCGACCCACGTCATCGGTCTGCCAGGGATCGGTGGGCTCGGCCCGCTCGGTGGACCCGGCGGGATCGGTGGACTCGGCGGGATCGGACCTGGCGGGGGGGCCCTGGACGGGACTCAGGTTCTCAACGACCTGGCCGAGGCCGGCGGAACCGATCAGTTCATCACTCCGGCAGACCCCGCGGCCCTGCAGGCCAAGCTGCAGTCGATCGTTTCGGAAACCGTCGCGATGGGCTTCGACAACTGCAACATCACCCTCAACCCAGCCGCTGTCGTACCGGACGAGCTGCTCATGATCGTTGAGGAGCCCGGGGTGACAGAGAAGCGACAGGTTCCGCGCTCCTACGGTTGGCAACTCAACCCGGCAGGCGACCAGGTCGCCATCACTGGGCAACTGTGCGACGAGGCCATGACCGGTCGCTTTACGTCCATCACGTTCGAGTATGCGTGTCCCGAAGCGCCGCCCCCGGACCCCATTCCGCCTCTCATGTAGCTCGACCGGCTCGAACTGGCGACAGGGCAGGTTACACACGCCCGTCCCCTTTTCCGCACGCCGCACCGCTTCGCTCCGGCTTCGGACCGCAACGTCGAGATGGCCGGTTCAGTGCCACGCAAGCGCGGCCGCCAGTCGATCATCACCCCAGAACAGTTCACCATTCACCAGGAAACTGGGCGCTCCGAAGATACCGAGCTCAACCGCTCGTTCGGTATGCTTGCGCAGGCACACCTTGGCGTCGGCGCCCGCGGCCAGGGCTGCCTCAGGGTCCGGTGCGACGCCCGTCAGGCATGCGAGTATGACATCGGGCTTCGAGATGTTCTCGTCATGGGCGAAATTGGCGCGATACACTCGGCGCGCGAACTCCGGCATCCACGGTTCGTTCAGCGCGGCGCACGCTACCCGCGCGGCCAACAGGCCGTTGCGAGGGAAGCTGGACGGTTTGCGCCACGGCAGGTCGTGGTTCCGACACAGACGTTCCAGGTCCCGGTACATATACGCGCCCTTGGCCGGGTAGAGATTGAAGGGCGAGTCATTCCATCCCTGCTGCTTGAAGATCGGCCCCAGGAGAAACGGCCGCCACAGGACGTTGCGTCCGACGCGTTTGGCCTCGTCAGCGATTCGTTGCGAGGTCGGATAGCTGTACGTGCTCGCGAACTCGAACCAGAACTCCACCGGGCTAGCCATCAGTCCAAGCTCTCGCGGATTTGATTTCCTCCGTCTGGCGCTGCGTATGATACGCGCGTGTTCGGGGCGACCGACTCGGTGACCCATGTGTTGGCGCCGATAATCGAGCCTGCGCCGATCACGGTGTCTCCTCCTAGGATGGTCGCATTGGCATAGATGGTGACGTGGTCTTCGATCGTCGGGTGCCGCTTTGCTCGTCGGATCACGTTGCCGCCAGCGTCCCGCGGCAATGAAAGGGCGCCCAGGGTGACTCCCTGGTACAGCTTCACGCTGTCGCCGATTCTAGCCGTCTCTCCAATCACCACACCGGTACCGTGATCGACGAAGAAGCGTTGTCCGATCTTCGCGCCAGGGTGAATCTCGATCCCCGTGATGCTGTGAGCGTGCTCGGCCATGATCCGCGGGACCATGGGAACGTCGCGTGTGTACAGTTCATGGGCGATTCGATAGACCGTGATTGCCTGGATGGCCGGATAGCTGAAGACGATTTCTTCGACACTCTGGGCGGAGGGATCGCCATCGAACGCCGCTTCCACGTCCAGCGAGAGCTGGGCCCGAAGTTCTGGGAGGGTCGCCATCAGTTCTGTGACGATCTGTTCGCTTTGTGTCAGGTCCACGGTCTCCGGCGCGCCGCCCCCAAGGCGCTGGACCACCAGCGCCCGCGCGATCTGCCCCACAAGGATGTCGCTGGCGCAGTAGACGTGGCGGCTGATGTAGTGGCGCAGATTCACGCTGCTGAGTGTCTCGCTCGAATAGAATCCCATGAAGCAGACGTGCTCGAGGTCGCTGATCGCTTCGACGATCTTGCGCCGATTGGGCAAGGCTGTGCTCTCCAGGCTATCGATCTTGCGACCCAAGGTGTAGCTGGTCGCGACAGCGTCCACGATGCCTTCGAGGGCCTTCTGTGTGTTGAGACTCGTGTTCATGTCCAGTCCGGGCAGACAGGTCTGATTTCGCCGGCAACCTTACCTGATGCGCTACAAATGGCCCACTTTGGGACAGCGACCCACCACCGTGTGTGTACGTTGCCGCACCCCTACGCGTTTCACGGCGCGGCCCTCCAGTGCGCTGGCTTGGCCTGCGAGGAACTCGGTCGGGGCACTG
>JAPPOR010000374.1:5939-11945 GCA_028817905.1 Myxococcales bacterium
ACTGGGGGGCTCGCTTCCCGACTGTGTGCCTGCCGTATTCCCCGGAAGCGTGGGATTGGATACGCTTCCAGAATCTGCTGCCGTGTCATGCATCTCTCGCAATCGCTGCCTCTGGTACCGTCAGCTCGCGGTGCTCGCCATGCTTGCCGCATGCGCCCCGAGTCGGGACGCGCCGCTGCATCAGAGCACTCCGGACCCGTCGGCCGCGGCGGGCCCCGAAGCAGCGCTCATGCGGGTGTTGCCACCGGTTTCCGAGCTTCCGATTGGTGTGAGCGGCCTATCGGCGCAGCTGGGTGAGGCACACGCCCTGCTATCGGTTCGGCCGCCACCCGAGCCCGAGCTGCGCGTCCCCGAAGAGTCTGAGGATGCCGAACATGCACGCTTTCGCCGCAAAATTGAGGCCTACTTCGAGACAGGGTTGCGTTGGCAGGACGAGCTGAGGCTGCGTGCGGTCGAACTGATCGGCCGGCTCATGGTCGGCATCGACGCGGGGCGCGACCCGGTTCTCAGCCATGCTTTGTCCGCACTGGTGCTTGAGGATCTCGCGGCTCTCGGTTTTGACGCGTCCGGTGCGTTCGCCTGGCCTTCTTTCGACATCCCCCCGGAACGAATGGCGGAGGCGATGGCTCACCCGGAGGTGGTGTACTCCGCTCTCTCGGCCCAGGCGTACGACCACTGCGAGACCGCGGCAGCACGGCACGGAGCCGAGGGGTGGCGGTCGTTTTGTGCCGAGGGTCGCAACAGCATGCTGGTCTTCGCGCAGGCGCTGCCCGCGTGTACCCCGCCCTCGGTATACGCGCCGAATGGTACCGAGGCGTACCCGGCGGAGCTCGGCCAACCTGTGCGTGCCGGGCTGCTGCTGCACAGCGCAGCCGGAGTTCCGCTGCTGGAGGCGGAGTTGCAGGACCTGATCGCAGCCGTGCACGCGCACCTGCAGTCGAAAGTAAAGCTACCTCTGCTGCCGCTTTCTGTGGTGTCTGCGGGCGGTCAGAGCAACGGCTGTTCCCATCCCCGTCGTCCTTCGGATGTGCTGCTTGGACAGCACCCGGACACACGCTGGTACGGAATGTTTCTGGCGTGTGGGGAAGACGACGGCTGCAAGGTCGGGGTCTGTTCAGACGCGGATGGAGCGTGTGAGCATGCGCGGCTCGAGGGGTCGCCTACGGAGCTTTCCGTTTGGCGCGAAGCGATCCGTCGGCTTGCCCCTACGGAGGGGGGACTGCTCGTCGAGTCCAGCGGTGGCATCGTATCTGATGCGCTCCAGGTCACCGTGGAAGCGGTGCGATTGTTTGGCTCGTTTCGAGAGCCCGAGGCGGTCCACCAGGCGCTTAGCGAGGCGTCTCGGGGGCTGCTGGCATGCCAGGACGACCACCGCTATCGCGGTCGCTGGGTGTTGGACATTACCCGCGAGGGGTCGGTCGCGGCGACGCGCGCGGAGAGCGATCGGTTTTCCTATCCGATGGACCAGGTCCTCGGCGCCGATTCGCCGCAGCGGCGCTGTATCGAGGAGCGGCTGCTGGCGCTGACGCTGCCGCGCATGCGCTCCCGGGCGGTACGGCCCCTGACGCGCCGCGTGACCTTCGAGGTTCATATCCCTGCCCACCTTCAGGTGGAGGTGCCGTTCACTGTACGTCACGACCGACAGGTCGGTCAGCTCGAACAGCCGGGGCGACTCGCTCGCGATGGGTTTGCCGTGGCGCTCGCTCGATGCGCTGCCCGCGCTACCCCTGAACTTCACACGCTCGGCGTTTGTATGGATCTGGCGCCCGATGGTCGCATTCATGCGCTCGCGCTCGACCCCGATCCGGCCAGGCGCCCTCGGGCTCTGCGCAGGTTGCCGGCGCTTCAGCCGGCGTCGCAGCAAAAGCCTCCGGCCGAGGTAACGGCGTGCCTGCAGTCGGCACTGTCGGAGTTTGAGTGGACTTGCCGTGACCGGGACGGGGACATGGGACACCTGTCCATGACCATCGAGTTGCCCCGCGGGCTCGTGGCTCGCTTCGAGTAGGAAGGGCGCTCGCCGCTACTCGGCCGGGTCCGTTTCAGTACCGGCTTCGTCTGCTTCAACGTCTGCTTCAACGTCTGCTTCCGCGTCATCAAGCGGCGTATCCAATAGGTCTTCGCCCTCGTCTTCGGCGAGCTCCGGCGCATCCGCGTCCCCTTCGACGAACGTGCAGCCCGTGCTGCCGTACTGGACAAGCCCGTCATCCGGCGGGCAAGTATACGTCCGGACCACGCCGCACCCACGAACCTTCCAGTCGTTGTCGCCCTCCCGCGCGCCTTTCAGGTAGGCCTCGTTCCGGGGCTCCACCTGCACGGCGCCGCAGTCGATCTCAGAAGCCACTTCGTTGCGCAGGACCTGCCGCAACTCGCCATACGCACAACCCGACGTTGTCAGGCCGAGGCAAGTCAGGACTGCCAACGCGGTTGGGATGCATCCTGCGCCCGCAGGACGGCCAAGGAGAGCACCGTAGGTTACAATACGCACGGCCGGGACTATGCCAAAACCGTCCCGGTGTGACAATGCCCGGCGGCCAGGTCGGTTCCTCGGGGCAGACGCGCGGCCTGGGTAGGGCCTCTGGCGAACCAACTCGCGCGCGCTCGCACAACCGCTCGAGCCCACATATGCGGGCTATCTACGGAACGATGCGAACGGTAAGGCTTCTGGCGGGTTCCGAGGCGACGACCACCCGGCTTTCGGCGACACCAGCACGGACCAACCGCTGCCTCAGTGTCAACGCTCGCTCGGACGCAAGTCCGGGCTTGCGCGTCGGGGGAGCGGCGATCTCGATGCGCAGCGTCGGCTGTCGAACCAGATAGTCAGCCAGGGCCGCGACCGCGCCTTCGCTAGCCTGCGATACACGCGTCGAGTCGGCTTCAAACTCGAGTCCCACGATGGAGAGCTCGCCGTTGCCAGGCGTGACCGCACCCTTGGGAAGGGCGGGCACGCTCAGGGTCACGTGTTCAATACTTCGGGGGCTGACCACGGCTGTGGCGGTTCGAAGTGCATAGCCGGGAAGGTCGATCTTCACGTCGTACTTACCCGCGGGCAGGTCGGCCTGCTCGAAGTGACCGGACGAGTCGGTCCGAGCCGCTGCGGTGGCGGGCCCCACTAGCTGCAGCGAAGCGCCGGCCACCGGGATACCCCAACCATCTACGAGTTCCCCTGTCAGGGTGCCAGTTTGGGGTTGAGGGGTCAGCTCGCAGCGGATACTTGCCTCGCCTCCCTGGTCGGCGATGGTGCCGGAGCACTGACCCGCTTCGAAGTCCGGGTGGCTCACATTCATGCTGATCGCTCCGGGCGGGAACGCGTAGGTCGTGAAGCGCCCGCTCGGGTCAGTCGCCAGGGCCGTCAGGGGATAGTCTACGAATTTGATAACCGCGCCCGCTACGGGCACGCCCGAGCCCCGCGAGACGACCACGCCCGAAAGACGCCCCGTGATGGGCTCCGGTTCAGGCGTCGCCTCGGGCGCTGCGATCACAACAGGGGGGGGCTGTGGCTTGGCGTCGTAGTCGTACCCTATTCCGAACAGCACGCGATAGGGCGCCGTGGGAATCAGCTCGCGCACAAAGGTGTCCTTCCCGGTCAAGCCGAGATCGACCGCCAGCAACGCCGAGAGTCCTCGCACTGGAAACGCGACCCGAGCGCCGAGGGTGGCTGTCATTGGGTAGGATTCGAGGCCACCGTCATCCATGCACGTGTCGTCCGCGCTCTCGCTGGTACCGCGGTCCTCGTCGCTCGAGAAGAACGGACAGTTGAAGTCCTGGCGGTTGACCGGCAATCCTAGTCGCCACTCTGCCATCGGGTACAGATACATGTCCGTGCTCAGCTCGAGCGGAAACTCTGCGCCCACTCCAAACGTCAGAATGTCGACCCTGTTGATTCCGAGCGCGAAGCGCTCGAAGCGGTCGATCAGGTGGCGCGTTTCGCCCCTTCTGGCGGGGTCTTCGAGTGCCGCAAGCTTGCTGTCTTCCAGGTCTTCAATGATCGAGCCGCTGTTGTCGAACAGGTAGTCGATGTTGAAACGGGCGATCAGCGGTATGGCCTTTTCGAGTCGCATCAAGTCGAGCGCCGCTGTCGCGCGAACGCCGACGCCAGTTGCATCCAGAAGGGAGTCCGAGCTACCGACGGCATTCAAGACGGCGAAGCGCAAGCCACCGCCAAGCCGGAACACGGGCGTGAGATCGAACCCCACGTCGACGCCAACCAGCACGTCGCCAAGCACGTGCAGCGACCGGTCTTGGGGCGAGATGGCGGTGCCCCGGTTGAGCAGAGCTGCGTACAACTCCATGTATTCTGTCGGGGACCAGCCCAGGGAGATGGCCTGCCCGTCTTGCTCCACCGAATCCCCCTCGATCAGGAAATCCGAGCCGCTGTAGGCGTCGAGCATGACCTGGGTGCGGATAGACCCCGGCGATCCCGTACCGGGGTCGACGACGCGGATACCACCCGACGCACCCGAGACGGTGTTGAACCGGCGATGCATGATGCCCCATGAGGGGCCGTCCTCCTGCCCATCGTCTCCCGGGTCCGCTTGGGCCGGCGCCGAGGCGGGGGAGACGCCGCCCTCGGGCTTGTTGGCCTGCAGCTGAGCGTTGGTTTGGGCCTGCACCTGGCCGCCGACCTGGGCCCAGGTCTGGGCCGCGGTGGCAATCACCCCAAGCACCATCACCATGAGACCGATCAGTCCGCGCAAGGAGCGCGACCCGATGGTCACCTTCCTCGTCACAATCAACTTCACGTCGCGCTCCTCCATCATTCGGGGGTCGCCGCCTGAGCCCGAAGGCACGGCAATGTCACTCGCACCCGTTTTCACGGCGCATTCCTCTCGCACTTTTGATTACAAAGTTCAATAGTGCGAGAACAAGGCGTGAGTTTTACGCGCACGGTCCCCCCGGATTGGCGCGAATTGCGTCCACTGCTGCGAGCGGATTTGCACAGGCGCGGGCCGATTCGCAATGTGGGTCGCGGCTCGGTGGCTTGCTTGGCCCAGCCTGGCTTATTGAGCTTCTGGGTGCAGGGAGCGCAACAAGCGACGGGCTTCGGTTACGAGCGCGCCGTAGCGGCGACGAACATAGTCGGGCTCCGCTTCGAAGTCCGCGATCAGAGCGAGCAGAGTCGCTTCCGCATCGCACTCACGGGCAGCACTGCGCTGCAGCTTGGCAAGGGCTAGCTTGTGTTCGTAGCGTTCGCTCTTGCGCGCAATCGTCTGCGCCATCTCGAGCGCAGCTTCGATCTGTCCGGACTCGTACAGCGCTCGGACCAGCTGTCGCGCGGCGCGGTAGTCGCGGAAGGCGAAGTTGCGGTCCACAACTTCCGAAAGCGGATCGATCGCGGCTTCTGCATCCCCCAGCGCGAGCAAGGCCATGCCGCGGCCCAAGAGCCCCTCCTTGTCCGTGGGATGGGTCGATAGGGCCAGGTCGAACTGGGAGAGGGCCTGCTCGTGCGCCTCGGTTTCCAACAGTGCCCATCCCAGGGCGGCGCGGTTGTGAAAGGAGGGGCTTTCCTCAGCCCGCAGGCGCAGCGCCTCGACATCGATCGTGGGCACTTCGGGCGCCGACTGGGCTGGGCGGATGTCAAGGTCGCGGCTCTTGACTGTGAAGAAGTAGACCAGGGCCCCCAGTGGCACCAGGATCAGCAGATACCAGCCGATGCCTGCGCGCCTGCGCAGAGCGTCCGCCAGCATCCATGCTTGAAAAGCCAGGGCGATATATAGAAACAGGCCCACAGCCTAAGCGTATACCGCTGTCGCTGCCGATGCGCAGGTGCCCCCGCGGAGTTTTTTCCAGTGATCCCATAAGTAGCTGACATGGGGCCGTTTATTCGGGGTGACGAGGTGTGAAAACCCGGTCCGTGAAGGGCTGCCGGCGACGATCGGGGCATTGATCTGCCTCAAAAGGGGTCCGTGGCGAGGGTGGCCGGCAGGCCAGGAGCGGCAACCCGGCGACACGGGCTAGCCCGGATGATTCATGAACTCTGCATCGCCTCGCTTGTTCTTCGACTTCACA
>JAPPOR010000499.1 GCA_028817905.1 Myxococcales bacterium
CCTTCACCGAAAGCCCTGCGAAGCCGATCACTTGCACGATCATCACGTGCCTTGGTGATGGATGCGGGCTAGCCCGCATCCTTCACCGAGGCCCCTGCGAAGCCGATCACTTGCACGATCATCACGCGCCTTGGTGATGGATGCGGGCTAGTCACGGGTCTGGCAGGCGGAACTGCAGCGTTACCCGCATATCCCCCGCTCGCACGGGGTGATTGTCTCGCATGGCGGGTTTGTAGCGCCACCGTTTGAGCGCTGCGATGGCGGTCTGGTCAAAGACGTCCGGCGGCGCGCTCTCTAGCACGCGCACGCTTGAGACGCTGCCGTCCGCCTCCACGTCGAACGCCAGGATCACGTTGCCCATCACGCCGGACTGCGCCGCCCAGGGCGGATAGAAGGGCTCGGCGCGCCATTCAGCTTTCGGGGGGGTGTATGTCTCTCCGGCGAGGCGCGCGCTTGCCCAGTCGCCGGGGAGGCTGCCGGCCTCGTCGTCAGCCACGAGCTGAAACAATGCCCTGGCATCCGCCTCCCTACCCAGCTTGCGGAAGCACTCGGCCTTTTGCAGGTCCCGAAAGGGCGCCGCCCTGGGCGTAGGGGGCAGCCAGGTCTTGGTTTCGATTGCCTCGAGATAGGCTTCACACTGACCATCGTCAAAGAGGGCCTGCAGCTCGGCCCTCTCGTTCGCCACCTCAGGTGGTTGGGTCACCGGCCTCCCGGACTCGGCGCTGGGTCGTCCTCCACGATGTGCGCATCCGCCAACCAGGATGGTGATCAAGGCGATGCGGAGCGACGAACGGCAGTGCATAGATCCTGAAATGGTGTAGAGGCGCGGCACGCTCCCGTCAAGGTAACCTCTCAGTCCAATCGCCGGCGCTGCACCATCTTCGGCTGCGTCGCGCGGGCGGGCGCCGTAGGGTCAGCGGGCCGCAGGAGGATCTAGTCTGCGCCGAGCTGTCGTGTGGCGACTTGAGCTGCCTGGAGACACACGCTCCTGTCCGTGGTCGCGTACTCACCGAGCGCCGCCTCGACCAGCTTGATCGCGTGCTCGTCGCCTGTGCCGATCGCCGACCGCACCAATGCTGCCGCATCTACGGGACTCGATAGGGCCTCCACAGAGGTTGGCAAGGGTTCCGGGCCGGAAAACGTCGCAAGGATCGCGGCGGTCGCCCGCCACAAGTAGTCGATTGCGGTCTCCATCGCGCCGGGATCCAGCCATCGGCTCAGTGCTCTGAACGCTGCGGGGCCGGTGACTGTGTGGGTGAAGATCACCGTTCCACCAGGATAGGCCAGCAGGGCACGCGCGCCTGCCTCGGTGAGGACCGCGATTCCGTCCGACTCGATCGCGCGCGGTCGTGACACCAGCTGGGCGAATTCGGCATTGTCCTTCGTTCGGTGCACGATGGCCGCGTCGATGGCACCAGGCTTGGGGCCGTCGGCGACCGGGATCGTGGCGATGAGTTCGTGGAGTGGGACGCCGTCTTGCGAGTGCGACGGTGACCCGGGCAAGGGCAGGTAGGTCGCCGCCCAATAGGCCAGGCCGCGCGCGAAGGCCTCAAGGCGAGGCTCGGTGTGTCCTGACTCCAACGCTCGGAGCGCGTGCAACGCCATGAGCGGACCGTGGAAGGCGGCGGCGGCGCATCCAGGGATCAACTTCGGTGTCCAGACTCGAACGACTTCTTCCAGAGGAGCGCGGTCGAGCTCGCGGCGAAACGTCGCGAGCCAGCGAGCGAACGGCGCCTTGCCCAAGCTTGTGTCCACCTCCGAAGCGGAGATCGGTGGCATTTCTTTGCCGGCCGGCGCCAGACCCGGAATATACCGTTGGAGATAGCCATCGATGCACTCCGACCGCCCGAGGTTTGCCAGGGCCTCGATGGCCATGGAGCCGTGATTGGAGAATCCATTCATGCACTCGGGTCCGAAGGCTTCAAGGCGCCTCAGCCCTTGATCGTAGCGTTCATCGTGCGGCATTGAGCTGGACAATACTACTCGCCTGCGGGCCTCGTGTCTGCTGACCATGCCTCTCCCCTCGAGGTTGAGGCCACCAGGTGGCCTCCCCGGCCAACTCCATGCTGGTCTGGCCTTCGTCGAAGTCGTAAATGAGGCGTGCGGAGCGCTGTGGGGCACCGAGTGCGCCAGGGGCCCTGCTATCGCTTGGGTGTGATGTGAAAGGCGACGAAGCGCCACGCTTCGCCCTCGCGCACCGCGACTTGCGTCACCATGGTCTCGATCACACGGGTGTTGCCTTCGGGATCGCTGAGATGGTTGGTCAGACCTCCGACGATGACCGCCGTGTCTCCGTAGCACCGCACCTGCAGGTCGTGCCGCTCGTGTCGTCGGGGCGCGCTGCCGACCCATTCGAGGTACTGCTCCCGATTCATCACCGAACCACGGCCGGTCACGTGCGTGTAGTCGTCGCGGAGAAGGCGTCCAAGCGCATCGAGATCGCGCTCCCGGGTTGCCTGGCACCGCGCCTGCTCGGCTTCGATGACTTCCTGTTTCAACCGGTCATCTGTCACCCGGTGCCTCCCATCGTTTCCGGCGCGCCCGCACCACGAAGCCTTCGCGACCATCGCGCGACGGGCAAAGCAAGTCGTGCTTGCTAGCCCTTGCACGCTACGCCACCGAGGTCGCTGCACGCAATCGGTATGCTGTGCCAGGCGCATGACCATCGGAGCCGGGTTGACTATCTGCTTCCACCGGATAGCGTTTGCCCATACCCAGGAGGAGCTGCATGTCTATCGAGTCCGTGGCTGGCCGACGCGATCTTCACAGCCCGAGCGATGGCCCGAGCGTCGCACTCACAGCGGCACGCGAGCATGCCAACCTGTATTCGGCCAAGGCCGCGGAGCACGAGCGGCTCGGCCGCCTGTCCGAAGAGGCGCTCACGGCCCTCAGGAAGGCGAACCTCTTCGGTCTGTTGACGCCCAGAGAACTCGGGGGTCTCGAGGCGGCGCCGTGTGATGCTCTCGAGGTGTTCGCAGAGGTTTCGCATGCCGATGGGGCCACGGGCTGGGTGCTCACCACGTGCGCCTTCGCGGCGGGTCTGGCCGGGGTGTATCTCAGCGACGGTGCCGCATCCGAGGTCTTTCAGGGCGGGGTACCCATCATCGCCGGTGCAGGGGCGCCCAACGGCCGTGCCAGGCAGGTGGCGGATGGCTATGCGTTCAGCGGGCGGTGGAGCTATGGCAGCGGGATCCTGCACGCCAGCTTTACTCACAACGGTGGCTTCATGGTCGACGCAGCGGGTGAGATTCGCCGTGATCTCGGGCCCCACATCTTTGTGGCACCGATTGGCGAAGCCCAGCTTGAGGACGAGTGGAATGTGCTTGGGCTGCGCGGCACCGGGAGCGTGGATTACGAGATCGCTGGGTGCGTAATAGCACGCGGCTTCGAGCATCCGGTGATGGGAGCTCGCAACAAGCGCGGTGGACCCGTGTGCACGATCGGTATGGCCGGAATGTCCGCGATCGCGCACACGGGGTTCTTTCTAGGCATCGGCCGGCGTGTGCTCGATGAGCTCATTGAGGTCGCCACGGGCGGGCCGGGTCGCGCCCGCACGCTTGCGGACAGCGAGTCGTTCCAGGAGGGGTTCGGCATGGCTGAGGCGCACTATCGGGCCGCGCGTGCGCTGGTCTTCGAAAATTGGCGGGCGGTCGAGGCACGCCTGGCAAGCGGCAGGGCGGTCGAGCCGTCGCACGTCTCGGCGGTCCACCTGGCGATGCACCAGATGGCATGGGCGAGCACGGCCGCGGCCGAGTTCGCTTACAAGGCGGGAGGCGGTGTGAGTCTCCGAGATGGACCGCTGCAGCGCGCGTTTCGCGACACGCTCGCCGGCCGGCAGCACATCCGGGTGTCACCCGCCGTCCTGCGCTCGGCGGCACGCGACCTGCTCGCAGGACCCAAATCCCGGGCGTGAGCCGCTGCGATCAGACCGGCTTCGTGGGCTTTCGCGTCAAAATGTACGACACGAAGCGCCAACCGTTCGCGCGTTTGACCGCTACCTGGGTGCAGTAGGCGGCGATCACGCGGCGCACCTCGTTCGGCGCGCCGATGTGGTTGTGGAGCGTCCCGGTGAGCACGGCCGCGTCGCCGTAGACACGCACGCGTAGCGCACCGCGTTCCGGTCTGCGGGGCCCATTGCGGATCATCTCGAGGTATTGGGCCTTGTCTACGACGCGCCCCGGTGCCAGCACATGCAGGTAGTCATCGTCTAGCACCTCCGCCAGGGCGTATAGGTCCCCGGTTCCGATGGCTTCGCAGCGGCGCGCCTCAAGGGCGGTCAGGGTTGCTTCGAGGTCGGACGGCATGGGTCTCTGCTACTTCTCTCGCAGGGGGGTGAGTTGCGTTGAGACGAAGCGCCAGGCCCCGCCGCGGTGCACGGCCACCTGGTGACAATACGCGCGCATGGTTCGGGATTCCCCGCCGGGGAGCGGCCAGACATTCAGAAGTTCACCTGTCAGGACCGCGAGCTGTCCGAAGATGCGCACGTGCAAGTCTGCCCGTGTGGTAGTCCGGGGCCGCTTGCCGATGCCGGTCAGGTGGCCTTCGCGGTCGTCGACAGCGGCGTTCATGTGCACGTGGACGTAGTCCTCGCTGAGCAGCGATTTCAGTGTTTCGGTGTCGCCCGCGGAGATCGCGGCACACCGCCGCTGCTCGAGTGCCACGAGCGCGTCGGCGCCGACGTCGGCGCTGGTTTCTCTGCCCCCGTTGCCGGGCCCGGTCACCTGGTCTCCTGGGGGGGTGCTACCAGCTGGTTTTTCACTTGGCCGACCTTCTCGATCTCGACCTCTACCTGATCGCCAACCTTGAGGAACACGGGCGGGCGGCGCGCGGCCCCGACACCTGCGGGTGTCCCAGTACAGATTAGATCGCCCGGGTTCAAGGTCATGACCTGGCTGATGTACTCGATCAGGGCGCCAACGGAGAACAGAAGGTCGCGCGTATTGCCCTCCTGCATGACCTCTTCGTTGACTCGAGTCGTCAGGCGCAGTCCTTGTGCGGGGTCGCCGACAGCGTCGGCGGTGACAAGGGCGCTCATGGGCCCGCTCCTTTCACCGTTCTTTCCCATGGTCCACTGTGGGTTCTGGCGCTGGAACGTGCGGGCGCTCAGATCGTTGAAGGCGCAGTAGCCGAACACGCCGCGCAGGCCGCTGGCCGCGTCGACCCGAAACATGGGCTTTCCGATCACCACGCCGAGCTCACCTTCCCAATCGTAGCGCTCCTCGATGACCGGACACTCGTCGCCGTCGCAGACCAGGCTGGCCGTCCAGCGCCCGAACACGACCGGCACCTTTGGGACCTCACCACGTCCTCCCTCAAGTGCGTGGCTGCGATAGTTGAGGCCGATGCAAAGCACGCGCGCGCTGGCGGGCACCGCGGGCAGCTGCTTGACGCCGGCCAGCCCCTGAGGCTGCGGTCGATCCCCATCGACGCGGGCCAGGTGTCCATCGGGATCGCGCCAGAAGGTCTCTCGTTGGCAGACGGGGGTCAGTGCCCCATTCGGCGACACCACGCCGACCATCGCCTGATCGCCGTCCTCGAATCCAACCAGCTTCATGGTCACTTCTCCCGCCCAGAATCGCCGACTCCGTGCACGTTTCGGTAATGCTCGCGCAGCAGGTCCTTACCGTAGTCATGGCCATTGGGCGCGCGCACGATGGTGTGAATGTGACACTTGGCGGGTTCCCTATTCGTCAGAAACACCCCGGAGTGGTGATCGAACTCGCACATGATTACCGGGCTTTGGATTCTGAAGTAGAAGGGATCGTCATCACCATACAACCCGATCCAGCAGAAATGCGTATCGTCCAGGTGGCGCTCGATCCCGCGCATCCGCGCGGACAAGACGCTCTCGGGAAGGTACTCGATAAAGCGCGAGCACAGTTCGAGCAGCTCGTCCCGGTGGTCCTTCGCCAGCTCCGCGCCACGCACGCCTTCGTAGGGAATGACCCGGTTGTCATGGAAGGCGCCGCCAAGGTGGCGCTGGTCGGCAGGGTGAAAGCGTCCGGGAGGCATCGCGGGGTCGTACATTTGCGCATAGATCTGCGCGCGGTCGCGCTGCTCGGTGGGCAGTGATTGCATGAAGCGCAGGCCCGAGAGCTCTTCGCCGTCGAAGATGGTCAAGCCAGCGTGCGGACCCTCGTCGATGACGTTGGGTTCGGCGCCCATGAACGTGGGCGAAATCAAGAGGTGCTTGCCGATCACCAGGCAGTTGAGGGCCAGATGATGTCCGTGCAACTGCCAGCCCCACGGCTCAGCCGGGGAAGGCTCACCGAACAGGGAGAAGTTATAGCTGTATTGGTTCAATACCCGTGGGCCGCCTACCAACTGGCCCAGGAACTCGTTCATCCACATGCAGGAGCGGGCCTTGTGGAAGCCGCGCGGGCTCAGGCTTGCGCGCATCATGGCAAGGATCGCCTCCCGCAGGGGTGGCTCCAGTTCATCCATGCGCAGGCCGTAGCGGTTGACGTAGAGCTCTGGGTTGCTCCACATTCGCCAGTTGGGTGCGTCGATGGCAAAGCGGACCTTGGCCCGCTCCGCATCGCTGCATACCCGCAGCAAATTGCGCGCCGCCTCGACCATCGCTTCGACCGGAGCGCCGTTGTCCTCGAGCGTGTACAAGTCGGGTAGGGCGTCGCCGTCACAGGTGACGCCGACGAATGGCTGGGCCAGTCGCTTGTTGTATGCCGCCACGAAGGCTTGCCCACGGGGTGTCGCGAGCATGCGGTCCGCATGGCTATAGGCATCCCTTTCGGCGATGCCAGCGCGGGTTCGGTAGTCGGGGCCGGGCAACAGGTCACGAAAGTGGTGATGCATGGGGCGGCATCCTAGGTGGCGGGGACGAAGGGCACCAGCAAGTTGCTGTCATGGCTGCCGCCCAGGTGCAGGATGTGGTCGCCCTGGTTGCACAGCTCACGATGGTGCAGCATGGGGTGACTGAAGATGTCCGCGCCGCTGAGCAAGAGGCGCAGGCTCTGGCCTGCCTCGAAGAAGGTGCTTGAAGGCAGGATCTCGATGTCGACTGGGACGACCTGCCCTGGTGTGATCAGCTCCCGACGGTCGTGCGACAGAACCGGTTGGAAGGGGCGTGAGCGATCCGGGTCGAGGGCGCGGTGCGAGACGCGCAGCCAGCCGAGTGAGACTGGCCCGCCAGCGTGGTTTTCGCGCGCTTCGAAGTAGACCTGCTCGCCCTTGGCGTCGAGCTTCTGGATGGCTACGAACAGATCCATGTCGTCGCCCGCCGTGGTCTCTACCCACAGCCGCAGACGCATGTGCCCTGAGATCTCGCAGGGGGCGTTGAAGCGCAGGTCAAAATGCACCTGCTGCCCGCCCTTGGCGTCGTAGCGAACGGTTGCAGGCTGCGCAGCTCGGTCACTGCTTAGGGTATTGTCAGCGTGGAGGTAGAGCTCGGCGTACTGCGTGCTCGGCAAGGGCCAGTCGGGCTCTTCGCGCACGTGGTACGCGTCCGCGCTTTCGCGTACCTCCAGGCGCACCCGCGGCCGCTGCAACTGGCCATTGTCCTCGCCCTTCAAGAAGCAGTCGAGGAATTGTCGCTGGTAGTCCAGCGCGTCCTCGTCATAGTAGACAGTCCACTTGCCGCGGCCGTGGGTGTAGAGCCATTTGTGCTCCGAGCCGATGCGCGCAAACGCGTCGAAGCTGCCCTTGGTGTGCAACCCCTGGTCCGAGAAGCTGCCGCAGATCAGGGCCGGGACGCGGATTTCGGGCAGGTCGGCTTTGTTGATCGCGACCTCGGAGATCAGGGGCGTTCGGCTGGGGCCCTTGGGCTCTTCGAACACGGCGCCGGTCATGGCGCGCGCCCATCCGCGATGGAACGCCGTCTCGGGGACGCCGCCGTGGTAGCGAACGTCGCGATAGTGATCGGACAGCCCTTCCCAGGGAACGATCGCGGCCAGGTGCGGCGGATGATTGGCAGCCGCGAACCACTGCACGATCGCGAGATACGACACCCCGTGCAGGCCGACCTTGCCGTTGCTCCAGGGCTGGGTGCCGGCCCACTCGATGATCTCGCTATAGTCGGCGATCTCCGTGCGACTGTAGACCTTGCGCTCGCCCTGTGACTTGTTGGACCCGCGCAGGTCGACATGCACGACGGCGTACCCTCGCGGGACCCAGTAGGCGGGATCCGGCGCCTCGAAGGGTGTGCATTCGGAGACGCGATAGCGTCCCATGCCGAGCCCCATCTTGGCCCTGCGGGCGAGCGTAGCCTCGCGGTTCGTCGCCGGGTTCGCGTCCTTGCCGTAGGGTGTGAGCGCCAGAATGACTGGTAGCGGCCCGGTCGACCCTTCCGGCCGGAATACGTTCGCTGACAACCTGACACCGTCGGGCATGCTGACCCCGACGTCGCGTTCGACCGCGATGCCGGCCGGCAGCGGGAATACCTGGATCTCGTTGTGGGCGGCGCGCGGCGCGTTCTGCTGAGACATGGAATCACCCCCTATGGGTAGGCTGCTTGGGGTCCGGTGGACTCGGAAGCGGGTGCGCCCGACCTCTAGCGGCTTTTGTTTCGGGCTGGAAGGGCGCGCCAAGGTGCCTGGGTGGGAGGGCTCGGTGCAACGCTGCGCTGTCGGTCCTAGCTCGAGGATGGCTCTAGGATGGCCCGAGGATGGCTCGAGGATGGCTCAACGATGGCTCCACCATGGCTCCACCATGGCCGAGCGCGCTCATGTGCTGCCTGCGTCTGCAGGGCCTTGTTCGCTGACCGTATCGGTGTTTCGTTGCTCGCCGCTGGTTCGCACATTCACGGGCGAGAGTCTCAGGATCCCTTGGTGTATTGACCTGGCGGGTCACCAGCCAGCTGACCCGCCAGGCCACGAATACGACCTGCTCGGCCGGCATGGCCTTCGAAGTTACCGATGCATCACCCACGATGCCTGCGACCACATGTGGACTGCCGGTAGAGGCACGTGGCGCCCGGGGCTGAAAATCATGCGCTTCAATGCGGCCCTCACGGACACGCCGCAACCGAGCCGACCAGCCCCCCGCGTCCCACACTGACTTGAACTGGCTACTCGAGGTAAAGTCCCGTCTCCGGGACGTCTACGACTACGACGAGCTACTCCTGCATGGCCACATTCTCGAAGTGGCTGCACGAGCTCTCTTCTTAACGAACGCCGGCCGAAGCATGGGACGCGTTGAAGCGAAGCGTGCGCGTTCCGGGAACCAACGCGAGGTGGCAAGCGGTCAGTCTCTCACGCGGCGCAGCGTTACCGAATGGCGGTGGCGATCTGCAGGGTGCGTGGTCATGGTGACCTGTGCGGCCTGGCCGTCTTCGAGCTTGAACGACCGTCGCACCTCGAGCGCGGCCGAGCGAGCCTTGACCTGGAGCGTGCGGGCCAGGGGTACGGTCAACAGGGCGGCGCCGATCTCCTGGTGCACCTCCGTGATCCTGACGGCGAACAGGTCTTCGATCAGCGGGAAGATCGGGCCGCGGTGGCGAGGCAGGAGCCTTCCGACCGCGGCGAAGTGACGGTGGATGTAGTACTCGGCCCAGCAGGTCGCAGCGCTCGAACCGTCCTCGTGTCCGGTTCCCTGCACGACGAGGCAACGCTCACCGCGTTCCAGGCCCGTGCGGGCGGCCAGTTGCCTGTCGAGGGTGGCCATGCGCATGCTCGTGATCTCGAAATGCTTACCTGCGGACCAGGACACCAAGTCGTCGATCGAGAGGTTGTTGACGGACATGACGTCCTGTGCGTAAGACGCCGTGCCTACGCTGGCCACGACCTCGGTACCCGCGCCCTGCCGAGAGGCGACCAGGTTGTCGTCACGCAACTGTCTAAGGGCTTCTCGGACGGTATGCCGACTGACCCCGAAGCGCTTCCGTAGCTTGTCCTCGGTCGGTAGGCGTGTGCCTATCGGGTAGGTGCCGTTGACGATCTCCTGTCTCAACACGCGCGCGATCCGGAGGTAGAGGCGGTCCGCCGACGCGTCCCCGGGCGGAGACGGGGCGGCGGGGCGCCGTCGGCGCCGCGTGGCTGTACTCCTTGTGGCCATCGTGCAGAGCCTAGCATTTGTACAGACAAATTTGCGGGTATCTGCCCGTGCGCCTTCTGGCATGAAGAGCGGCAAATGAAGCGAAATCAGGAGTTTGCCGCATGCTAGCTATCCGGACAAATATGGGAAGCGGTTCCCGTTCGATTTCCGTTGCTGCCGCACTGTAGCCGCTTACATGTCCAACATTCCCGGAGGAGCCTCCATCGCGGCTGTGGAAAGGCGGCTCCGTCAGGAGGGGAGACGGTCATGAGCAGGACATCGAGCAGGGACTTCGCGAACATCAGTGCCCGAGACATGGACGAAGAACGGTTGGTTACGTATCCGACCGACGCATTCCTGAGTCGAGAGTATCTCGAGGCGGAGAAGAAGCTCCTATGGCCGAAGGTGTGGCAAGTTGTCGAGCGCGAGACCGACTTACCCAACCCGGGTGACTGGCTGACGTACAACGTCGCCGACGAGTCCATCATCGTCCTGCGCAAGCAGGACGGCTCGCTCAAGGCTTTCCACAATGTTTGCCCCCATCGCGGGCGTCAGCTCATCAGCACGCCTGATGGGGTGCACTCCGTGCGTGGCAGCGGGCGCAAGAAGTTCGTGTGCGGCTTTCATGGCTGGATCTACGACGAGGAGGGAAAGAACTTGCGGGTGCTCGATCCGCAGGATTGGCAGAACAAGTTGACGCCGGAGCAAACCTGCCTGTCCGAGGTGCGTGTCGACACGTGGGGCGGCTTCATCTACATCAACATGGATCGGGACAGTGTGTCGCTGAAGGAGTACCTGGGCCGCGCTGGGGAGATCTTGGGGCACTACGACCTCGACAAGATGCGTTACAAATGGCGCCAATGGGCGGTGTATCCCTGCAATTGGAAGACCGCTCTTGAAGCCTTCCTGGAGCCCTATCACGTGGAGGGGACGCACACACAGCTACTGCGCTACCAGGACTTCTACGCGTATTCCAAGCAGTACGGGATGCACGGGGTGAGCGGTTTCGACACGCGCGATCCGGAGTACCAGATGAAGGAAAGCGGCGGCGTGGTTCGTGCCGGGAAGGGTGGCGACCCGCGCGTCTCGACTTACGAGCTGGTCCGCGAGAACTACGAGACCATCAACTTCGCGGGTTCGACCGAAACCTTGGTCAAAGCGGCGAGCCGGCTCGCCGACGAATTGCCAGCGGGTACGTCGCCCCAGGAGGTCGTCGCCCACTGGCTCGCTTCCGCCAAGAAGGATGATGCCGCGCGTGGCGTGGTTTGGCCGGAGATTCCGCCGGAGATCATGAAGGAGTCGGGCCTCGCATGGAGCCTGTTTCCCAACCAGAACATCCTCCACGGCGTGACCTTCGCTCTGTGTTACCGCGTGCGCCCTTGGGGCGACGACCCGGACAAGTGCCTCTTCGAGGCCTACGCGCTCGAGCGCTACCCCGATGGAGACGAGCCCGAGACCGAATGGGTCCAAGCCGAGCCGACCGCGGAGAAGTGGGGTCGGGTCTTGGCGCAGGACTTCGGCAACATGGAGTTCGTACAGAAGGGCATGAAGTCGAGTGGCTTCCGAGGTCCCTTGCCGAACCCGCACCAGGAGCAGAAGGTCATCAATCTGCACCGCAACCTGGCCCACTTCATGGGAGGGCGTGGAGCGCCGAAGCGACTCGAGCGGGGCTGAGCCGCCAGCAGAGGCGAGCGGGCTGAAGTGTGCCATCAGACGTCGCCGGTTCGAGGAACGGATGGCTTGTTGAGCGGAAGCTGGCTCCGCGGTAAAGGACCTGTGGAGGATACGCCATGGCAGATCAATCGCCCCTATTGGAGGATGTGACCGACGGGGTCGCCGTCCTGACGTTCAACCGGCCCGCTCGCCTGAATGCCCTGTCTCCCGACATGCTGACCCGGGGGATCGCTGCGCTCGAGCGGTGGGCCGCGGACCCTGGGGTGGGTTGCGTGCTTGTG
>JAPPOR010000993.1 GCA_028817905.1 Myxococcales bacterium
ACCTTGGTCGCCAACGTCGAGCAGCATATTCGCGAGGCTCAAGCGCAGGCAGCCACGAATCTCGCCGCCGAAGGTCGCTCCTTCATGGGCGCCAAGGCCGTGCAAAAGACCGATCCTTTCGACGCGCCCAAGACCCCGCGACCGCGAGGACAGCTCACCCCACATCTGGCAGCTGGCGGCGACGCACAGGCTCTCAAGGTGGCGGCCACCGCGCTCAAGTTGTTTCGCCTCGCCTACCGACAAGCATGGCAAGCCTTCAAGGACGGCCTCGACGCCGTGTTTCCTGGAGGCACACTCCTCATGAAGAAACGCTTCGGCGTGCGATGCGAACCGCTCGATGCCTGCTGGTGCGAGCTCGCCATCGCCAGCGGCTAGCAACCTCCTACAGATCGACGGCGATCCCGGCCCGCAACGGCGCCGGCGGCACACCGGCCCGTCCGGACACTGCCGCCATCAGCAAAACGACGCCTACCTACGGCTTCACGCGCCTTGTTCACGACGATCACCCCATTTCCAGACCCCATGCCGACCCGCAATGGGCTGCCCCCGCCCGGGTCACAGCCAGGTCCTCTCGGCATGACAGGCACGCGATGGCCAGGATTGCGGGCTTGCTTCATGTTGCGACGCACACGGGAGCGGGTGCCCGGCCCATCTCTAGGGACACCATGCGTTCGGCCATCTCGGTCGGTCGTTACCTACTGGCCCACGCTCAAAACGTGCTCGGACAAATGGGGGCGTCCGATCCGGTGCTAGTGGACGCCAAGGTCGTGCTGACGTACCTCCAGGGACGGAAGGTCACCAAGATCAGTCGGCGTGATCTGCATCAGGCCCTACGCAAAGGGCACGAGGGTAGGTTCCGGCATGCGGACAACCTGGATGCCCCTTTGGCCCTACTGGTGGAGCGCGGGTGGATCCGCATTCGCAAGCAACGTGAAGGTAAGGGCAAGGGCCGTACTTCAGTCGTGATCGAGGTGAATCCACATGGGGCACCCCGGGCTCAAAAGCCTCAAAAGGCTCAAAAGGTCGAGGCTGCCCAAACGGACGACACGCCGACGAGGGCTATTGAGCCTATTGAGCCTATTGAGGCCACCCAGGTCGAGCTGGGGTGCACCATGACCGGGGAGTCGACAGTGTTCGGGTCGGTCACGTCCACGGCCGCTACGCAGCCATCGACCGAACCAACCGGATACGCGGCCGAGTTCGTCCGCAACGCCGAAGAGGCCGCCAAGCGGTACCGGCTGGACGAGCTAGACCCCGATTCACCCGAGTGGCAAAAGGCGTATAACAGCTACGTGTGCGAGCTGGTGTGACGATGACCGCACCCTCGACCGCGTGCACTCGGTGCACCGGCCGGGGGGCGTTGTCGTTGACGCTACTTTGCCGCGTGCTGGACGGCCAGCATCCCGCACCCCACGGCGACATCACCAATGGCGTCGTAGCAGCCGCGACTTTCTTGAGGACCCCTGTAGTTCAGGGTTGGACCCCGCCGCCCCCGCGGAGTACCGACATAGCACCGGGGTCGCTCGGTCTCTGGCGCCCGTTCTTTGAGAATCGATACCCCGCCAGGGAGCCCTGCGGACTCCGGGCTCGCATGGAGGCCCCTCGATAGGGCTCGCTGTCGGCCATGTAGGCGTTCTGTCTCCTCCCTGCCCGAGGGCTCCAGCGCTGGCCGGGGGAGGCCGCCAGAGAGCATCGGATCGAGATTGCCGCCGTCCGATACGCTCTGTCGAGGGGCGTGGAAGTCGAGGTCCGGATCATGGGCGTTCGCGTCACGGGCGCCCGTACCCACATGGGCTCATACGCTTGACCAGGATCCGGGTTAGAGGAGCCTGCGCCGGCTGTTGAGGCGGGTGCGGGAGGTGCTGCAGTCGGCTTTTCGAGGTGGGGGTAGTGGGAGCTTGATGCCACGAACCGCTGGCCGGCGTAGTATGATCATGCCCGATGGCAGCAGAAACATCGCCGTTCAAGGCTTCCGCTGAGGCGTGCGTTGAGAACGCAAAGAGACTGATGGAGACGGCAGATGATCTCCTCTGGACGGAGCACCTTGGCCCTGCCTGCGCCTTGGCAATTACGGCT
This sequence comes from Myxococcales bacterium, assembly GCA_028817905.1. Taxonomy (GTDB): domain Bacteria; phylum Myxococcota_A; class Polyangia; order Polyangiales; family JAFGIB01; genus JAPPOR01. The sequence continues at coordinate 2,077 of JAPPOR010000993.1, forward strand.
CAGGAAGAGCTGGCCAAGGCGTTCCTTCTGAACCTCGTGGCAGATGGTGCCATCCCGTGGTGCGAGCCCGTGAAACGCGCTCTCAAGGATCACATCTGCAAGCAGGTGGCCACCGTCATCATGGAGTGGTTGACTCCGTCATTTGAGATCCAGAGCGTCCGGATGCGTGCGTCAGAGGTGGACCCCGAATTCTGGACCAGCTGCTAAGGTGATGGCCTGCTCCTGACA
>JAPPOR010000210.1 GCA_028817905.1 Myxococcales bacterium
CGCCGAAACCCCGTGCGGCGTCGGGGAAGTCCCCTACGCCACCGACGTTCCGTATAGTGATTGTTCAACCGGCCCAGAAGACAATCCGGATGGTCGGAGAGCACAGCATATGACGGGGCGATGGCGATGCTGTAGGCCGGCTAGGGAACGGCGTGAGATCCCTTCGGTGATGGGTGTCCCGGTTCCCTACGTGAGAGCTACGTGCGCACGCTGCACGTGCGCACCGACAGCATGGACGGCACGGTCGTGCCCTCCCACGATGGGACGCCGTTTTCCGAAACGACTGTCTCTGATTTCAGGGGATGTTCCCGTGTGCGTGTCCCTCGCTAGCGTCGCCGCCGGCGTTGGCCTGCGAATAGCGCCACGTGTGGCTCGAGGGATGGCATGAGGAGATCGATCACCGCGCGGATGCGCGCGCTGTCGCGCAGGTCGGGATGCAGGAGTAGCCACAGCGCGCTGCGTTTGGGCGTCTGGGGTGGGCCGATGCGGTGTAGCTTGGGGTCGCCGTCTCCGAGATAGCAGGGCAGCGCGCCCCGGCCGAACCCCTGGGCAATGGCTGCGGCCATCGCCGCCACCGAGCAAGGTCGGAGCCTTCCTGCGGTGGCCTTTGTGCTCCCCTCTTGCACGGCACGGGGGCCCTCGAGCCGTCCAACGGGGCCCACGTAGGACAGCCAGGGAAGCTTGCGACCACCGCTCCCCAAGGGCCCGTAGGCGGCCCACGCCAGCGGCGCGATCGGCGCCCCACGGCGTCTTCCGGGGGGCTCTCGCTTGGGCGCAGTGCCATATCGGCGTCACGCCGGTCCAGGCTGCGCGTCTGCGTTCCGGCATCGAGCTCCACCGTGAGATCCGGGCACCGTGCCTCCAGGGTCGAAAGTGCGGGAAGTACCCAGGGCAGTAGCGACTCCAGGGTGGTCAGCCGCAGCACGCCGGCAGGCATCAGCGTATTGCCCAGTACGGCTCGCTGCAGCGCGAACAGCTCGTCCTCCACCCGCCGTGCGTGCACACCGAATGCCTCGCCCGCAGCGGTGGGCTGATAGCGGCTTCCCTCGCGTTCGAACAGGGGTGTGCCGAGTGCCTCCTCAAGCCGCTCGAGGCGCCTGTAGACCGTCGAGTGGTGCATGCCCAGGCTGTGCGCGGCGCCATTCAGCGAGCCCGCTCGAGCGATGGCCAAGTACGTGCGCACATCTTCGCCGTCGATCTGGGAAGCGTTTGCGTTCATGCAAGCTGTGTGTGCAAGCCTGTCACTTTACTTGCTTTTTCGCAAGTGCCAGGGTGTGTGTCAAAGGAGGCAGTCATGGAGATTCGACTGGCACATGACCGAGGCCGCGCCGAACACGGCTGGCTGAAAAGCCGTCACAGTTTTTCCTTTGGGGACTACTACGACGCAGAGCGCATGGGCTTCGGTGTACTGCGCGTGATCAACGATGACCGGGTTTCGCCGGGTGCGGGCTTCCCCACCCATCCCCATCGCAACATGGAGATCATCAGCTATGTCGTGGAAGGCGAGCTGGAGCACCGGGACACGTTGGGCAACGGTTCGGTGATCCGTCCGGGCGAGGTGCAAAGAATGAGTGCGGGAACTGGCATCGCCCACAGCGAACGCAACGCTTCGAACACCGATGGCCTGCGCTTCTTGCAGATCTGGATCGAGCCGGCTGAACGTGGCACCGCCCCGGGTTACGAGCAGAGGGCCTTCGCAGTCGATCCAGAGCGGCCCCTGCGACTGGTGGTGAGCCCGAGTGGGTCAGACGGCTCAGTGCGGGTTGGACAGGACGCGCGAATCTACCGTGGGAGCTTCGTGCGTGATGGGCAGGACGCGAGTCACACCCTGCCGGAGGGACGCTCGGCGTTCGTGCAAGTAGTGCGAGGCGCGCTTCGTGTGCGCGCGCAGGAGGTCTCGGAGGGCGATGCGGTGTTATTGCCCGAAGGTGGCGAGGTTCGCATGGAAGGAGCGGCGGGCAGCGAGGTACTCCTGTTTGACCTTCCCGAGGTGGAACATGGGTGATGGGCTTTCCATCTTGGGCTTCAGTGGCAGTTTGCGACGCGGCTCCGTGAACACGGCAGTGCTCGCTGAGCTCGGGCGGCTTTCACCCAAGGGTGTTGCGCTGCAGCTGGCGGACTATCGAGAGCTTCCGCACTTCGACCCGGACCTGGGCGAGGTCGAGGCGGTGGAGCGCCTTCGCACGCAGGTGCACCATGCCGACGCGGTGTTGATCGCCACGCCGGAATACAACTACTCGATCCCGGGGCCGCTCAAGAACGCACTCGATTGGCTGTCGCGACCCGCCTACAAGTCTGTCTTCGCAGGCAAGCCGGTTGGGGTGTTGAGTGCGTCTCCGAGCCCTGTCGGTGGAGCGAGAGCGCAGCAGCACCTCAAGACTACGCTTTTCGGCATGGTAGCCCGCATCTTTCCCCATCCAGAGGTTGCCATCGGCGGTGCATCTGACCGTATCAAGGACGGGCGGGTGGTGCATGAGGGTACCCGACAGTCATTGGCCAGGTATATCGCAGGGTTCGTCGCGTGGGCCCCGCGTCAGCGGCACTGACGCGGATCCGCGCGCCCGACGGACGAGCTATCCCTGTGGGCCCGGCTCGCTGCGCTGGAGCCGCCGCCCCTGTGCGGCTCGCCTCCCAAGCCGGTCGGGTTCGCCTCGTCCAGCATGGAATAGGTGAGCTTGTTCGTGGATCAGGATCGCTAATCCATAGGAGGATCTTCGACGTGCTAGAACCGTTGCGCGTACTCGCGCCTGAGCCTGACGCGTCCTGCGCATGATGGCGAAGGCGGGTGCTGCTGACAGGAGATTCCATCGATGACGGGAACCGGCAAGCTCAAGCTCTATCACTACCCGGCCACGCGCAGCGCGCGGGTCAAATGGCTCCTCCATGAGATCCTAGATGACGACTTCGACGTCGAAGTCGTGCCGCTCTACGATGGGGTGCAGTACGGAGACGAGTACCTGCAGAAGAACCCCAACCACTGCGTCCCCACGTTGGCCATGCCGACGCCCGACGGCGAGCAGCGGTACGTGATCGAGAGCGGAGCCATGGTGGTGCTGCTCGCCGACGCCTATCCGGACAAGCAGCTGGCGCCGCCTCCGGCTCCCTTGAGCTATGAGCGAGCGGACTACCTGCAGGCGATCCACTTCGCCAGTACGCTCGCAGACATGATGCTGTGGCAGATTCGGCTTCACGAGCACCTACTGTCGAGCACGGAGCGGGACGAACGGACGATCAAACGATACCGCAACAAGTTCATGCGTGAGGCGGAACCCCAGTTCAAGGGGAGATTGGATGCTCACTCATTTGCCTGCGGCGAACGCTTCTCCGCAGCCGACTGCGTGGTTGGGCATGACGTGCTGTGGGCGCGAGCGTATGGGCTCTGCCAGGACGACACGTTCACCCGCTACGTCGGTGAACTGTTCAAGCGTCCGGCTTTCGAGAAGGCCTTCGCAGACCTGTCGGATTTCAGCCTCGAAGTCCCTGGCGATAAGAAGCAGGTGCACAGTTTGGTCACCGGATAGCCCGGATCGTTCCACCACGTCGCGCGCGACTTTGTTCGCGACTTTGTGAGAGCCAAGCGGCATGCCCGCGCCGGAGTGGGTCCGGCGCATTGGACTGGTTCGGCGGGCGACGAGGGCGAAGGGGGGCAATGTTGCAGTGCAGCGGCAACCTTGCCCCCCGCCACTGGCGCTACAGAGGGCCGTCGGGTACGTCGCCGGCGACGATCGCAGCGTGCTGGGTGTCGGTGAAGGGCTGTTGTAGCAGCTGCGGGTCGCACTGACGCGAGCGGAACAGTGCGATGATGTAGCGCATGCGCTGGTCGAGCCGGGTCCAGTCGGTGGCGCCGACGTCGCCCAGGCCCTTGGGGTCGGCGGCCCGGTACTGCTGGATCAGGTCGAGCGCGTCCGGGTCGTCGATCTTCTGCAGGATCGGGGGGTACAGCGGCGCGTCTGCAGGCGGGGGTAGCACACGACCCAGATGCAGGACCTGTCCGGGCACCGCAAGGGTCATAAGAGCGGCTGTCGCCACGTCCGACCAGACGTCTTCTGCCTCGCGGATGACCGCGGCGCCCAAGCGATCCCACAGCGCGTGGATCTTACCCCAAAGTCCCTCGGGGGCGCTGTCGTTGTGCGCTGCCCACACGCGACCCAGGCTGTCGGCGATAGGCGCGTCGAGCGAGCCGGCGATGAAGGGTTGCAGGCGGATCTGTTCGTGCAATCCGGTCTGGGCGTTTGCGACCAGCATGCGCGCGGCGCGGCGCTTGGGGTCCTCCTCGCGGGCCGCCGCGAGCAGGTGCTCCATCGCTTCGCGCAACAGGCTCTGTCCGCCGTCGGCGCTCGGCCCCACCCGCAGGCTCTCGAGCAGTCGCTGCGCGCCGGCCTTATCGGGGGTGCCCCCATCGAACAGTTGCACGTACTGCGCGAACACGGGCGCTAGCTCCGAGAAGACCTTTAGATTGCCCGCAGTGATCTGGCCGCTGACGTCGCCCGCCACCGTCTCCGCGATCTGTAGCAGCGAATGCTCCTGCAGTTCGGTCCCGCCGTGGATGCCCTGCAGGCGCTCCATCGCGCGAGCGGCACTCGCGCGAAAGGCGCTCGAGTCCGACAGCGCGTAACGGAACAGCGATGGGATTTCCTGGTTGCGAATGAAGTTGCCTGCGGTCTTGGAGGCCCAGGTCGCGAACGTGCACCAGTTCAGGTTTGCGGGGCCCATCACCCGCGCGATCTCCGATGATAGGTCGTGGTAGCACTGTGTAATAAGCAGGTTTCGCAGCACTGGTTGCTTGTCCAGCCCCACGATCCAGTCTATGCGGTCGGTAAGGAGTTTCGGTTCGGTCATCGTCATACCCCCGGATTCCCCCCCCGGGACAGCCGCACCCCCTGTGCGGCCTGGCTTGAATTGTAGTGCGCGGCGTCCCGCACCGATAGACCGTATGTGCAGGTTGTCGACGGCTACGCGCCAGTGGAGTTACGATAGGCGCGGAGGAACGCCCCCGCCCGATGCCCGCGCTGGAGTCCGGTGAGACCGTAGACGCACGGTTCGACGTCGAAGCCACGGCTGGGGCCGGTGGGATGGGGTGCGTCTATCGGTGCCGCGATCAGGCCGGCGGTGGCCCGGTCGCGCTCAAGGTGATGGGCATCGGTGGCAAGTCGAACCGGGCGCGCTTCGCCCGCGAAGTGCGGGTACTGTCTGAGCTGCGCCACCCCAACATTGTCCGCTACGTCAGCCACGGCAGTCTGCCTGACGCTCGACCCTACCTGGCCATGGAGTGGATCGAGGGGCCCGACCTGGGCCGCGCGATTGCGGAGCGACAACTGTCGGTCAGCGATGCGCTATCGCTGTTCCGGCGCCTATCCGATGCCCTTGGTGAGGCGCACGCGCGCGGGATCATCCACCGGGACATCAAGCCGGAGAACATCATCCTTCAGGATGGCAAGCTCGACAGTCCGAAGCTGGTGGACTTTGGTCTGGCGCGCGAGGTTGACCCATCGCGCGCGATCACGAAGGCCGGCGCCATGGTCGGTACACCGGCGTACATGGCACCCGAACAGGCTCGACGCGATTCGGAGCCGGATGCTCGCTCCGACGTCTTCTCGCTGGGCTGCGTGCTGTTTGAGTGCTTGGCGGGTCACCCTGCCTTCCGCGGGCCCAACATGGTGTCGGTGCTCTGCAAGATCCTGCTCGATGCGCCACCGTGGCTGGGGGACGTACGCCAGGATCTTCCGGAGCCGCTGGTTGCGCTGGTCGCACAGATGCTCGACAAGGACCCCGAAAAGCGGCCTCCCGATGCTACCGCGGTGCGTGATGCGCTGGCTTCCATCGATGCGGCGCGCGCGTCCCGCGTCAGCAGGCAGCCCGCGCTTGGTGAGGGCGAGCAGCGCTATATCTCCGTGATCATCGCCGGCTGGCCGCGCGCGGACTCGCAGCACACGCCGCCCACGACGCTGGGCATGCCCCGGGTCATGCGGGGTGTCCGACGCGCGGTCGAGCCCTTCGACACCGAGATCCACCAGATGGTGGATGGTACTGTCGTGCTGATGTTGCGTGGCGGTGGCGCGGCCCAGGACCGTGTCGGGCGCGCCGCGCGCTGCGCCCTGGCGATTCGGGCGATGGTCCCGGAGGAGCCCGTGGTGATGGCCACCGGGCGCGGCATGCTGCTCGCGCGGCAACCGATCGGGGCCGTCATCGACGAGGCCGCCTCGCTGCTTCATGCCGCGGCGATGGGCAGGCAGCTGCAGGCGGACACCGTTGCCAAGGCCGTCACTGTACCCGGGGTCAGTCGGGCACCCAGCGTGCCACGACCGCCGGTTCCCATGGCGATTCAGATCGACGACGTAAGCGCCAGGTTGCTGGACGCGCGCTTTCAGGTGGAACAGACCGAGGGCCGCTTCGAGCTACGCGGCTACGACGCCGAGCCGATCGAGCCGCGCACCCTGCTCGGACGCGTCATGCCGTGCGTCGGCCGCAACCGCGAGTTGGCGATCGTGCGTGCAGCCTGGGACGAGTGCATCGAGGAGTCGGCCGCGCAGGCCGTCGTGGTCACGGGTGAGGCCGGAATCGGCAAGTCGCGCCTGGTGCGCCAGTGGGTCAGCGAGCTCTACGAAGGCAAGGATCGACCGCTCGTCCTGTCGGTTCGGGCGGACCCGATGGGTGCCGGTGGCGCGTTCGGTATGATCGCGCGGCTCGTACGTGCTGCGGCAGGCGCGCACGGTGGTCTCGATGACGGCGAGGTTCAGGGCAAGCTGCACGCGTTGGTCGCGCGCCAGGTCGCGCCGGCAGATCGCCAGCGGGTTGCAGACTTTCTGTGCGAGATGGTCGGTGTGGGGCCGGCGGACGCTGACAGCGTGTCGCTGCGCGCTGCCCGTCATGATCCGGTGCTGCGCAGCGATCAGATCCGGCGTGCGTTCATTGACTGGCTCGCGGCCGAGGCGCAGGCCAGGCCCCTCGTGATCGTGCTCGAGGACCTGCAGTGGGGAGATGTACCCACCGTTGAGCTGGTCGACGCCGCGCTCCGGGCGCTGGAGGACTGCCCGATCTACGTCATCGCGCTGGCTCGGCCACAGGTCGAGGAAAGCTTCCCGAACCTCTGGGCAGGGCGCAACGCGACCCGGCTGGGCGTCGGGCCACTGCGCAAGCGCGCGGCTGTCCAACTCGTGCGCACGGCGCTTGGGGATGTGGACGACGGGACCGCCGAGATGATCGCGGAGCGCTCCGGGGGCCATCCGTTCCTGCTGGAGGAATTGGTCCGCGCCCACGCAGAGAACCGGTCCGAGGTGCCCGACACCGTGCTCGCCAGCCTGCAGGCGCGCTTCGACGACTTCTCGCCGTCTCTGCGTCTGGTGTTGCGCGCCGCCAGCATCTTCGGCGATGTGTTCACGCCGGACGCGGTGTCCGCGCTGGTCGGCGATCAGGCGCCGGATACGTTGGGCCTGTTGCGGACGCTCGTGGAGCGCGAGGTGTTGGTGTACGAAGAGGTCCGCGATGGGCTGGCCCCGCACGCCATGTCGTTCGCCCAGGGCCTGTGGCGTGATGCGGCGTACGCGTCTTTCACCGAGGACGATCGCAAGCTTGGCCATGGGCTCGCCGCGGCATGGTTCGAGCGCCACCGGCCCCGCGACGCGCGCGCGATTGGCGAGCACTACGCCCTGGGCGAGGCGCCCGAGCGGGCGGCTTACCACTTCGCCGTGGCAGCGCGTCACGCGCTGCAGGGCGGTGACTTCCAGGCTGCACTGGACCTTGTCGGGCGTGCGCGCGCGGATGGTGGTGGCGACGGAGGCGGGCTGCACGTCGTCGAAGCGGTGGCCCACAAGTGGCGCGGCGACAATGAGGCGGCCGCGCGCGCCGCCGAGCAGGCCGTGCAGCAGCTGGCGCCTGGACGCGTCGAGTGGTTCGAGGCGGTGGGCGAGGGCATCGCGGCCTGCGGCAAGCTGGGGCGCGGCGACGCGCTCGTCGCGCACGCCGCGCGGCTGACCGAGGTGTCCCCTGCGAATGACGAGGCTGACCGCGCACGGGTGATCGCATTGTGCCGCGCGATTACCCAGCTCGTACTGGCCGGGCGCACTGACCAGGCCGACCCCTTGCTTCGGTTTTTGCAGGACGGGCAGGTAGACACGTCGATCGAAGGCTGGGTCTTCGAGGCGAGGGCGGTGCGCGCTGGCTCTGCGCAGGATCCCGGGGCGCGCATCGAGATGGCCCAGCGTGCGGCCGCCTGCTTTGAAGCCGCTGGCGACGTGCGCAACGCTTGCCTTCAGCTGACGAGCGTGGGCTTCGGCCTGAACGAGGCCGGCGCCTACCAGCGCGCCCACGATGCGCTTGAGGAAGCGATCGCGCTCGGGACGCGGATGGCGCTCGACAACGCCGTCGCAACCGCGCAGGCGCAACTCGGTCGGGCGCAGTCACGGCTCGGTCGCTACGACGAGGCGCGCCTCACACTACCCAAGGCCATCGAGGCGCTGGTCGCGCAAAAGAACCGACGCCTCGAGGGGGTCGCGCGATCCTATCTCGCCTGGTCGTTGTGCGAGGCCGGTGAGCGGCCGAAGGCTGAGCGCGAAGCACGGACCGCGGTGGAGGTGCTATCGGGCCTACCACCGCTGTTGGCGGGCGCCTCCGCGCTCCTCGCGCGTACCCTCTTGAAGCTGGGCCGTAGCCAGGACGCCGCCGAGCACGCGCAGCGGGCGAGCGCCCTGCTCGAGCGCCTCGGTAGCCTTCCAACCGGCGAGGCGGCCGTCCGGCTTGCGCAGATCGAGGTATTGCTGGCCGAAGGCAAGCGGAAGGAGGCCGGCGCCTGTGCCATGGAGGCATGCGCGGCCCTGGACAAGCGGGTCTCGAGGCTTCCCGAAAGCGACCTGCGGCAGGCGTTCGACGCCGTGGAAGAGCACGTGCGTACGCGCGAGCTGCGCGCACAGCTGTGCTAAGCCCGCATCCAGCACCAAATCACGCGCCCCCGCACAACTGCTCGACTCTGCAGCACTTTCGCCTCTAGGGGACTTTCGACGACCGACGGGAGTACTGCGCGCATTTTCTGGGACGGCGAAAGTCCTGTGGAGTCAAAGGACAAGCGGGTCGGCGGCGAAAGTCGTGAATGATCCGGGCTGGACGTCCGTTGGAGCGAGGCTGATCCTGCCTCCTCGCTTTTGGAGCGTTGGTTCATCGTCGGCGTAGAGGTGTGTGCCTCCACAAGTGGCAGCGATGCTCACCACAGTAGGTAGCGGCAAGAACCACGCGCCCGACGGTTCGCTCCTCTGAGAGTGACCCACCGTCTTGTCCGACCGTGATCCTTCCGTGGCAGGGCGTGACCTTGATCGCTCTGCCGGTATTACGCAAGTGTTCGGATTGATGGAAGTCGAGGCGGCGACAAGGTTGGGCCAGTCAGCATCCAGACAGGTGCGCCGGGCGAGCGCATGGGTGTTGGCGTTGGGTGCGTGCTTGCCCGCCTGTGGGGATGGTGCTGCCGATGGGCGCATGGGCCCGCTCGTTGAGCCGAGCTCGGGCATGACCGCGCCACCCATCGCGGGGGCGATGAACGCCAAGGCCACGGCAGCGGGCCCGCAGCAACCAGTCGCCCCGGTCCGGGCCGATACGGCTTTTGCGATTGGGACCAGGGAGCCCGGCCCGGCAGCGGAATTGGGGCTTGATGAATGCCTGTCCACGGGTACCCTGCAGGCCACGTTACGTCCCGCCAACCTGCTGTTCCTGATCGATAGGAGCGCAAGCCTCAACTGTAACCTGCCGCCCATCACGGACTCCGCGAGTTGCGAAGCGGAGCCCAAGCGGGCCGATCCGAGTCAGCCGTCCAAGTGGGAGGTCGTCAGGCAGGCCGTCAGCACGGCGATCGCCGAGCTGCCGCCAAGCGCCAGCGCAGCCATCACCTATTTCAACAACGACGACCGCTGCGGCGTGCAGAGCCTCCCACACGTGCCGATGGGGCTCATGGAGCCGGCCCAGCATGCTGCCCTGACCGACAGTCTGAAGGCGGTCAGCCCCCGGGGCGGCACGCCGATCGTCGGCGGACTTGTCTTGGCGTACAAGCAGCTCAACCCGGACCAGACGCCCAACCAACCCTTTGGCAACCGCTTCGTGGTGCTGATCACCGACGGTGAGGAGGGTTGCGCCCCCGAGGAGACCTCCCGACTGCTGGAGCAGGAACTGCCGAAATCACGGCAAGCCCGGGTGATTACCTTCGTTGTGGGCGTGCCCGGAAGCGAGGTGAACCGGGCGTTCCTGTCGCGCCTGGCCTTTGCCGGCGGCGCCCCGAGCACCCTTGACTGCGATCACGGGAGCCAAGATGAGCACGTGGGTGACTGCCACTTCGACATGACCCGCGAGTCCGACTTGGGCAGCGGTTTGCGCGAGGCGCTCGCGAGTATCACGCAGACGGCACTCGGTTGTGAGTTCGACTTGCCCGACCCCGAGGGCAGCCCGGTGGACTACGAGCGGGTCAACGTTGTGTACACAGATATTCACGGCGAGCAGCAGCTCGTGGGCCAAGATGCCCAGCGGGCGTGCGACGGCGGAGCCAACGGCTGGCAGTACAACGAAGATCGGAGCCAGGTGCTGATCTGCGGCGACGCGTGCGAGCGCGTACGGCGTGCCGCGAGCATCCGTATCGCTCTGGGATGCAGGAGTATTCTTGTCCAGTAGAACGCAACCAAGTATGGCGGTGGTCCTGGTAGGGGTCGCGATAGGGTGTGGTCAGGCGGCGCCCGAGCCCGGCGCGCGTGCGAGCTCCCGCCCACCCACCGCGGTAGTGTCCCCGCAGCCTGTCGCGCAGCCATCTGCTCCGCTGCAGTCGGCCGCACAACAGGCTGTGTGTCTGTCGGGGTCGACGCAGGCGTGTACGTGCCAGGCGGGCGAACAGGGGCACCAAACTTGCCAGGCGGATACCTGGAGCGTCTGCCGCTGCGCCGCGACGGGCAAGGGGGATCAACCAATCGCCGGAGGGAGCGCTGGAGCCGACCGGTCCGGCTCGCTGGAGCACATCCCTTCGGCCCCCATGGAAGAGCCGCCGACCGGTGTCACCTTCGAGTGGCCGGAAACGGACCCCACGAATGCGGTGAGCTGCGAGCCGGGGCGCTACGTGGGCATGTACTCCTGCGCACTGCATATCATCAACATGGACGGGGACGCCGCTTTCATGCTGATGGGCACCGTGGACATGCTGCTTGAGGAAAGTATGGACGGCGAGATCCTGCGGATCGCCGATGGCAAGTTCTTCAGCGCTTCCGCGGGAGCGATTCCGGCGTGGGGAGATATCGTGGGGGAACTCGACTGCTCGAGCGGACGCTTTGACGGCCGTCTCGAGAATGGTCGCTTCAGCGTTGCCTTGGGGCTACCGATCCCGTTCACCGAGGGCACCTTCGAAGGCGACCTGTCGGCAGACTACAACGGTGACTCAATGACCCTCGAAGATGGCCTGTGGGACATGGCGGGCCAGCTCGACGGCTTCCCGGGGTATTGTATGGGTGGGACCTGGAGCGCCATGCGCGTTCCGTAGGGCGGGGGGAGAGCACGCCAGCACTGCGTCTGCGGGGTCCTAGCCCCGGATCATTCACGAACTCACGCGCCCTCGCACGGCCGTTCGACTCCGCAGCGCTTTCGCTTCAGTCGAAAATACAGCGAGTCTTCCCTCCTTCACCGAAACCCCTGCGAAGCAGATCACCTGCACGAGCATCGCGCGCCTTGGTGAATGATCCGGGCTAGACCGGTACATGCGCAAGGTTCCGTCCTTGGAGTTCTGACCAAGCCGCTTTCCGCACGTTCCAAATCTCCGAGCGGTTCCAGGAGCGCTACGGCTGCCCCGCGCTCACGCCAGAGCGCAAGGTGCGAACTTTCTCTGGAAACCCTGAGTAGTCTGCACGTCGGGGATGTCCTGGCAACTGACACCCGACACCTGGCGCGAGCGTGGGGAGCCCAGACATTTCACCCACTT
>JAPPOR010000436.1 GCA_028817905.1 Myxococcales bacterium
CGCCCCCTTCGATTGCACATTCAATTCGAAAGGTCGGTGTCTCACCAGTTATTGACACGGCGGGCCTGCACAGTTTCTGGAAAACGAATAGGGCGCATAGCCCTAAGTCCTTGGACTAGCCTACAGGCCTTGGCCGGCTCGGTGTCACTTCTTGAGCCCAAGGGCACCCATGATGACGCGCGCGCGTCGTCACCAGCTGGGCGCGATGCTGTCGCTCGGCGAGCAAACGCTGCCAGGTCGGCTCACCCGTCATCGACCTACCCTCCGCGACGCGCCGCAAAGCAGACACTCTCAGCTTTCCGAGGCGAAGACGCGGGCATTGCGAAACAAGCGCATGAACGGGGCGTCCTGTCCCCAAGCGCTGGGAATGTAGGAGTGTTGGGCCGTCCGGAACACGCGCTCCGGGTGCGGCATCATGATCGTGACCCTACCATCGGCATTCGTGACGCACGCGATGCCCTCCGGGGAACCGTTGGGATTGTCCGGGTAGCGCTCGGTCGGTCTGCCTTCACCATCGACATAGTGCATGGCGACCAGGGACGATGCGTAGGCGGTCTCCAGATCACCGCCGGCGAAGTGGGCACGCCCCTCGCCATGGGCGACCGCGATCGGCATGCGCGATTCGTGCATCCCGCGCAGAAGGACCGACGGGGAGTCGCTGACGCCGACCATCGTCACGCGCGCTTCGAAGCGCTCCGAACGATTGTGGAGGAAGCGCGGCCAGCACCCGGCCCCGGGGATGAGCTCGCGCAGCGCCGCGAGCATTTGGCAGCCGTTGCAGACCCCGAGCGCAAACGTGTCAGGGCGCGCAAAAAAGGCCTGAAAGACATCGCGCGCGCGCGGGTTGAACAGGATCGACTTGGCCCACCCCTCACCGGCGCCCAGCACGTCACCGTACGAAAACCCGCCGCACGCCACGAGCCCGTGCATGTCGCCCAGGTTGGTGCGACCCGCCAGAATGTCGCTCATATGCACGTCGATGGCGTCGAAGCCCGCGCGCTCAAAGGCCGCCGCCATCTCGACATGGCCATTGACCCCCTGCTCGCGCAGGATCGCGACCCTGGGTCGCGCCGTGCCGGCGATCCCAAGGGTGATGTCCTCGGCCGGGTCGAAACGAAGGTCCGAATAGATGCCCCTGACGTCGCCTGCGCTGCCCGCTTGCTGGCGAGCGACGTGCTCCTCCTCGGCGCACCGTGGATTGTCTCGCATACGCTGGATCTGGAAGGTGGTCTCCGACCAGATGCTCCGAAGGTGCCCGCGCGTAGAACGGAACAGCGCCGCGCCAGCCCGTGTGATCGTGATCGCCTCACCGGCACACGGGAACCCAACCTCCGCCACACAGGCCCCGAGCCCGGCCGCCTCGTAGGCCGCGCGCACGGCAGGTACATGTTCTGATGCCACCTGGACCACGGCGCCTGGCTCCTCGCTGAAGAGGACCTCGAGCACTGCGCCCGGCAGCGCGTCGAGCTCGATCGAGAGCCCGACCCCGCCCGCGAAGGCCATCTCGAGTAGGGTCACCAGCAAACCGCCGTCCGAGCGGTCGTGGTAGGCGAGCAACCGGTCCTCGGCCCGCAGCGCCTGCAGGACGTCGAAGAAAGCCCGCAGGTCCTCGGCCCGATCCAGATCGGCCGGCTCGCTGCCGACCTGCCCGAACACCTGGGCAAGGCAGCTCGCCCCGAGGCGGTTCTTGCCCCGGGACAGGTCGATCAGCAGCAGACGCGTGTCCGACACATCGCGGCGCAGTTCGGGCGTCAACGCCTTGCGCACGTCAGCCACGGGAGCAAATGCGCTGACAACGAGGGACACGGGCGCCGTGACGCTGTGGCGACCGTCAGCATCCTGCCAAACGCTGCGCATGCTCATGGAGTCCTTGCCGACGGGCACGGCGATCCCCAGCGCAGGGCACAGCTCCATGCCCACCGCGCGCACGGCATCATATAGCCGGGCGTCCTCGCCTTCGTGGCCGGCAGCCGCCATCCAGTTGCAGCTGAGCTTGATGTCCGACAGGGACGCCACCGGAGCGCTGGCCAAATTGGTGATGGCCTCCGCAACCGCCAATCGGGAGGCGGCGGCGGCATCCAGGATCGCCACCGGCGGTCGCTCCCCGATCGACATCGCCTCGCCCGCGTAGCCTTCGAAGTCGGCGGCGGTGACCGCCGCGTCGGCAACCGGTACCTGCCAGGGACCCACCATCTGATCACGGGCTACCAACCCCGTGACGCTGCGATCGCCGATCGTGATGAGAAACGTCTTGTCCGCGACGGTTGGCAGTCGCAACACGCGCTCGACAGCCTCGTCGAGTTCGATGTCGGCAAGGGCCAGAGGCGTCTGCTCGCAATCCACGCGGGTGACCTCCCGTCGCATGCGGGGCGGCTTGCCGAGCAGCACCGAAAGGGGCATATCGATGGGCGTATTGCCAAAGTGCGGATCGGTCAGCTCCAGGCGCCCGTCGTCGGTCGTCACACCCACGACCGCATAGGGACAGCGCTCGCGCTCGCAAAGCGCAACGAAGCGCTCGAACCCATCGGGCGCGATTCCGAGGACGTAGCGCTCCTGGGCTTCGTTGCACCAGAGCTCCAGCGGAGACATGCCCGGCTCTGTGCTCGGCACGGCGCGCAGATCGAAGCGGGCGCCGCGACCCGAATCATGCACGAGCTCGGGCAGCGCGTTGCTGAGACCTCCCGCTCCCACGTCGTGGATGGCGACGATCGGGTTGTGTTCACCCAGCGCCCATGCCCGGTCGATCACCTCCTGACAGCGCCGCTGGATCTCCGGGTTGTCCCGTTGCACCGAGGCAAAATCCAGGTCCTCCTCGGAGGCACCCTGGGCAAGCGATGAGGCCGCGCCGCCACCCAGTCCTATCAGCATGGCCGGCCCGCCGAGCACGACGACGTTGGCCCCGACCGGGATGCGACCCTTGTCCACGTGCTGCGCGCGGATGTTCCCGAGCCCGCCCGCCAGCATGATCGGCTTGTGGTAGCCGTGGCGCTGACGACCCGAAGGCCCATCGACCTCCTGCTCGTAGGTCCGGAAGTAGCCGAGCAGGTTGGGACGACCGAACTCGTTGTTGAAGGCCGCGCCGCCGAGCGGACCCTCGAGCATGATCGCGAGCGGCGAGGCGATCCGGTCGGGGCGGTTCTCCGGCCCTTCCCACGGCCGAGGCGCCTCGGGCAAGCGCAGGTTGGACACCGCAAAGCCGGTCAGACCCGCCTTGGGGCGAGCGCCGCGCCCCGTCGCGCCTTCGTCGCGGATCTCCCCACCGCTGCCGGTCGATGCCCCGGGAAAGGGCGCGATGGCGGTCGGGTGGTTGTGGGTCTCGACCTTCATCAGGATGTGGACAGGTTCCCGGTGGCGCTGGTACCGGCCCGAAGACGGATCGACGAAGAAGCGGCTCTCCCCGAGACCTGCGATGACCGCCGCGTTGTCGTGATAGGCGCTCAGGACCCCCTCCGGGTTCTGCTGGGTCGTGTTGCGGATCATCGCAAACAGCGAATGCGCCTGGGCTTGCCCGTCGATCACCCAGTCGGCATTGAAGATCTTGTGGCGACAGTGCTCCGAGTTGGCCTGGGCGAACATCATGAGCTCTACGTCGTTCGGGTTGCGACCCAGCTCGGAGAAGGCCGTCACCAGATACTCGATCTCATCGTCCGCAAGCGCGAGCCCGAGGGACCAATTGGCCCGCTCGATCGCGCTGCGGCCCTCGCCGAGCACGTCGATGGTCGTCATGATGGTCGGCTGTGCATGCTCAAACAGGCGCTCGGCCTGGGTCAGGTCATACAGCACGGTCTCGGTCATCCGGTCGTGAAGCTCTGCCAGCAGCGCGGCGCGATCGTGCACCTCGCCGGCCACCGAGTACGCCACCCCCCGTTCGATCCGCCGAATGCAGCGAAGTCCGCAACTATGGGCGATATCGGTGGCCTTGGAAGACCAGGGGGAAATCGTCCCCAGCCGAGGAAACACATACATCGCGGTGGCCCCCGCAAGCACCGCTGGATCGCCCTCTTCGGCCGGCCCATGGGCTAGCAGCGCGTCCAGAACCGTGCGCTCGCTGCTGTCCAACGCGCGCTCCACGTCGCACAGGTAGACGAACCGAGCGGCCACCGCCGTGACATGCGAATTGCTGCGAACGATCCGACCCAGGATGGTGGCGAGCCGGGCGGTCGAGAAGGCGCGAGCGCCTGAAAGGGTCAACATGGCGCGCGTAGCATGGCGCGCCGCGGAGCATTATTCAATCGAGCATTTGGCCCGGGCCCCAGCCCCGGGCCCACCTTCGCAAGCACCGGAAATGATGGCCCTTGCGCGGGTATTTCGGGACGGGATCAGCCCACGGTGGCCGATCGGCTGCCCCGTCGTCCCGACCGCACCGAAGAGGCGTCGCTGTACGCGGGCCAGCACGCATCCCCCCGGGCTCGAGATCGACAAGCGGGCCGTGCTCACCTAGAGTTCGACCTTAGGGATGGGCAAGCGAAACCCGGAGAAGGTCGCCAGCCTGCACGAGAAGCTGGCCGACAAGATGGAAGAGCGGGGGCTGCGCTCGACCAGCCAGCGGCGGCTCGTGTGCGACGTCTTCTTTCGCTCCAGCGGGCACCATTCGGTCGATGACGTCCTGGCGTTGGTCCATCGCAGGGATCCGAAGATCGGGTATGCAACCGTGTATCGCACCCTGAAGATGCTCGTCGAGAGCGGGCTCGCCCACGAGCGCCACTTCAGCGACTCACTCGCACGCTTCGAAGTCACGGATGCCGAGGGGCATCATGATCATCTGATCTGCGTGAGCTGCAACGCCATCATCGAGTTCGAGGACGATGAGATCGAACGCCTCCAGGAACGCCTGGCAAAGCGCCACGGCTACCAGCTGGTGCGGCACAAGCACGAGCTCTACGGAATCTGCCTGACCTGCCGACGGCAGGGCGTCGACAGCGCCTAGCCCGGATGATTCATGAACTCTGCGTCGGATCGCGCAGGGATTCGGCTTCACACGGCTTTTCGGCGACCGACCCACATACTGCCTGTATTTGCGAGGGCGACGAAAGGCGTGTGAAGTCGAAGAACAAGCGAGGCGATGCAGAGTTCATGAATCATCCGGGCTAGGCATGCCCACGGGGTTGCACGGGGAGCTCAGCCCGCTTCTGGGCGTGCAGCACAGCAGCAGCATCCCCCAGCACCGCCCACAATGCCTCAAGCCCCGTGTTGTCCAGCCGCACCGTGAAAGCTCCCATGTGCACGGAGATACAGCCGCATCCAATACACCTCTGGACATGAGCCACATCGTTGCGACACAGGGTGCGCAAGCGGCAGGGTTCTTGGTCAACCTCGGTCACATCACACCTCGCGATCGGTCCGTTCCGTAATCCATCGACATGGCCATGGGCCAGGAACGCGATAGCCCCAGGCAACCGGCCTTGGGATCGCCACCTCCCTCGCGCTAATCCATGGCTTATTGCAATTGAAAACCGATATCAATTACGACCTAGCTCTGTGGATGTCAAGCCGCGCAGGCATCTTCGGCGGCCTCCAGCGAGGGTGTCGGAACACCGCAACATGACCCGGCCACCCGCGGGCTGGCTTCCTGTTCAGAGCATGGTGCCAGCCTGTGGCCGGGTGTATCCCGCCATCGGGGGGAGGCACTGAATTCGTCGAAAAGCGAAATTCGCGTGCGGGATTTCGCGTCCCGCGGTCCGAACCTTTTGCTTCCAGCGGGAGCAAGCAAAAGAAGAAAGGACACCATGACCACGCATTCCCTCACCGCATCGATGACCGCCCTCCTGCTCCTTTCGGCCTGCGGCGACCAGGCCTCAACCGCCTATCAGGGCGAGCCCTTGCTGCGCTTCGACGGCCGCGTCCAGCTACTGCAGGGTACCGCCGACCGGGCGCTGATCCCCGCGCTTGCCTTCCAAGGCCCACACGGCTACTGGTCCGTGATGGACGTTGAGGTGGCCGGAGAGTTTCCAGCGAGCTTCACCCTGAGCGTGCTCGACCCGCCACCCGACAATGCCCGGCTCTCCTTCTCAGACCTGTGGCCCGAGAGCCCGGACTTCGCTGCCGCGGCCATCACGGCCGCGGACGAGAACCATCCCGCGGGCTTCCAACGCGCCAACAACACGGGGACGCAGAGTGCCTGCGCAGGACTTCCCGCCGATTGCACCCGGGTGAGGCGCGACTTCTGCTACACGGGCGACGGCGATCCCCAGTGGAGCGACTACCGCGGCGACGGGCTTCCCTTTGTGGATTGCTATAGCGAGGTGCGGGATTGTCCGCTCACGTTTGAGCGCGGGCCGGACGCGGACTATGATCAGTGCGAGCTGTTGGAGAGCCAGGGCGACCCCAGCCTCGCGAGCGGCGCCGATAGTGAGTTCGCCGGGTTCTCGCAGGGGCACACCGTACTCTACCTCTATGCACCCGCTCCCGCGGGCTCCATGGTCGCCCAGTTGTTCAACGCGCCCCATGGCCTGCCCTCCGGCTATCACCTCCTGGAGCGGCGCTCGCGAACGGCACAGGAGCAAGCGGACGTGTCGGCGTGCCGCGACGAAGCGCAGGAACTGGCCTACGAGCGCCTAGTAGCGGAGCTCCCCGCGACCAGCTGCACGGCGAACCCTCCGGCGTTGGGCAGCAGCTTCACGGTGACGTGTGACGCGGACCACGAGAACTTCGAGGAGGAATCCCGGCTGCTGCGGAAACACCTCACTGCCGCGACCGCGGAGCTCAAGTGCCCGAGCCCTGGCAAAGGGGGACTGTTTCCCGTCGATCTCAGCGGAGAAATCACCATCGAGATCGGCGAAACCCTTGAGGGCCTCCCGGGGGATGTCTCTGCACGCTGAAGGCCCTGCTGGCGTCTGCACGCCTCACACGGTGAACATGGCGGCTCCAGACCTCGACGACTTCTACCGCCGCTACGCGCCCGTCGCCTACCGACGGGCGCGGCACCTGTTGGGCAACGAAGACGACGCGCGCGAGCTGGTGCACGACGTCTTCGCCTCCCTGCTGGATCGGCCCGAGCAATTCCGTGGCAAGAGCAGCCTGACCACCTTCATGTATAGCGCCGTGACCCACGCCTGCCTCAACCGCCTGCGCAACCAGCGCAATCGTGCACGCCTGTTGCAGCAGGGCATGCCCGAAGAGCGGGAGTCTCCTCAGGTTCGCTCCGCGGAGGCACTGGCGTCCCTGCGGTCACTTCTGGCGCGCATGCCCGAAGACCTGGCGACCGTTGCCATCTACTACCATGGCGAGGGACTGACCCACGACGACATCGCGCGCATCCTCGAGTGCTCGCCCCGGCACGTGGGCAATCTGGTCGCCCGCGTGCGCCACTTCATCGAGCGTCAGGAGGCCCAGCCGTGAGCACATCGTCCGATCCGGGGCCCACACCCGCCTGCCTGAGCGCGCTAGCAATCGACGAATGGAACGCGGGCGAGACGCCCTCCGCCATGCGAGCGGCGCACGCTGCGCACATCGAAGACTGCGCCCACTGCGCCGCGCGCCTGGCGGCGGCGACGGCCGAGGCCGAGGCCTTCCTGCAAGACGCACCGACCCTTGCTGCACTGCGCGAGGGGCTCGCCCGGCCCACCCCGCGAGGGGGCGCACCGGGTGATCATCATGCAGCGACGGTACGGCGCCTCCCCCGCATCGCGGCCGTCACCACAGCTGGGCTGGCTTTGGCTGCGGCCGTCATGCTGATGGTGCGCCCCCGGTTGCCAGAAGATGGCACGCGAACCAAAGGCTCGGCGCGCCTGGGCGTGTACGTGAAGCGGGATGGACGGGTGAAGCGCGCCGCCAACGGCGACGTTGTGCATCCAGGTGACACACTGCGCTTCACCTATACCAGCCAAGCACCGCGCCATCTGAGCGTCTGGGGTGACGATGGACAGGGGTTGACGCGCTACCATCCAGCGCCTGGTGCCGAGGTGGCCCAGGCCGAGCCCGGCCGTGACGTGCCACTGGATTTTGGCATCGAGCTCGATGGCGCGCTCGGCACCGAGGTCTTCTATGGTGTGTTCTGCCAGCCGCGGGTCACCGCCGACGCCATCCGCGCTGCGCTCGAGCGGACACCGCCCTCCCCCCCCAGAGACTGCCTGCTGGACGTGATACGGCTTCCCAAAGAGCCCGCCCCATGACCTGCTCCGTAACCTGCCGGGTAGCCTGGTCGTGCCTAGCCCGGATGGTTCACCAGTCCGCGAGCGGTTTATGCGGGGACTCGGCTTCACGGGCCATTCGGCGAGCGCTCGCCTTGTTCCTGGGACTGTGGTCGCTCACCGCCACCGCCAAGGCTGAGGTCGCCCGCTTTGGACTGATCGTTGGCAACAATCTCGGAGCGGCCCACGAGCAGCAGCTGCGTTATGCCGAAACCGATGCCCGACGCGTTCGCGACGTCCTGCGCGAGCTCGGAGGCTTTGCGCCGGCCAACCTGCTGCTGCTCGAGGGCGAGGACGCCGAAACCGTGCGCGCGAGTCTCATCTCGCTCAACGCGCGCATCCGGCAGCACATGGCGACGCCCGGCATGCAGGTCCTGTTCTTCCTCTATTACTCGGGTCACGCCGACGCCAGCAGTTTGCATATGGGCGAGACGCGTCTGGCGCTTTCGGAGCTACGCGAGCTCGTGCAGGGCTCGGCGGCCAGCTTTCGCATCGCCGTACTCGACGCCTGCCGCTCGGGCAGCCTCACGCGACGCAAGGGGGGCAAACGGGTGGAGCCCTTTGCCCTGGAGGCAGAAGAGGCACTGCCTGGTGAGGGTCTGGCCTTTCTAACCGCGAGTTCGGCCGACGAGGACGCCCAGGAGTCCGACGCGCTGCGCGCCTCCTTCTTCACGCACGCCCTGGTGTCCGGGTTGCTCGGCGCGGCGGACGCAAACGACGACGGCCAGGTGGTGCTGGACGAAGCCTACCGGCACGCCTACCAGGCCACCGTGCGGTCCACCAGCCGGACGCTGACCGGGCTTCAGCACCCGACCTATCGCTATGATTTCCGCGGCCAGGGCGATCTCGTTCTCACGCGCCCGGGCCGGCGCGACCCTCGTCGCAGCCACCTGCAGGTACCACCGGGCCTCACCACCCTGCTTCTGTCCGGCGGCCCCGACGGAACCGTGGTTGCGGAGGTGGGCGCGCGCACGCCCCAGCGCACGCTCAGCTTGCGCGCGGGCCCCTATTTCGTTCGCGCCCGCGGGCGCGACGTTGTGTACGAGGGACCGATTCAGGTGACCGCGGGTGCCTCTTCGGAAGTGGTGCTGGCCGATCTCGAACGCATCGAGTACGCCCGCCTGGTGCGCAAGGGCGGCGGCGTCCACAGGCACGCACATGCCCTTGAGCTCGGGGTGCAGGGCGCGTTGCCGCTGCCCAACTCCGAGACCCCGTGCGTCGGCGCCGTGGCCGGCTATGCCCTCGATCTCCAGCGCCTCGGCGTACGCGCCCGACTCGGGCTGTGCACGGCGAGCAGCGAAAACGCCCGAGTTCGCATGCGTCTGATGGGCTACAGCCTGGATCTGCGCGCCTATTACACCTGGGACTTCGGGCCGCTGGCCGTGGAGGTGGGTCTAGGACCGGGCCTGACGCTCTTCACCCAGGACTTCCAGACGCGCGGCGAGGCGCGGGACCGCGTTGCCGTGTCACCGTTCCTGGCCGTCGGAAGCGGGGCAGCCCTCGACCTGGGTCATGGGTATTATGTCAGCGGCGACCTCTCCGCCGAAACCCACCTATTGCGGCTAAACGACGGCGCACTCGGCCAGCGCGAGGACGAGGCCGTGTTCACCCTACGCGCCCGCCTTCTGGCGGGCACCCGCTTCTGAGTTTCGCGGAGAGGGGCGAAACGCTGACTCAAGGTCGCTAACTACGGCAGCGCGCAGCGGATCGACGGCCCCACGGCGTCGCCGATCAGTATGCACATCTCGCCGTCGTACAGCTCATTCGTGAAGCGCAGGACGCCATCGGTCTGGTTGTGCACCTCGCATTCCCACTCGATGCTGTCACCAGCCTGAACGTCCAGCGTGCCGGTCCAGCCACCGAACTTGAGCTTGTCCGGATCGCTGGGGCGGTTCTCGGTGATCGAGTTGAACTCCAGGATCGGCGGGTCGTGCCAGTCGAAGGCCTCGTAGACCATCTCGCGGACCCCATCGCGCACACGCCAAGCGCTGAAGCGGACCGAGTTGGCATGGTAGTGCCCATACATCGTCAGGATCCGGCCGTCCTTCTCCACAGGGCAGCTGTAGGGTCCCAGCGTCGTGTGCTCCCCCGGCTCGATGGCCATACGCAACCCGCCCATGGCGTACAGCTCCTCCGCCGGTTGCGTCACCTCGTCCGCATCCTTGTACCAAAAGTTGATCCAAACCTCGTGAAGGATGGGCTCGTCGGTTGTGTTGATGTAGTGCAGGTTGACCGTGAGCGGCGTGTTGGCCTCGAGCTCCATGCCAACCCCTTCGTTCTCTGGCGGCACCCGGTTGAGGTGGGGCACGTCCTTGGCGAGGTTCTGCGTTCCCCCCAGGCGACGCCCCCTGGCATCGGCACCCGTTGCACCCTCCTCCGCTTGTGCCGTGAGGATCACGTGGTGCGTACCGGGGCGGGCGCGAAACTGTCTGAAGTAGTAGAAGACATCCTCGTCATTGCCGCTGACCGCGTCGAAGTACACGTTCGTCTCCTCACCGGGCTGAACGAGGTACTTGGGGTCGGGGTTGTCATAGTCCTCGGGACCGATGTGCACCTGAAAGCCCTTGTCGGGAGGAGGCGGCTTGATGCAGTACTCGTCGCCGGCGAAGCCGCTGTTGAGTTCGTCACATTCGTCCAAGGCAAGCTGTCCAAGCGAACCCGGCGGTCCGTTTCCCTCGACCTCTGCGTCAGCGGTCTCCGCCAAGCCACCGTCGGGCGCACCCGCGTCACCTGGGGCATCGCCGCCGTCGAGCAAGGAGCCATCCGGCTCGTGCATCACCGACAGCTCAGCGCTTCCGGCGTCCGCGCCCACCTCGTCAGCGGCGCGGTCGTCCGTGTCACATGCGATCCCGAGAATCGCACCGGCTAGCACAAGCTTCGAACACAACGTACGTACCATCGACCGTAACCTTCCGTGCTTCGCATTACAGAGCGGGGCGGAGAGTGCTGCGCCCTGGGGGCCAGGTCAACTCTTATCCGCCAGCGGTGCGCGCGCGTTTCGGGCATGTAAACGTTGCCATTTTCCGCGGCGACTGCCGCGCCCAGCTCCCACCGTCAACCGGCAACTTCGGTGGCACGGCGGCGGCGCGCCCGGGCAACGCATTAGTTGAGTGGCGTGGAGGCCCGGGATGGCCCGACGAGACAAGGAGTTGAGCTTTTTGCCTGGTCGAGCCCACGTCGGTCGTTACCGGGACAGGCGTACGTGCACGACAACTGCACAACAGATCTCCGAAATTAGGGACATCTAGTGGTTCCCAGTCGCGCGTTCAAAGAATGCCCGCGCGTCGAGGAAAAGGGGTGTGACGGTGGGTACTGGACGATGGGAACAGAGTTTGCGGACACGGCGCCTCCAAACGCCCCTGCCGGGCGGTGTGGTGTGCGCGCTGGTGGGCGTCTTGGTCGCGTGCGCGGAGGGGGGCGGACCGGGCATGGCTGCACTGCCGCAGCAGGGTTCGCCCCCGGGCAGCTGCCTTGCAGGCAGCGCGTGCACGTGCGCAGGCGGCGCGTCCGGAGTGCTGGTCTGCGCGAGCGGGCCAGGCAGCGTCGCTTCCTGCAGCTGCAGCAACCTCGACGCAGGGGGAAGCGCCCCGGCACCCACGACGACGTCGCAACAACAGCCGTCGGTCCAAACCGCGATATCGCCACCACGAGTGTTGTCGGCCACCGGGATCCGCGCATTTCTGACGCGAACCCCGGTGGGCTGATAGTCTAGGACTTCGTCTTCTTGGCGCTGGTTTTTCGGCGGCGTTGGCGTTCCTGGCGCTCCTTGTCGCGCCAGGAGTCTGCGTCGATGT
>JAPPOR010000957.1 GCA_028817905.1 Myxococcales bacterium
CCCTGCTGTCGATACATGCCCACCCCCCCGCGCGGCGCAAGTGGGACCGCTTGTTCGCCCTGGTCGCGCCCACCGCGGCGTTTTGCCGGCCTCGGTGCCCGGTTCGGCGCCCGATCGGGCCTGGCGCACGCCAAGCGCCGTGGCTCGCAATCCGTGCTGTCGGCGCTTGTCCGAACGGGGGAACCGAGGTAGCGAGTTTCCCTGGCCCGGAACTCGCACCGGAGCCGGGTAACGACTCCCCCAGGGATGCTCACGCCGACCATGTCGAAGCCAGGCCGACGAACCCCCAGTGCCAGCCTGGCTGTTCTATTCGCGACCCAGGCGGGCTTGCTGAGCTGCATGGGCGTCGTGGGATGCGTGGCCTCCGACACGCGCGGGTCGACCGCACACGGGGACGATGGACCGGATGGGGAAGCCGGCGCGAGCACGGACCTTGCTGCGCTGCGCTGTGCACCCGATGGGCCAGCCGTCGACGAGCCCGGTCCTGTCGGTCGCAAAGATACATCGTCGCTGGATGGGGGGGCGATGGCGCAGCCAGCGTCGGTGTCCGCGTTCGCGTGCAACCTGCCCGACAACATGCATGCTCGCTGGGGGGGCTTCGTTGCGCTGCCCCCGTTCCCCGGGCTGTCGTTCACCAACCCGACGTCCATGTTCGAGGTGGATGGCCGGTTCTATGTGGCCGAACAGGGTGGTCGCATCTGGGGCTTCGAGAACAGGCCCGATGTGGCGGACAAGACCCTGCTCTTGGACCTCTCGAGCCATACCCAGGATGGCAGCGACGGCGGGTTGCTCGCGATCGCACCCCATCCGGAGTTTGGGATAGCGGGGTCGGACCACCGCGGCGAGCTCTACGCATACTATCTGCACCGCGAGCGCCCCTCGCCCCGCGATGACCTGGACCTGGAGACCGAGACCTACGCCCGGCTGTCTCGCTTCACGCTTCCTGAGGGTGAAGGCGCTGCCGACCCGGCCTCGGAGCGCGTGCTGATCGAACAGCGCGATCGGCACATATGGCACCAGGGGGGTGGGATGTTCTTCCACCCCACGGACGGCTTTCTTTATCTTGCGATCGGTGACGAGGGCAGCATCGACTGCCGTTTCGACACCTGCCAGCGACTCGACAAGGGATTGTTCGGGGGGGTGCTCCGGATCGATGTCGATCGGCGCGGCGGGGAGGTTAGCCACCCCATTCGACGCACGCCGGACGATGCCGTCACCGACGGCTACTTCATTCCCAACGATAACCCGTTCGTGGACCAGCCAGGTGTGCTCGAGGAGTTCTATGCCCTCGGTCTGCGCAATCCCCATCGCATGACCTACGATCCGGTCGACGGACTGGCATTCATCGGCGACGTCGGCAATCAGCAGATGGAAGAGATCGATGTGCTGGTCGCGGGGGCCAACTACCAGTGGGACATGTTCGAGGGCACGCAGATGGCTACCCACCGGCCAGACCTGACGCGCGCGCGACCCGGCATCTGGACGTCGCCAATCGCGGCCTATCCGCGTGCGGAATTGCGGGTGCTTATCGGTGGGCATGTCTATCGCGGTGATGCCATGCCCGAGCTCTACGGGCGCTACCTCTACGCTAGCTACACCGCGGGGGAGATCTGGGCCCTGCAATACGAGCACGTGGGCGGCCAGGTTGTCGTCCGCGGGGACGGGCCTATTCTCGAAACGCCGTTCGCCTGGCGCGACCGGGGCATCAGTTCGTTTGCCAAGGGCCAGGATGGGCGCCTGTATTTCTTGACCCTCGGCGAAGGGGACGCGGGAACGATCCAGGAAATCCTACCGGATACGGATCTGGGCCAGCGCGTTCCGCAGCGTCTTTCCGAGACCGGGTTGTTCGAGGATCTCGAGACCCTGTCGCCCCTGCCAACCTTCGTGCCCTACGATGTCAACGTGCCCCTGTGGTCGGACGGCGCGAACAAGCGTCGCTGGGTCCACATCCCAAAGGGCGGGACGGTCGGACTGGCCTCCCAAGGACCCTTGGACCTGCCGGCGGGGAGTGTGTTTCTCAAGCACTTCGAGATCGCGCGTGATGAACGGGTGCCAGAGGAACGGACCCGACTGGAGACCCGCGTGCTGGTGGTCATGGAGCAGGGTGTATACGGGCTTAGCTATCGCTGGAACGACGCCGAGACCGACGCCGACGTCGTCCTCGAACACGAAGAGCGGACCTTGACCATCAAGGGTATCGATGGTCGCGAACGCAGCCAGCGCTATGCGTTCCCGAGCCCCAACGAATGTCTGCGCTGTCATCATCCGGGGGGGGCACGGGTGCTCGGCTTCAATCTGCCCCAGCTATTGCGTGCCGAGGGCGACGAAATGCTTGGCGGTCTCAGCGACATGCTTCCATGGTCTCCGGAGCCTTCCCGGGCGCTACTCGCACGGGCGGACCGCTTGCCCGCACTCGATGATACGGGTGCGTCGCTTGAAGCACGCGTGCGTGCCTACCTCGACGTCAACTGCGCCCATTGCCACGGCGCGCGGGACCTCGGTAACACGCGCTGGGACGCCCGCTACCGAACCCCGCTCGAAGCCGCCGGCATCATCGAGGGTCCGCTCCAATCGCGTCTCAAGTTTCCTGCCGACTACCGCATGATCGTTCCTGGCGATCGGAGCCGGTCCGCGCTCTTCCAGCGCGTTCGGGCCCGGGACCCCCTGTTGCGCATGCCCCCGCTTTCAACCAGCGAGCCCGACCGGGCGTTCCTCACGCTACTCGAGGAGTGGATCGAGGCCCTTCCTACCCAACCGACGCCCGCTGCTGGCGGTTGATTCCACTGGGGCACGATGTGCTTGTTTGAGGTCCTGCACCGCTGTCTCCCCGCCTCAAGGCCTCCTCCGGGGGCGGTTCAAACAGACTCCGGATGCCAGGAACCGCCATCCGCATTGGCGGTCGGATTGACCGCCACACAGGTCCGGCTTCGCTCACCCTCAACCGCGCGTGGGATAGCCCAGTGCTATGGCACACAGATCTCCCGCCATTCGTCATCGCGATGCCGGGTTTGGACGCTGTCGCCATGCACCTTCTGAAAAACACTGGCATCGTGGCGGGGGAAGGTGCCCAGATGTGGGATTCAACGGACAGGGGCGCGTCGAGGCTTGTGGGTGAAACCGTGCAGGCCAGCGCGGGGCATTTCTGGACGCCACCCTGGTACGCGCGTGACCAGGCGGCGAAGGTCGACCGGGTGGCGGACGATGTGGCCCTGCATCACGTCCGTCTAACGATGACACGCTGGCTGGCAATGGTGGGCTGCCTGTTCTCGGTCCCCGTCGTCGGCGTTGCGCTGGTCGTACCGTCCTCGGCGTTCAATCCCTGGGCGACGATTGCGCTCTCTTCTTTGTTTCCTGTAGCGCTGCTCAATGCCCACCGGCGCCCCCAGGTCGCCGGTGCAGTCGTCTCGCTTGCGTTCTTCGTGAGCGTTGCGATCGGTGGCTATCTTAACCTCGGTTCCGGCGTGCTCACGATCAATCCCTCCTATGCAGTCTGCGTGGTGATCGCGAGCGCGTGCTGGAGCTCGACCGGCAGTTTCATCTTCGCGCTCCTAGGTGGCGTCATGGCAACCTACGCGGCGCACGTCCATACGGCCATGAGCGCCCAGCAAGCCAACCTCGCTGGGGCGAAGGTCGCCGCCTTGCTGCTGGTTCTCGCTGGCACTCAGCGCTTTCTGATGGTGGCGCTCGTCCGCGCACGCGGCCGCATGCTGGCACATGAGGAGCGCCTGGAGTCGCTGGTTCGCGAGTCCCCGGAGGGGATGCTCGTACTCGACAAGGCACACCGCATTCGGCTGGTGAACCCCAGTGCGGCCGCGATCATTGGCTGCGAGATCGATGACCTTCTGGGAGATCGCCTGGAACGGCTCGGCTGGCTCGAGGAAGACTCGCTGAAGCCCTTGATCAAGCAATGTGAAGACGGTCAGCGCGCGAGCTTTTCCGAGCTGGCCAGTCGCACGGAGGGCCAGGTCGTGGAGGGCACCCTCTCAAGGTTGACGCGTAGCGAAGGCGACTGGAGATACCTGCTGGTCCTGCGTGATATCACGGCTCGCCGCGCTGAGGAGCACGCGCGCGAGGAGCTGATGCGGCGCGTGCGCGAATCGACTGCTCTGGAGTCCCTGGGACGCTTGGCAGGCGGCGTCGCGCACGACTTCAATAATCTACTTACCGTCATCCTCAACACAACCGAGCTCGCCGGCATGCGCGAACCCGTACCCGGCGAAACGGCACGCGACCTCGCGACCGTGCAGGCGGCCGCCAAGCGGGCAGCCAGCTTGACCGCGCAACTGCTCGCGGTGGCGCGCAAGCAAGTCCTGCGACCCATCGTGCTGTGCCCGAATCAAGTCGTGGAGGAGCTGCTTCCGCTGCTGGATCGACTCTTGCCCGAAAACGTCAGTGTACGCGTGTCCCGCGCACATGACCTTTGGAACGTGGCTGCCGATCCGGCACAGCTCGGACAAGTGCTCGTGAACCTCGTGACCAACGCCGTTGACGCGATGCGGGAAGGGGGTGCCCTGACCATCGAGACCAAGAACACCAGCGTGGACGTGTCCCGTGCGGCAAAGCACCCCGACGTGGAGGCCGGCGACTACGTGCAGTTGAGCGTTAGCGACACGGGCGTGGGGATGACCGAGGACACGTTGTCGCGCGTGTTCGAGCCGTTCTTTACCACCAAGGAGAAGGAGCGGGGTACGGGGCTTGGCCTGGCGACCGTACACGGTATCATCCGGCAGAGCGGCGGCCACGTGCACGTCTACAGCGAGCCCACGCGTGGAACCACCTTCCGGATTTACCTGCCGCGCGTGCTGGAGCCGGAAGAGCAGGCTCAGGCCCCCGAGGAGGCACCGGACGTGGGGCGTCTGCGAATCCTGCTGGTTGAGGACCAGGCGGCAGTTCGGGCTTCGGTGCGGCGTATGCTCGTGCACCTTGGCCACGAAGTGTGGGTGGCGGAAAGTGGTGAAGCCGCCCTGACAGAGTATGGTGGGCGGATCGAAGAAGTGGATCTGCTGATGCTCGATGTCGTCATGCCCGGCCCGAGCGGACCGGAGCTGGCCACCGCGCTGCGTGCCGGAAAGCCCAACCTGCGTGTTCTGTACATGTCGGGCTACACGGAAGATGCCATCGTACATCACGGAGCGCTGGACCCCGGCGTGGACTACCTTGCCAAACCCTTCGGCCTGTCGGACCTCAAGCGCGCCCTCGCCGAGGCGTGGGAGAAGGATCGTCCCACGGGCTCGGAGTATGTTGTCGACGGTGGGCTGAGCGAGGTCTGACGGCGCAATGCGCGGCGATGGGTCACCGCTTGCGGGATGTGCGACCGATGTGAGCCGTGGTCCGCGAGTAGCCGTAGTCAGTTGAGGGCCGCCACCAGGGCGCGGAAGTCGGTCCAACCGCCTCCACGCCCCAGACCGGCATTATCGCCCAGCACAGCGATCACGAGCTTTCGTGAGGGCATCACGTTGACGTAGCAGTTGCCCACGCCGCCAATGGCGCTGAACTGGTCGGTTCCCTCGATCCACCAGAGGTAGCCATAGTCGCGTCGCGGGCCGACCCCACCGCCGGATGCGACCTCGATGTACTCCGAGTCGATCAGTCGCTTCCCGCGCCAGACGCCGTCGTTCGCCCATAGCCAGCCCAGCTTTGCCTGGTCACGAACGCTGGACATGGGCAGGTCGGCGTTCGGCGCTTCGGGGGGCTGGTTGCCAAACTGGATGAAGCCCTCGGGATAGCGTGTGCCCGCGCAGCCGCCCTTTGGGCACGCGGGCCACACCATCTCCAGGCCCAGCGGTCCCGCAAGATAGCGCTGCCAAAAGTCGTAGGCCGTCATGTCGGCGGCAGCCATGAGAATCTCGGGCGCGGTGTTGAGCAGGTAGCCGCTATTGTAGCGAAACATGCGGCCGGCCGTGTGCGCGCTCTGCGTGAGCACATGTTCGAGCGTCGCGTCTGCACTCACGCCAGGGGCCGGGTCGGGCACCCAGGTACTCACCTCGTCTTCCACGGATAGCAGTCCCTGTGTGACCGCCATGCCGATCAAGGTGCTTCCCCAACTCTTGGTGCAGGAGTAGATGACATGTTTGTCCTTGGGCCCGCCCTGCCAGTACTTCTCGTAGATCAGAACGCCGTCACGGATCACGACCATGCCGTAGCGATTGCCTGTGGCCCGTTGAATGCTCTGTGCTGCGTCGTCGAGCAGGGCCATGTCGAGCCCGTAGTCCTCCGGTGCTCCGGTCGGCCACGCAGGATCGACCGGCCCGTCCATATCTCCCTCCATGTCCGCCTCCATGTCCGCTTCGGTGTCTGTAGAGGAGGGGGCTTGCGGGTCACCCGGTGCGGTCTGCATGGGGCCCGGCGCGTTCACATCTTCGCGGGGGTCCATGGTGGGCGTCGAGGCGCCTGTAGACGCCTCGTCCATCGCAGCCGGCTCGAGCCCTTCGTTTGCCGGCTGGCGCGACCCGGTGGCCATCGTCATCGATGGGTTGCTCGTACCCTCTGGACCGCCTGGGGGCTCCACGGAACCGGGCATCGGCGAACCCGTGTCCCCCGTGTCGGTGGACGCCCCCGCCCCCGACATGGGACGAACATCCATGGCGGACATGGCGTCGGCGGCGGGCTGGTCTCCGTTGCTGGGACCCTCATCTGTGCAAGCCGTGATCGCGAGTGCGCCCCATGCGAGTGCGAAAAGGGTGGTTGCGTGAGGTCCCGGCGCGCCGCGTGCGGCGCTCGCCGACAGCCCCCACGAGGCGTGCCGCTGCGCGCTCGGCGCATCTGCCCTCAGCCCTGCTGTGGTCACCATAGCCATGCCTCCTGCGCCCTCGGGCCCGGCTTTCGAACCTGCAAACCGAACCCATCGCTTGTCAATGCGGCGGACCGGTACGCAGGCCCCGGTGGCCTATGAATGATGGAGCGCGCGCGTTCTTTTAGGACGCTCGTCACGGTCCGGTCACGATTCGATGAGGTGCCGGCCTCTTGCGGGAACTGGATCGGGGCTCGTTGGTGGCGGTGCGTCTAGAATTGAGCGCCGTCGCATCACGCACGGCCCCGGGGGACGCCGTGCCGAACCCACTGCCGTAGCAATGCCGGGTGCTTCCAAGCGCCATCCCCATCCGGGTCGCGCGGGATGGCGTTGGCCCGCGATCCCGTGGCATCCTCGGCTTGCCCGTCGGTGGAGGCCCGCATGGGTCCGCTACCGCGTCGCAGGGCGCCGCACCCGGCGCACAATCGGGTCGGCTGGGCAGTCATGAGCGGAACATCGCATCCCAACCCTCATTCAGAGGTCTTCCCACGCACGCGCTTTGCCGGTTGGCCCCGGCGTTGCGTGTCGGGTGTCGGGGTGGCTTGCCCGGCCCATGGCCCCGACTGGCTGCGCCGGGGTGCAGTGCTGGGTCTGGTCCTGGGTCTGGTCCTGGGTCTGGTCCTGGGTTTGGTTGCGGGGTGTGAAGGGAGCGTCGGAGCGGGCGGGGGGGTGCCCGCGACGGGGCCCACGTCAGGGACCCTTGGTGGCACGCAGCGCGGACGGTCCGATTCGAACTACCCCGCTGAGGACGGGCGCCCATCTGGCCTTGATGAGCCGGGATCATCTGCCGAGCTGCCCTCCGGAGGCGATCCCGTGCAGCCGAGCGCCGGGGCTGGTGACACGGAAGGCACGCCAGCAGCGTGTTCGGCGGATGACGTTCGCGACAGCGGCCCGGCGCCCATGCGCCGGCTGACCCGGTTGGAGTACCGGCGGACGCTCCAGTACCTGATGCAGCTACCCGAGCCGCCTGACGTGGGAGAGGTGCCGGCCGAGGCGGCGCATCAGGGCTTCACAGTCCATGCGGAGCTGCAGACCCTGTCCGCCCAGCACTTGCGAGCGTACCTGCAGGTGGCGTCCGACCAGGCCGATGCGCTCTTGGAAGATCGCGCACGCCGCGAGCGCGTGGTCGGCTGCGAGCTCGAGGCGGCGGACTGTTTGCCAGCTTTCGTGGCGCGCTTCGGCCGCCTGGTGTTCCGCCGCCCGCTTTCCGCTGATGAGCGGGCACAGCTTGTGGCTGCCGCCCGGGATGGCGCGGCCGACGGTCAGGATGCCTTGCGCTTTGCGCTTCAGGCAATGTTGGTGTCTCCTAGCTTTCTCTATCGTACGGAGCTCGGCGACGGCTCGAGCGCGTCGTCGGTGGCCCTGACTGCGTACGAGGTGGCATCGCGCCTCGCCTTTGCCATGCTGGGTCGCGGTCCGAGCGCCGAGCTCTTGGACCTGGCTGAAGCGGGCGGCCTGGACACGCCGGACGGGCTGCTCGCGGCGGCCGCTGGCATGGCCGAGGCATCCGAATTTCCCGAGTTCTATCGCAGCTTCTTCGAACAGTGGCTGGGGTTTGACCGGTTGGTCGCGCCGAAGGAGCCTCCGGCCGACTGGGACGACGCGCTGCTCGCGGACATGACCGCCGAGACGGCCGCTGTGATCGGCCACTATGCCTGGACGGGTGAGCGCTTCCTGGACCTGCTTGGAACCGACCGGACAGTAGTGACCCCGGCCTTGGCCGCGTTCTACGGGCTCCCGATGCCAGGCCCGCAGGGGGTTGTGATGATTCCGGCCGGGCATCCGCGCGCCGGCACGGGTCTGCTGACCCATGCGAGCCTGATCAGCCAGAAGACCGATGGCGACCGCATCGCACTGCGCGGCAACTGGCTGCGGCGCACGTTCCTGTGCCGCAACCTGGAGATTCCCGAGGCCGTCGCGGCCGAGTTCGGCGAGCGTCTGGTGGGCCTGACGCACACGGAGATCGTGCGCGAGCGCAACAGCGATGCCGCTTGCAGAGGTTGCCACGCTGCGATCGATCCGATCGGGGTCGGTTTCGAAGGCTTTGACGCGACCGGGCGCTTCGACCCGGCGTTCATGGTGCCGGACTACGGGATCGCGCCCGCGTTGCCCGATGCGCCGGAGCCGGCCTTTGCGAGTGTGGACCAGTTGGCGGCCAAGCTCAGGGCCCTGCCCCAGGTTGCCAGTTGCGTGACTCGCCGGGTGTTTCTGTTCGCCCACGGTCGCGAGCCAGCACGGGAGGATCGCTGTACGCTGGAAGCCGCCGAGCGAGAGTTCGTCGCCTCCGGCCACGACTTTCGGGCGCTCGTTCAGGGGTTGCTGACCTCGCCTGCTTTCGTGGCGCGCCGCCCGCCGGAAAAGGGGATGGAGCCATGAACCGCGGACCCACTGCCAAGCGGATCCCGCGCCGCACCGTGCTGCGCGCAGCTGGTGTCAGCATGGCCCTGCCGGCGCTCGAGATGATGCTTCCCATGCGTCTGGGTGGTCGCGGACGGGCGCAGTCCGCGCCCCCCACCGGACCGAAGCAGCGCTTCTTCGGGTTCTTCTATCCGAACGGTACCGACCCGCGGTTCTGGAACCCCAGGCCCGGGCCACTCGAGGGGGGCGAGTTGCCGGTCTGCTTGCAGGACCTATCTGGCTTCGCCACCGAGGGGATCTGGCCTGCGGGCAACGCGGTCCTTTCGGATGTCACCCTGGTGACCGGAATCGATCACTCCGGGGTGTGCGTAGACATCCATATGCCGTCCATGTCCCTGTCGGCCCATCGCGGCGTCGCGAACACCTACACACCGCCGGAGCCGACCCTCGATCAGTTTCTGGCCGAGCGACTCCAGGGCGATACGCCGTACCGTAACCTGTCGTTGTCGGCGACCGACGATCTGGACATCGGGCAAGGACACCTGTCGTTCCGGGCGGGCGGTCAGGTGGAGACCGTGATCCGCAGCCCGCAAAGGCTGTTCGAGATGTTGTTTGGCGACGGGTTCTCGCGGCCCGCCGATCGTCGCCACCGCGTGCTCGATCTCGTGCTCGAGGACGCCCGGCGCCTTCGGGCGCGCGCGGGGGCTGCCGACCGACAGCGCCTGGAACAGTACTTTGATGCAGTGTCCGAGCTGGAAGGTCAGCTGGGTGCGAGCACCGGGGCAGGGTGCACGGTTGTCGACGCGCCCGAACGCGGTGGCGATTGGCACGCGACCAGCAAGGCGTTCATCGATCTGGGCGTGTTGGCGATGGCATGCGATCTGACGAACGTGGTGGTGGTCCAGTACAGCAACAGTTGGGGGGTCCACTACGGGGACTACTCCCTCGGTTCCGGACGTCAGGCGCTTCGAAGCTGGAGCGATCACTTCATTTCGCACAAGCTGGACGACAACGATCGGGCGACCGATCTCGATGGTCTGCCGCGGGCCGAGGCGCAGCAGATCGCGGACGCGCGCGTGGTGATGACATCGCGCTTCAAGGTCCGCCGGTTCGCCTACCTGGTGGAGGCCCTCAAGAACGTGAGTACGCCAACGGGCACGCTGTACGACGAGACCCTGGCGATGTACTTCTCCGAGAACGGGGACGGCGACAGCCACGCGCGCACCAACATGCCGATCCTGCTGGCCGGTGGCGTGGGCGGCTTCGAGACCGGCCGCTCCGTGTCCGCGGCGGGCAAGCCGACGGGAGCCCTACACGCCTCGATCATCCAGCGTTATGGGATCGAGGTGGGCGAGTACGGCAATCCGGCGGGCCGCGCCATCGCAGGTTTGTGACGGCGCGCGCGCCAGCGGTGACCTTGACTGGGCGGTCGTCCCTCCCATATGGGCAGGCCAGCCTTATAGCAGCGCGGGTGGTGGTTCGCACCCCACTATCACCTCGAGACTGCCGCCTCGCTCTTGGACGCCTTCGCACGCGCCGGGGCACAGGACGATCTCCTTGGGAAGCGCCGCATCGTCAAAGTGCCAGGCCTCGGCGGTGCCGCACGCTGTCGCCTCCCCCGCGGTGGGCAACTGCATGTCTTGCTGCTCCGGCCCGGAGTAGATCACCTGGATGTTGTTTAGGTCCGCCTCCGGGCTCACCTTCAGGGGCAGCTGGCACGGGAGGCGCGCCGTCTCGACAACCACCGACCGGAGTTGCTCGAAGACGAGCTTCCAGTCGCTCGCGATGGGCTGTTTGACGCCACCCGTCTCGTCGGCCAGCGAGTAGTAGTCCTGCCCAGTTAGGGGCTCCGCGATCGCATGGAAGGTGAACCCATGTCCAAGCTGGCGTTCAAGCTGCTCGCGGAATACCGTCCGCGGCAACGTATTGACGAAGTCGGTCACGACGATCACATGAGTCGCGGCATTCGGACGCAAGAACGCTTCGAAGTTGGGAAAGTCCCCCAGCAGCACGTCGAACGCGTTGGTGCTCTGCACGTCGACCGGCCGCAGCAGGTAGCGGTCCCGGTCGCCGTGCACCTCGGCAGGCAGCGTTTCCACGAACGTTGAGACCATCACGACCCGCATGTCCGTGCCCGAAGCCTCGACCGCTGCAGTGAACTCGTTCAGGCCATCCGCCACGTTGAGGAATTGTGGAAGCATGCTCAGGGAATTGTCGATGGCCCACACGACGTCGACCGGGGTGCGCTCAAACTGGGAGTCAGCCCGGAACGCCCCACAGGCGGTGTCATCATCATCATCATCATCGGCACCCGTGTCGGCTCTCACCGCCGGGGGCGCCGCGGCCACCGGGTGCCTGCCGTCCGGTATCGCAGCCGCGCCCGGTGGTGCGTGCGCCGCGTGCGCCGCGGCCATTTCCCCGCTGCCCGCACCTCCCGCCGCTTGACGCGAACCTATCTCGCGTCCCGTCTGGGCACCGTCCGAAGCGGATGAGCATCCGACCACGCACCCCAGGACCATCGCCGACAACCGTACTCGCGTCACAACCACTCCTTGCGGGCACGGCGGGGTCGTCACGGTGGTCGCGACGCGGAGCGCAACGCAACCGCCAGGCAAACGGACCACCCCGGAGCCCTTTGGTTTCTATCACATGATAGCACAGTCCACCACATGTGGCACATGGTCCCCGTACCTTTGTCGTCGCACGGGGGTGTGATGGCTAGGGCCTGTCCCTATATTCGTTTTCAGCGGGTTTCCGAGCGCGGCGGGGC
>JAPPOR010000319.1 GCA_028817905.1 Myxococcales bacterium
GCTTCTATTCAAGGTGACGCGATCAAACTTGACGCAAACGTCCACGAAACCCTGACTCAAGGTCGCTAGCTAGATTCCGCCGTCCACTGGGTCGTTCTGCCCGCATCTCAACGCCATGCAATCAATCGGAGAGGCCGCGCGTGCCGGAACAGTTTCTCCCATCGCGGCCGGGAACGCAGAGATCGCGAACACGGTGGAGAGCGCATCACAGGGTTGTGACGGCTTGCCATCCAGCCGTATGTCGACACGCTCGCAAAAGCGCTCCTTCGCAATGGCGTAGTCCGACCGGTTGCGGCATGGCGTCGGGTCTAGACCGTCGCTTCTCGACAGGGATACCAGCATGTCGTCGATTGGGATGCTGCCGACCAGATTGCCTTCGGTGAGGACCAGCCCTTCGTCCTGGTTCTCGAGGCGCCCCGTTATGATGACGTTTTCCATCGGAAATGTGGGTTGCGGGGGAAGACCGAGAACCAGCCTGTCGACGCGCGCCACGAGTATGTAGTCGCGTACGTAAGCGTTCGGGTCGGCGATGCGTGCACGCTCACCGTCGTCATCGAGCCAATCCTTCATAGGGTGCCAGACATCCGCACCGTCCCACTTCGCCCTTGGACCCTCCGTGGTAGACAGCCACAACGTGGCCGCGAGCAGCTCCACTGTCACCTGTCGATCGTTGCGGCTCCCGTTGTAGCCACGCACGACCATGAGCACCGTGTGGCGGCCCGAGTCAGCCACGGGCGCAGCGTCCGGGATCAAGTGTTTGAGGTTGAGCACCTTCGCCAACGTAAAAAGGTCGTTTGCGCTGTGGTCGCGCCCATCGCGCCCGTCTTCAATGGGAGCGTGTCCCGGCGGAGCCAGACAGCCCTGTCCCGTGGCTTCCGTTGTGCAGTACCCATCCAGATCAAAGCCGA
Organism: Myxococcales bacterium; assembly: GCA_028817905.1. Taxonomy (GTDB): domain Bacteria; phylum Myxococcota_A; class Polyangia; order Polyangiales; family JAFGIB01; genus JAPPOR01. The sequence goes on from JAPPOR010000319.1 coordinate 909, forward strand.
GGCCTCGATAGGCCCACTCGTTCGACTCATCGCGAGAAAGGCCCGCGTGGGATGTGCGAACAGCGAAGACCAGGGGCTGGAGCAGTTCTGCTGAGTTACCCTCGGACGGCGGCCGCTCCGGCGGGAGGGCCGAGACGCAGTCAGGGGGATCGTTGCCGGGAGCCAAGGAAGAGCATCCGAGTGGCCATGCAAGCAGCCAGAGCGCTACTGCACTGCACAGTTGCCTTCCAGCGGGTGGGACCCACCTCGATTGATACGTGTGCGCGGGCTTCCACATCGGTACGACACTTGGGTGCCACAGTTGCACTGCCACCCGCTGCTACCGACAGACTCGTAGCAGCCCGACAACCGGTTCTGCAACCATTGCGACGCGTGCGTCGATCGATCACTCGCAGGTAAGCATCTGGCAGTCGTTTGGAGCCTGTGCCCGGGAGAAATCGGAATATTCCACGGGTGTTCCCAGCTGCGCCGGGGCCCACGCCAAGGATGTGACCGATGAGACTGCGTCGCATGGCTGGGAGGCGTCTTCGTCCATGGTCCGGATGTCAACTCGGTTGCAGAAGGCGTTCCGAAGCAGATCGTATTCCGCCCGCAGCCGGCATCGAGGTTCCCCTATCAGGTCGACCGCGAATGCTTCGAGCATGACCGAGATCGCCGTGCGCGCCGCGATCTGCGTGTGTCCGAGCGATACACCGTCGTCGCCCTTCTCAATCGTTCCGGTCAGGATGACCTTGTTCAACGGAAACGGTTTCGCGGGCGGAGCCCCCATCAGCACTTCATCGAACCTCGCGACGAGCACGCCGCCCGCAACATAGGATGCTCGGTCGACGAATCTGGCTTCCTTGGTCCTGCTATCCAGCCAGAGGTCGAACGGACGCCATTGATCGCGACCGTCCCAGCGGGCCTCGGGGCCTCCTTCTGGCGAGCTCCAGAGCGTTGCGCCAAACATCTCCACCGTCACTTGGTGGTCGTTGGGCTTGCCGTTGTAGCCCCCGATGCGCATGAGCAGTGTGCTCATGCCGGAGTCCGCCGGAACCGCGAACAGGGCGACCCGGTCCCCGATGAGCGGCGCGCTCTCCGCTGCGAGCACGTTGGCGCTATAGTCCCGGCCCCCGGGACCGTCCGGAGCAGGACTCGCCCACTTCGGGATGACACAGGCGGGTTGCTCTCCAACCTCCGTGCAGCGCCCGTCCAGATCGAACCCCCACGTTTCATACTCGTGATCGAACTCGTCGTTGGGGTGCTCGTCGACGCCGCTGAAGACCTCGCGCACGGCGAAGACCGTGGGCGGCTCGTCGCCGGTGTCATCTCCGCTGGGGCTGGGCGCAATGGGGGGCACTGCCAATGTACATTGGGTGGGCTCGTTTCCTGCTGCCAGCTGCGTGCATGCGATCAGCACGAGTGCCACAGGCGAGCACAGCGCCAAGGGCGAGCGCATGGGTGTCCGCATGCGGCCCAGCAGGGTTCGTCTGGTCCACGGCGATGGAAGGGTAGACGCGCACATGCGCTTGCCGGCGGGCGAGTACGCTTCGTCGTGCCTACTGGGGGGTGATCTCCGCCTTCGTCTTGACCGCAGCTGCTGCGGGCGTGGTCTCGGTTCCGGGCGCGGTTTCCGGCAAGCGACGAAGGAGCTCCTGGGCCATGGTGTACTCATAGAAGTTGACCATGCGCGTGTCCAACACACGCAGAAAGCGTTCGCGGGCGCCCTGCTCGTCGCCCTGGGCTAGCTTCCGGGCACCGTCGTAGAAGAGTGCCTCAGCTCGCTGGCCTGCGTCGCCCACGTGAGCCATCAGCTGCTCATAGCCGAGTCTTCCAGCGCCGAAGCTCGCTAGCTTGGCCCACCAGCTATCCTCTCCCGAGAAATCCTGCAATACATCCAGCGCGTCGCTATCGGCCGGTTGGTGGCTGAAGCCATCGATGATCTGCAGCCAGAGCGCCAAGTAGACCTTCCATTCCGGCTCCAACCGCAGCTGGTTCAGGGCGTGCCGAAACACGCGGTGGGCTAGCTGCCGATCGGGATCGCTGATCACCAAGTGGGCCAGAATCACCTTATAGGTCTCCGCGGCACCATGGGCCTTGTCGAGCGCTGATTTGAACGCCGCAACGGAGATCTCCTTGCGTCCGAGTCGACTGAGCAATACGCCCCGTCGGACCTGTGCCAGGCTCAGGCCCGTGCCTTGCAACATGTGCGACAGGTCGTTCCAGAGCGTGAGCGCGGCTTCGTAGCTCGCCCGCGCCGATGCGCCTTGGTCTAGCAGACGAGCTGTGTCACCGAGCCTTTCATGCAACGTAGCCCGTAGGTCGAGCGCTTCCAGGTCGTCGCCGTCCACGAGATCCAGCGCGGCGCGGTAGTGCGACTGGGCCTCTGCCAGGCGTCCGGTTCGATACAGCAGGCTGCCCAAGTGCGTGTGCGCATCCACGGACTTGCTCGTCGTTAGGCTCGCTTCGAGATGGGCTTCCGCTTCCTTGGCGTTGCCCGCATTCATCTCGGCCAGCGCGACGGAAACGTTGACCCGGTCGGCGGTGATGGGCGGTTGTGAGTTTGGGAACGCGGTCATGCGCTCTTTGAGGGTGCCGATGATGTGTTGTCCGACCCTGCGTACGTAGCTGGCGTCGGCCGTGGGCGGCGCATTCTCCAGCAGCTGGTTGAGCACTGCGAGTAGTTCGTCATAGACCGGCTCACGGTCCGCCGACAGGGCGAGAGCCTCCATGTAGTAGGACAATACGCCATCCAAGTCGTCCTTGAGCATCGCAAGGGTGGCCAGGCACCGTGGAAAGCGCGGGTCGCGAGGATGCTCCATGTGGCCCAGTTTGCACAGGGACTCGGAGACGTCCTTGTCTCCACGCGCGTAGGGGGCCTCGTGAGCGAGTGCCCAGAGCGCGTCTGCGCCCTCGTCGTCGTCTTCCTGGGCGCGCTCGAGCAACGTCAAGAGTTGAGCGTCCCGATTGCCGGCGGGTCCGATCGCTCGCAAGTGGCTGAGCGCCGACGCGGTGTCGCCATATCGGAGAAAGACTCCGGCCACGTCGAACGCTTTGGCCTGAACGAGCTCGTAGTACTCCCGGCCCATGGGCATGATGCGCTCTGGCGACTGGAACTGCTGCAACAGCGCGTTCCTGAAATCGATGTGGTAGCGGGCCAGCTGACTGAGCAGGTCGGGTGTGGGAGTCATCCGGGCGTGCTCACTCCACACGTCGATCAGCTCGTCGTCGAGGCCGAACGGTGACCCGAGCCCCGTGCGCGTTTCAATGCTCCAGCGCCGCAGTCGCTGGTAGTACTCGAAGTGAGCGGAGTCATCTGGGTGAAGGTTGTGCAGAACCAACAACGAGGACAGGACGCGAGCCTCATCGCCACGCGGGGAGCCGTGATCGATCAAGTACTCGCAAATCGGTTCCAGGGCGTCCGGCAAGTTGCCATCCGCGATCTCCGCTGGCGTGTACAAACTGGTGAACTCAACGAAGTGTTCGACCACTGCGTCGTAGTTGTCGGCATCCAGGCGCTCCTGAGTCTTGGTGCGCAAATGGGCGATCAAGCCCTTGCGCAGATCCCAGCGCTCCTTGTCATCGATGGCCAGCTCATGGAAGCGACGAACGTGAGCAGGGAGCGTGCTGTCGTTGATGTGCGGCGGTAGGATCCGGTGTACCCGCCGTAGGGGTGGCGGCTTGGGGGCGCTGCCGCAGGCCACTTGCAGCATGGGCAAGAGCAGCAGGACAAGCAGCGGGATAGCGTGGCGGCGTTTCATGCGAACGGGGAAGGCCTCAAAAGCACGAGTATAGACCGCAGACCGCCAGGTCGCGAGTGGTGTGAAAACGGGACCTTGGCAGTGTAACATCCCACCGCATTTGGAGAGGGAGACTCTGAATGGACACCAGGATCGGGCTCTGTCTGTGTGGTGGTGGTGTGACGGGAGCCATGTATCAGGTGGGTTGCCTGGCCGCACTGGAGGATCGGATTCAGGCGTTTACCGCGTCTGATTTCGATCTGTTCGTCGGGACCGCTTCAGGCGCTACCGTCGGAACAGCCCTGGCAGGCGGCTTGAGCGTTCAGCGGATGTATCGGGCCCTGCTGGACCCCGCTGATGATTTTTTCCCGCTCCAGCGGAACCATCTGCTCAGAATCGATCTGGCCGAGCTCATGCGCGTGTTCGGTTCGGCGATTTCCGCGGCTCGGCGAGTGGTCTCGTCCGCCGCGACCAGCCCGCTCGATGTCAAGCTTTGGAACGAGTTGGAGCGGTTCGTGGACTCGTTGCCCGCTGGAATCTTTGCCCTCGATCCCTATGAGCGCTTCCTGCAGGAGTTCATGGCTCGCCGCGGAATCAGCAATCGGTTCCGGGACCTGGAGAAACCCCTACTGGTTGTGGCCAGCGATTTGGATGCCGGGCGCCGCGCCGTTTTCGGACAAGATGCGCTGACCGACGTGCCGGTGGCCCGCGCGGTGGCCGCATCCAGCGCCATCCCGATTCTATTTGCCCCGGTGAATGTCGATGGACGGGACTACGTCGATGGGGGAGTGGGCGACGTGGGACACGCGGATCTGGCTTTCGAACGGGGCTGCGACATGGTTGTGGTGATCAATCCGTTGGTTCCCGTTCACGCGAGCGCGGACACGCCCGACGTGCCAACGGGACACGGGCGCAAGGCACGGGTGCGCGACAAGGGCGCGATCTGGGTCTACAACCAAGCCATGCGGATGCGTATGGAAGCCCGGCTCGCCGTGGGGTTGCAGAGCTTTCGGGCGCAGCACCCGGACTCTCAGGTGCTGGTGCTGGAGCCCAGACAGACGGACGCCACGCTGTTCATGCATTCGCCCATGAATTTCGCGGCCCGTCGGGCTATCCTGCAGGAGGGCTATACGGCGACGGTGCGCGCCCTTGGGGAGCAGGACAATCCACTCCGCTGTGCGTTTGAGGCGCGGGGGTTCAAGGTGAGCCAATGAGTTGTGTGACCCGCATTGCCTGTAGATCCATGCCCGCGATCGCGCTCTTCGCTGGGTGGCTCGGCAGCTCGGCGGCCGCTGATGACTGGGAACGGGGCCCGAAGCAGGCCAAACCTTGTACCAGCCACAAGTTGTCTACGCCCTATCGCGGCGTGGGCTACGACCACGTCGTGACCGTTGAGAATACCTGCAACCACACGGAGCGTTGCGAGATCAAGGCCAGCAGCAACGATCGCGCCCAGCAGCTGGACGTTCCCAAGAAGAGCTCTCGCTCGATCGTCGTTCGCCGCGGTTCGCCTGCTCGCGAGTTTTCGGCGGACGTAACCTGCAAGAAGAAGTAGTCGCGTGGACGATCCAGTGGAATCGCTGCGTGCCGGGCGGGTATCTACATGCGTTCGACTTCGTAGATTCCATCCACCTTCGACAGTCGACGGGTCAGTTTGCGCAATGCGTCGACGCTCCCGATGTTGAACTGGAAGGTGTTCACCGCTCGGCCCTCTACCGAAGCGCGGCACGTCGCCTCCGCGATGTTCACGCCTGCTTCATTGAACTGCCGTGAAAGATTCGCGAGGATGCCTGGTCGGTCTGCTGTGACCACTCGCAGCATCACGGGCAGTTCCATGTTCTTGGCATTGCTCCCCCACCGACACTCGATGCGACGTTCGCTCTCCAGTTCCATGGCGCGGTCGCAGCCGCGCCGGTGGACGGTTACACCCCGACCGCGCGTGATCCAACCTGTGATGGGGTCACCCGGTACCGGGTTGCAGCACTTGCCGTAGCGGACCAGTACATCGTTGATATCGCCGATAACGATGCCCCCCTGGTCGGGCCGAATCTTGCGAACCGTCTTCTCGATCAGGCCCTGCTTGAGCGCCTTTCCGTTGGTCTTGGTTTGCTCGTCGCCGTCATTTATTACCGCGTCGACGACCTGCTCAGGCGACACGCGTCCGAACCCGATCTGCGTCATGAGTTCGTCGGTGTTGCGCAGCTGAAACTCCTTGGTAGCGACCTTGCCGAGTTCTCCGCTCTTGACCACCCGTTGGTAGGAGAGGTCCCGGCGGTGCATCTGCCGCTCGAGAAGCTCGCGTCCAAGCTTGGCGCTGCGGGCGCGTTCGTCGGTTCTGATATGTCCGCGGATCCGGCTTCGGGCGCGGGCTGTGTGCACGAAGTTCAGCCAGTCCTTAGAAGGCTCCTGCTTGGGTGAGGTCAGGATGTCGACGGTGTCGCCGTTGTGCAGTTTGTAGCGCAGGGGCACGATGCTGCCGTTGACCCGCGCGCCGACGCAGTGGTCGCCGATCTCAGAATGGATCGCGTACGCGAAGTCGACAGGCGTGGAGCCCCGAGGAAAGGTCCGAACGTCGCCCTTTGGAGTAAACACGTAGACCTCGTCCTGAAAGAGGTCGACCTTGACGCCATCGAAGAACTCCTCCGGATCCTTGACCTCCTTCTGGTATTCCATCAGCTCCCGCAGCCACTGGAACTTCTTGGTATCTTCTGCAGGCGGTCCGCTGCCTGATTCTTTGTATTGCCAGTGGGCAGCGATGCCCATGTCCGCAGTCCGGTGCATGTCGTGGGTGCGAATCTGGACTTCGATGCGCTTGTGCTGCGGCCCGATCACAGTCGTGTGGAGCGACTGATACATGTTGCTCTTTGGCAGAGCGATATAGTCCTTGAAGCGGCCCGGGACAGGCGTCCAACGCGAATGGATAACGCCCAGCGCTCCGTAGCAGTCGCTCAGGCGCTCTACTACGACGCGAAACGCGATCAGATCGTGGATGCGCTCGAACTCGACCTGCTGCTCGCGCATCTTGCGGTAGATCGAGAAGGGGTGCTTTAGGCGGCCCGTGACGTTGGCCTCTATGGTCTCGGCGCCCAGGATATTCTGTAGTTCATCGATCACGCTGTGCACATAGCGATCGGAATCCTTGGACGCTTGCTTCAGCTTGCCCGACACCAGGGCGTACGCATCGGGATACGTATACTTGAACGCGAGGTCCTCGAGCTCGTCCTTCAGCCACTGGATTCCGAGTCGGCCAGCCAGGGGCGCATAGATGTCCATGGTCTCGTGGCTGATGCGTTCCTGTGAGCCGACGGACATGTAGTGGAGCGTGCGCATGTTATCGAGGCGATCGGCGAGCTTTACGAGCAACACGCGGATATCGCGGGCCATCGCTAGCAGCATTTTTCGAAAGCTCTCGGCTTGGCGATCCTCGCGGCTCTGGAAGTTCATCTTTCCGAGCTTCGTTACGCCGGACACCAGGAACGCGACTTCTTCGCCGAACCGCTCCTCGATCTCGTCTTCGTGGACTTCGCAGTCTTCGAGTACGTCGTGAAGCAAGGCGGCGCACACGCTCGAGCTGTCGAGATTCATCTCTGCGATGATCTGGGCGACCCCCACCGGGTGAACAAAGTAGGGGTCACCGCTCTTGCGAACCTGCCCATCGTGCGCCTGGGCGGCGAACGCGTAGGCGCGATGGATCAAGTCCGTGTCGGCCGATGCGTGGTAGCTCCGTACCTTGTCGAGAATCTCCGTAAGAGGGACCATGGGCACTTATTCCCTACAATCCTGCAGATTAACACTGCGGCTCGCGCCCAACAACCCAGCCGTGAGGCCACTGGCATCCGGTCGGCCAACGAAGCCCGATTCCGGTATCTTGGTGAGCATGCTGCCGATGCGCACGTGGCTCGAGCGCAATCGTCAGAGGCTGTCCCGGCTCGTGCTGGTCGGCGCGGCCCTGGCCGTTGGAATGACCGTGTGGAATGAGGTGCCGCGCGAGACCGAGCTCGAGTATTTCCTCGGTCCCCAGCACGGTGACGTGGTGGAACTGCGGGTTTCGTACCTTCGGGAGGGGGACATGCTCCACGGCGCCCGGTTCGACTTTCCCGGGGGCGCGCCTTCCCAGGTGCGCCACACGGTCGCGCTTCCACCCGGCCGGCTTCAGGTACAAGTCGAGCGGCTTACGCGCGGTGGCTACACCACGCGGACCACGCGGTCGCTGCAGACCCCCACCGACGGGCTGGTGAGAATACTGCCGTAGTCGCTCCCAGCATTTCGATCGAGCCGCCTCGAAACCCTCTGCTCTGCAGAAAACCCGTGTGAACTCGATCGCTTGCGCGAAGGCGGCGGGACTGCGGCCGGGTTCGGGCAACCGCTCGCTGAGGCGTCATAGGTCGCGGTCATCGATGTGAGCTCGCTGCCGGTAGACGGGGCGCGATCGGCTGGTATGCTGCCGCCCCGCTTACTGTTTCTCGGCTGGACCAGGTCTCGGTCCCCGTGAGCCGACCCGATCCCCGATGCAATCCGATTCCTGGCTGAGGCGTCTGCAAGGTTCCTCGCTCCTGTTGGTTTCCAGTGCCGCCCTGTTCCTGATGATGGCGAATGAGGGCCGCGTGCCGCTCGCCACCCTGTGGGGCCTGGCATGCCTGCTCGCCTTCTGCCTGGGCTTATTTTGGACGCTGGGCTTGCTCGAACCCGGACGGCGCGGGGATGTGCAATTCTTGGACACATGGTTGGCAGCTCGGCCGGGAGAACCGGCGATCGTCGCGCCTGCGTACGCCCTGCCCGCCGCCCTCCTGCTGGTACTCGGCTGTGCCGTCATCACGCCGAACCACCTACCGCTTTCGGTCATCGGGGGGTTGTTGTTGCTGGTGCCAGCGGCCGTATCGCGTCCTGGGCTGCTCACCTTTGTCCTGGCGTCGGGCCTATTGCTGCCCACACTTGGTGCCTTCTACCTGTGGGACCCTTGGGAGACGCACTACGGCGAGGTCGCGCGGGAGATCCTGGCACGCGATGACTGGATCAGTCTGTGGTGGGCGCAGGACCGCTGGTTTTGGTCCAAGCCGATTCTCATCTTCTGGGCCGAGGCCCTCACGTGGAACGCGACGCTGGTTCCTTTTACGGCCGACAGCCGATTTCAGCACAGTGAGTGGATCCTGCGCCTGCCCATCTTCGTCTTCGCGATGGTCGCGCTGTTGGTGGTCTATCGGGTCGTGTCCGCTCGCTTCAGTACGCGCGCCGGTGTGCTTTCGGCATTGGTCCTGGCGAGCACGCCGTACTTCGCCTTTCTGACACACCAGGCGATCACCGATATGTACCTCGTGGCCAGCGTGACGGTCGCGGTGATGTTGCTGCTGCGTGCGGCCGAGGAGGATCCGGACCGCGAGGTCACCACGTTCCGCGTCTTTGGCTTATCCCTGAGCGCCCAGCATGTCGTGATCGCGCTGGTGGTCTGTCTGGCGTTGCCGCAGGTCCTGTATCTGGCCTCCCGCAACGTGACGTTGATCGAGGGGTTCCTGTTTGCCTGGCACGGTGACGACTTCTACGCCGGATCGGCGGACAACGGGGATGTGCCAGGCAACGCGCAGATTCGGCTACGGCATCCTGCGATTCGCGTTTTGTGGGCTCAACCGATGGCCCAGGCGCTCCTGTGGTTCGCGTGCCTTGTGCTGCTTATCCGCAGTCTGCGGCATGAGCGACGCGCCCAGGCACTGCAGATGTACGGCTTCTACATTGCTTGCGCCCTTGCCTTCATGGGCAAGGGGCTGCCTGGGATCGCGCTGCCAGGGCTGGTCGCCCTCCTATACCTGCTGGCATGCGGTCGCTGGAGGCTGTTGCTGGAGGGTCGCCTGCGTGTTGGCCAGGGCATTGGGGTGATCGCCTGCATTGCGTTGCCGTGGTTTGTTGCAATGTACTGTCGGCATGGCCAGGGGTTCATCGATCGGATCCTGATCCACGACCACATCAACCGCTTGACCAAGGGTGTGCACGGAGACAATGGCAACATCCAGTACTTCCTGGAACAGCTTGGAACCGGCTTCTTTCCGTGGATCGCTCTGGTACCCGCAGCATTGGTCGTGTGGCTTCGCGGGGTCGATGCCCCGGTGGACGCTCCGGTGGATGCCGCCCGTCGTCGGGTGGCCACCGCTCTAGGGCTGTGGTTCCTGGCGACCTTCACGCTGTTTTCGGCCATGACGACCAAGTTCCACCACTACATCTTCCCGGCGGTGCCACCGGCGGCGATTCTGGTGGCGCTTGCGCTCGATCGAATGCTGGGACCAGCCGAGGCGATCGGGCGTGAAGGGGAAGCTGGGCCGTGGCGCCGGACCTTGGCGATCGCCCTGGGCGCGCTTTCTGCGGTACCGCTCGCATTCGGGTTCGGTGGGGTGTTCGGCGATTTGAGGGGTGTGATCCCAGCCTCTGCTTCGGACGAGCTTCGCAACGTATGGGTGTTCCAGCATCGTTGGCCGCTGCTCCTCAGCGTCCTTTCGCTAGTCGTCGCTACGGGCCTCCTGTGGGCTTCGTTGCGTCTACGCGGTCGCCCGCACACGTCACGCCCTCGATCGGAGGAGATGCTGCTGCGGGCGGCGCTGCTGGCGGGCGCTGTGCTCGTTGCCCTCGCTGGGCGCGACCTTTCCTGGGTCACCTCGGTCCGGCCCGTGGGCAACGAGCGGCTCGCACACCTGTTCATCTACAACTACGAGCGACCTTGGCCGGACGAGCTCGACTACCGCGCCTTGCTTTCTGGCTTCGCCTGCGCTGCGGCACTTCTGACGGGTTTGGCCGCCCTTACCCGTCTGCGCCCTGCCGTTGTTCAAGCGCTGGTCGGTCTGGGGCTTCTGTTTGGCGTCTTCTGCCTCGATGTCTACATGATCGATGCGACCCCGCACTGGACGCAGGGGCACCTTGTGAGGCGCTACTACCAGAGACGCCGCGGCCCGCACGAGCCATTGCTGGCCTGGCAGATGAACTGGAAGGGTGAGAACTACTACACCGGCAACCGTGTGTACGTGTTCCAGGACCTCGACAACAAGAAGATTCGGGCCTGGCTGAAGAAGAACGAGGGGACCCGTGCGTTCTTCATTTTCGAGCACAAGCGGCTGGGCCGCTTCAAGCGGCTGATGAAACCGCGTGAGGTCAAAACCCTGACGACGAAGCGCGACTGCAACAAGTTTGTGCTCGCCGAGGCCGATATTTAGCCCGCGGGCTGACCTGAAACTTAGGCTGCCACGTCGAACAGAGGGACGACCTTCAGTCCGAGA
>JAPPOR010001066.1:0-14878 GCA_028817905.1 Myxococcales bacterium
CATGGTTTGCGTCAGCGATTCATCCCCATGCCCGAACAGAAACCGTCGTAGGTCACACGACCCTGGCAACGGGCGCGTACCCTGCAGCGCATGGCATGGTGTCAAATCGCTGGTACCAAAAGGAAGACAACGATGAGTACGTGAAGCGCGATTCCATCAGCGACCCTGACTACCGCGTGTTCGGAGAGGACGGGAAGACAGGAGTGTCGCCACGCGCGATTCTGGCCTCGACCTTCAGCGACGAGCTGTATCATCGTACTGGCGGCGCGGCCAAGATCTTTTCGGTGTCTGGCAAGGATCGTGCGGCCATACCCCTGGCCGGGCACACGGGCAAGGCCTTCTTCTACGCCACTCTCACCAACCAGGGGAGTACAACCGGAAACTTCACCACAAGCAGCTACTACTACGACGACGATGCCTTCCCCCCATCTGATGAAAACCCCACACTGACGTTCATGGAGGAGTGGAACCAGCAAGAGGTTGACTGCGGAGATGGTGACAGGAGACGGCGAGTTCTCTGCATGCTCGGGAAGAAATGGCACCTTTCACGCCCGATCGAATCGTACCTGTTCAAGGAAGTGACCAACTCATTCCCCGCGGGCACGCCCCCGGCTGGCCAAATGGCGTTTCTTGAGACCTCACCCTACAGCCTCTTTCTCGATTCCTTCATAGATGATCAGGGAAACTTGCGCGGCCATACGTACGGGTCCTCGCCGACAACGCCGACCTACTTCAACAATCTGACGATTAGCCCCGAACTCGATCGATTGACGATCGAGTTCGCGAAGATGCTGGTAGCAACCCAGCACCTGGGCGAAGACGATGTCCCCGACTATCTCGCGATAGGTCTCTCGGCAACGGACCTCATCGCACACTGGTGGGGCCCTAACAGTCTTGAAAGCGAGGACAACATGCTACAACTTGACGCGACCCTCGCATCATTCTTCTCATGGCTCGATACCCGCGTGGGCCAAGAGAACACATTGATCGTTCTATCAGGCGATCACGGAGGCCCGGAGTTCCCTGAAGTCCTCGCCGCCACCAAGTTGGGACCTGGCTTGGCGCAAACCTACACAGGTAGGGTCGCCTCCAACACGATTCCAAGAGCCGTGCAAGGGGCCCTCGAACAGCTCGCAGGCGAACCCATTGCATGCATCGTGGGCGAAGACGGCGAAGGCTATTCAGCCTTCGAGAGCGGGTGTCTCATCTACTCCTTTCCGTACCTCTACATGTCAGATGAGCTCGTGGCGCAGGCCGGCACTCATCGCAGTGCAGTCGAGATGGCGGCCGCCAACGCAGTCTCGACCGTCGAAGGCGTTCTCGTGGGAGTGCGTGCACGCGATGCGAACGGCGGACGCGGCATCTATGAGGAGCTCGCTGCCATGGTTCGACGCAACGACCACCCTTGGCGCTCGGGCCAAGTGTACGTTGTGCAAGCGCCCCAATGGCAAGTCAACAACTCGCCTTCTCCGGGAGAGGGCAGTGGAGACATGATTTTGCTCGAGCATGGCTCACCGTGGGCCTACGACACCCACGTGCCCATCGTCTTTGCCGGTGCTGGTGTGCCACACCGTTTCGTGACTCGGCGAGTCCACACTACGGATGTCGCGGCCACGCTCGCTGCCATGCTCGATACGAATGAGCCCTCCGCCCTGGTTGGGACCCCCCTGGTGGAAGTCTGGCCGTAGCACATGGTCACGTTCGGGGCCGGCTCCATTCAACCCGCAACGGCTGCACGCACGGCCGCTGGTACGCGAACGAGCGTCGTCTGTCATGGCTGCGACTATGCAGTTCCAGCCCTGGAACCGCGCCCATTCCAGTGCCCGAATAGAGGCGATGACGTCGATCACGTCCTGGTGCGATCCATCGAGGGAGCTGACGCGGCACCGTTTCACGATAGTGAGGCCAACTCGCTCGTCCGCTTTCGCCGCTTCACACATGCGTGGCAGACCGCCATGGCCATCGGCATGGAAGATGAAGAGTTCGTGTCTATCGCGCGACGGATCCCACTGGTGGAAACGCCCCTATACGAACTTGAAGGGGTCCTGATCAAGGACGAGACAGGCAACCTCTCCGGCTCGCACAAAGCACGCCATTTGGCAGGTCTCATCATGTGGCTAGAAGTCGCGCAGCGGATCGATCCATCGTTGGCCTCGGCACGCCTGGCCACGGCAAGCTGCGGAAATGCTGCTATGGCTGCGGCGACGATCGCCCATGCTGTCGGGCGCCGTCTCGACGTCTTCGTTCCCGAACATGCGGTCACGGACGAGCTCGAAAGACTGGGCGCAAACGTAAGGCGTTGTCGACGCCGGGATGGGGAACGGGGCGACCCAGCCTACCTACGCTTTCGCGAGGCCGTCGACGATGGCGCGCTGCCGTTCACCTGCCAGGGGCCCGACAACGGACTCACTATCGAGGGAGGCCAAACACTGGCGTGGGAACTGGCGGCGCAGCTCAGCGAGCCTATTGACCGACTGTTCGTCCAGGTAGGAGGCGGTGCGCTGGCAAGCGCAGTCAGCGCAGGTCTATCAGAGGCCCACTCGCTCGGGGTTCTGGCGAAGCTGCCGCGCATCCACGCAGTGCAGGCGAGGTCCGTGGCGCCTCTGGCCCGAGCGTGGACGCGAGTGCAAAGGTACGATCTAGCCGCCGCCATTCGCAGACGGTCACAGGTCATGTGGCCGTGGGAGACGCGGCCGCACAGCGTTGCCACCGGTATCATCGACGACGAGACCTACGACTGGGTCGCCGTAATACGGGGCATGCAGCAAACGGGAGGATGGCCGGTCGTGGTTTCGGAAGACGAGCTGCGCCAGGCGACAAGGCTGGCGGGAGGGAGCGTGAGCGCGACAGGAGCGGCGGGCTTGGCGGGCCTACTCACGATGCGCAAGCGCAGGGAGATTGGGCCCGACGAGCGCTGCTGCGTGCTCTTCACGGGCGTCGCGCGTGAATCTCACTAACGAGCTCTCGCGCCAGCTCCTCCAGCGGCCGCGTACCGGGCATGACTCTGTCGGCCACAGCCTCCACCGCCGCGGCCCCGACTGTTTCCAGGTCGCGACCGGTTGCCAGGTGGAACTCCAGGTCGTTCCGTACCCGATTCAGCAGGGCCTCACCCTGGTTCCGGTCTTCCTGCAGCCGCCGCTTGAGGCGTCGAGCCAGCAGCACGTCTGCGGGTACACGAAGGTGCACGGAAAAGTCGATCAGGTCGCGCATCTCGCCACGCAGCTTCCCGAATGGTTCCTCCAACAGGACGTGACGTGCTTCGCCACCGCGCAGCGCGCGCACTGCCGCCGCTAGGCCCGGTGTCTTCCACAGGTCCACGTTCGCCCCTTCGTCCAGCCAGCGTCTGAGGTCGACCGGATAGCTCGAGCTCTCGACGTACGCATCGAAGTGAACGACCACCGCGTCACCCAGCAGCTCGGCCGTTCGTTGCACCAGGCTGCTCTTCCCCGCGCCCGACCCCCCGCTTACCGCGACCACAAAGGCTGTCATTGCATGCAGCCCCCCGGCAGCAACTTCACCACGCCTAGCGAGCCAAACGCGACGAGGGTCGGGGTCGTCGGCCCTATCCCGGCCACGCGGGTCCTCCGCATCGCGTAGCCGTTGCTTGTATCCGCCGCCTCAGCCTCATTTCTCTCACCCTTCAGTGCGCGCTCCACGCTCCGTCAAGACTGGAACCGCCGCCCCTTTCAGAGCGACATCAGATAGCTCGCCAGCTCCGGGACGGTCGGGTACTCGAACGCAATCGTAGACGGAAGCGTACGGTCGAGATCCACCTGCAAGCGGTTGCGCAGGTCAAGTGCCATCAGCGAGTCCATGTCCATCTCGAAGAATCCCACCTCGCGCTCCGCGCCGGCGAAGGGATCCCAACCCATGGCCGAAACCACCAAGCGTCTGAGGTGTTGCTCCAACTTGGCGCGGTCGTCGAGCCCCACTCCCACGCGTTCAACCTGTTCGCTCCGCTTCGCCTGCCAACGTCCGGGAATCACGCCAACCTGTGTCACCTCGCTGCGCAACAGGCGGCCGAGCAGCTCGAGCGCGGTCTCGGGGGCGATGGTCTCAAAGCCAAGAGCCCGCAGCCGGTCGTGCGCCTGCTCGGCCATGCCCTCACCAGCCCACGGCCCCCAGTTGATCGACAGTCCCGGGTGGCCGAGGCACCGACGGTAGTGCATCAGTGCGTCCATATACGCGTTGGCCGCCGCATAGTTGGCCTGGCCACGTGAACCAACGATTGACGCGGCCGACGAGAAGCACACAAAGAACTCAAGGGCCAAGGGAAGGCTCTGCTCGTGAAGATTCCAGGTGCCCCGAACCTTCGCAGCGAAGACGCGGTCAAAGTGCTCAGGCGTAAGATGGCGCAGAAGCGCATCATCGACGACTCCGGCCGCATGTACCACTCCGTGAACGGGACCGTGGTCGCGGAAAAGCCTCCCAACCGCGTCCGCGTCGGCGAGGTCGACCCTCACCGCAACGGCGTCTTCTGTCTCTTCCGGGTGACGACCGGCAAGCACGAGGTTGCGCGCTCCGTTGTGACGCATCCACGCCACTACCTGCCTACCGATCGCGCCAAACGCACCCGTCACGAGATACGTCGACTTCGGTTCAAAGGGCCGGGCGAGGCTGTCAACCTGCGTACTGACGATGCGCGGTGCGCGCATGACACTGTCGCGAATCGCAAGCACAGGCTCATTGGGAACGACGCGCACCTCGCTATCCCCATCGATGTCGACGCACGTCCAGCGCCATCGGGGGTATTCGAGTGCGACGACTTTGCTAAACGCAGCCACCCATGCGAGGCGTGGGTCGCACCGTTCGCCGGCTCGAACCGTCTGGCCGCCGCGGGTGACAACGGTTACATTCGGGGGCGTCTCCCTGGCCTCGTAGGTCTTGATGATGTCGAGGAGATCAGCCGTGATTTCCCGACACGAACCGTCGCATAGGTACTCAATTCCTTCGGGAGCCTCCGACGGCGTATCGATCCGTTTCCACTCCACCGCGTACAGGGGATCGCGTGTGCGCAGCGCACGTGCCTCGAGGCCAGCGATATCGATCAACACGGCGCCTTCATCGTCGAATAGGCGGATGTTTCCGACCAGCTGCTCGGAGGTGCTACGGGTCAGCTGGGCGTGGCACCACATCGACTGGCGCGCGCGGCCGAGTAGGTGGAGTGCGTCGATGTGGAACGGAACATATTGGGTCTCGCCTGAAGTGGCCAAACTGAGCGAGCGGAAACACGAGTCGAGCAAGCCAGGGTGGAGCGAGCCATCACCCGTCGGAAGCGGAGGTGTCATGTGGCAGAGCACTTCGTTCGCGCACACCCTCACACCCCTTGTCCACCGAAACGAAGGCCCAAGCTCGAAGCCAGCGTCGGCATTTCGGTCCTGCTCCTCGCCAAGGCGCGCCTTCAGTGCTTCCAGGTCCACCGCTGCAGCAGAGGCCGCATCAGAGAACGTACCCCGGCAGTGGGTACTCCACGACACATCACGGAATGGGTGCTCTGAGTCCTGCAGGCTGGAGAAGCGAAACTGGGAGGCGGTCACCGTCAAACGCAGCGAGCGTCTCTCCTCGAAGGGGAAACGAAGGGCAGCTGGGAAGCTCACATTACGCAACGCTACGCTTCGGCTGAACTCTGCCGCGCTGTCGAGAGCCATCGATGCGTAGGCAGCGGCCGGGACCAGGAGCATCCCATGGAGCGCGTGGTCGCGGAGATAGGCCGGGGCATCGGCGCTCAGCTTGATCGTCCCTGGCAACGCCTGTGTTTCGCTCTTCTGCCTGGTCTCGATCCAGCAACGCTTTCGCTGAAATGGGTAGGTCGGAAGCACCACCTTGGCCCCACGGGAAGGCCAGTCGATGTCCACCCCGAGCTCATAAAGCCTGGCCAGCGACTCGAACCCACCGGACAGCATAGAAACATCATCGAGGAGGTACCGAGCCATCCTGACCAGGCGGTCACCAGGTCCGATCTCCATGAGCACATCACAGTCAAGCTCTCGAACGGCCTCAGCGAACCTTACGGGCTGTCGGATGTGCCTACGCCAGTACGCCGCCTCCGTCAGCTCCTGCGTCGCGACCTTGCCGCTGACGGTTGAAACGAAGCGCAAGGTCGGTGGGTGCAGCGGCGTGCGGGAAACGAACCCCTCGAATGGGTCCAAAACCGGGTCCATGAATCGGGAGTGGAACGCGTTGGAAACGGCAAGCGGCCTCGACCTGAACTGGGCCGCGACAGCCTGCACGGCCTCGGTCGCCCCCGAGATGATCACATGCCCTCCGTTGAGCGCCGCCATCGAAAGCGCGTCGCCATGGCAACCCATGGCGGCGGCCACCCGCTCCTGATCGGCAAAGATCGCTACCATCGAGCCGCGCTCCGGCAGCGCATCCATGAGCCGCTCGCGCTCGGCGACCAGCTTCGCGCCGTCCTCTGCGCTGAACACTTCCGCAATGCATGCTGCGGCGTACTCCCCAACGCTGTGCCCGAGTACGGCATGGGGACGAACACCCCATGATAGCCACTGCTGTGCCAGCTCAACCTGCTGGCCAAACAGTTTCGCCTGGCTCAGCCCGCCTCCCTGTCCTGCAAAAAGAAACCCAATGCGCGGCGACCGACTCGCCCGTACGATGCGCCGAGCCTTCAGCTCTTCGACGAAATCACCGGTGACAGCCAAGCGATAGTCGAAATGCCGACGACCCCGGTTCGAGGTGAAGCAGATGTCGGCGATCGGTGCGTCGGTCGTCGCGAGGAACGCGGTGTACTTCTCCGCCAGCTCGCCAAGCGCACCCTCGGAAGCCGCCGACAGGGTGAGCACGCGGGGCTGATCGTCGCCCGGTTGGTCCGCACCAACTGCGCCCTCGTCGCTCGCCTCCAAGACCATGTGTACATTCGTTCCCGTCATCCCGAATGAACTGATGCCCGCCACCCGCCGACCACGCCACTCGGTCAGCCCGGTCGGGACAGTCAACTTCAGGCGGTGCCATGGAATGTGAGGACTTGGCTGCTCGAAATGCAGGCTGGGAGGAATCGCCCGGTGCTCCAGGGAAAGCGCCACCTTGATCAGCGCCGCCACGCCGGCCGCGCTCTCCAGATGCCCCAAGTTGGTTTTCACCGATCCGGCAAAAAGCGGCTCGTCACGCTGCTTGCACAACACTTCGCCGAGTGCAATCGCCTCGACGGGATCCCCAAGCGCGGTCCCGGTGCCATGCGCTTCGATGAGCGTTACTTCTTCGGATTCGACCCCCGCGTCCGCCAGTGCTTCACGGATGAGTGCCGCTTGAGCCGTGCCGTTCGGAGCCGTTAGTCCATTGCTGCGGCCATCATGGTTGACGGCTGAACCACGGATCACCGCATGAATTCTGTCTCCGCTGGCGAGCGCATCGGACAGCCGCCTGAGCAACACCACGCCGCATCCCTCCCCTCGCACGTACCCATCGGCTCGAGCGTCGAACGTCTTGCAACGCCCGTCGACAGCGAGCGCGCCCATCCGACACAAGCCGACCGTGACTTCTGGCTGGAGGATCAGGTTCACCCCACCGACGAGCGCCAGGTCGCATTCCTGACGCCGCAACCCCTGCACCGCCAAGTGAGCGGCGAGCAGCGACGAGGAGCAAGCCGTATCGAGCTGCATGGCGGGGCCGTGCAGGTCAAATACGTAGGCTAGCCGTCCCGCGGCCAGCCCGCGCAGGAGACCAAGCGTCTTGTACGCATCGATCTCGCGCAGCGCAGCGGCCTGGAAGTTTCGCTGAAGGTAATCGTCTGAGAACGAACCAACGTACACGCCCGTGCGTGGCACGGCCCCGGCAACTTGGCCGGCATGCTCGAATGCCTCCCACGCAACCTCCAGCAGCAGTCGCTGCTGCGGATCCATGTTGAGTGCGTCGAGCGGGGAGATGCCCAGAAGCTGAGCGTCGAAGTCCTCGATACCCTCAAGGAAGCCACCGTGACGCGTGTACATCGTTCCGGGTGCATTCGGATCGGCATCGTATAGCTCATCAACATCCCAGCGCGAAGGGGGCACCTCGGTGATGGCGTCGGTACCGCGCCGCAGCAAGTCCCAATACTTCGCCGGATCGTTTGCGCCGCCGGGGAAGCGACAGGCCATGCCGATGATAGCTACCGCCTCTTGGCCTTGCCCTCTCTCGGCCAGCTTCGCCTTCAGGCCACGGATCTCGGACAATGCCCTTCTCAGAAGCTGACTCTGGTCAGTCATCGTATTCCCTGAGGTCACCCAACTCCGCTTCCAGGAGCCGCCCCACCTCCTCATCCGTTGCACTGTCGAGGAAAGCGACAGGCGTTTCCCGACTGCTCAGGTAGTCCATGAGATCGCGCAGCGTTCCATGGTTCCACACCAACACGTCGTCCAGTGACCGGCCGATCCAAGCACCGAGCTCGACCGAAAGCTTCACGCCAATGATCGAAGTCATGCCGTACTCGAAGAACGACCGGTCCGCATCGATCGCCGCACCAGTGAGCTCAAGATGGTCCGAAAGCCAGTCTCGCAGCCACTCGTCGATCTCCGCGGTACTGACCCCGCGTGCCACCGGCGCGCTAGCCGAGCAAGGCTGCTGCTCCCGGAGCACCCGCTTGAGAACCTTGCCCGTCGGGCTCTTCGGGATGCTCTCGACGAAGAAGATGCTCGCGGGAATCTTATAGTCGGCCAAGCTCGCGCGACAGAAGGCTCCCAACTCCTTGCTAGACAGCTCGTGGTCCGCCTTCAAGACGATACTCGCACACACGCGCTCGCCGAGGTCCGGATCCGGCACCCCGTAGACGGCTGCCTCCTCGACCGCAGGATGTTGGTAGATCGCATTCTCGACCTCGACCGGGTAGACCTTGAGTCCACCGACGTTCACCATATCTTTCAGCCGATCGACAATGTAGAAATAGCCGCTGTCGTCGACGCGCCCGATATCACCGGTGTGGAACCAGCCGTTCCGGATGGCATTGGCTGTCGCCTCGGGACGGTTCCAATAACCCAGCATCACGTTCGGCCCCCGTACAACGATCTCGCCCGCCTCTCCGGTCGGCACTTCACTCCCTGCAACAGGGTCCACAACTCGCATCTCCACGTTCTCGATCGGCGCCCCGATGGAGCCCAGCTTGTGCTGCAGCTTGTGGTTGTAGCTAGCAAAGGGCGCCGTCTCAGTGAGTCCGTAGCCCTCGTGGATCGCGTGTCCGTACTTTCGCTGCCACTTGCGCGCAATCTCGCGGGGCAGCGGCGCCGCAGCTGAAAAGTAGTACCGGACGCTCTTCATGTCGGCAGCCGTGGCTTGCTTGTACATCTTGATAAACGTCGGCGGCACGCCAAAAAACATCGTCACCTGCTCGGACCGTATCGCAGTGATAAGCGCCGCCGGGTCGAACCTGCGCTGCAGTACCACTGTCGCGCAAATGTTGAACGCGCTATTGAGAATCGCGTTCTGGCCAAAGCAGTGGTACAGAGGAAGAAACAGAACGATGCGGTCGTCGGGCCGCATCTCGCAGTTGAAATTGAAGGCGTGAACGTTGGAAACAACGTTCCCGTGGGAAAGGCACGCACCCTTCGGCTCACCCGTGGTACCGGAGGTGTAGAGGATCGCCGAAGGCTCGTCGCGGTCCATGCAGACCGGCGAGAAGCTTCCGGTGGAGTGCGTGACAAGGTCTTCCATCCCATCGGTCACGATGACGTGCTCGAGCGACGGTAGCGCCTCTACGTCGATAGTCTCGCGCAGCTGCCCGGTGGTGAACACCGCCACGGAACCGCTGTCGTCAAGGATGAACTGAACCTCCCCGCGGCGCAGTGTCGAGTTCAGTGAGACCGCCGTAGCACCCAGCTTTTGGATCCCGAGGTAGGCGGCTGCGAACTCAGGAATATTTGGCAGAAAGAGGGCGACTCGGTCTCCCCGCACGACCCCGATTCGTTCGAGGCCCTCGGCGATCCGGTTCGACCACCGGTCCAGCTCCTCGTACGTGAATTGATGGCCTTCAAAGCTCAGAGCCACTTTCCCGGGAAAAAGCTTTCCGCCGCGAACGACGTGCTGAGCCACGTTCATGTTTCCCCCCTTCCTGCTAGTACGGCATTGTCAAGGCCAGAGTCGGCGCCTTCAGCGCTGCGGTTGTATCGCATACGGCTTCGGCGACGCGCCCTTCCGAAGCGATGTCCTCGGCCAGCGAGTCGAGGAAGCTATCAAGCGACTGATCCCGGTCGTCATGTACCAGGGCGCCCGCCGCAGTCGGTGTCACCCCACAGGCCGCGTAGACCGCTTCGTAGAGTGGAATAGTGGCGGGGGAAAGGCCGACTCGGCCGTCGTAGTGCCCCTCCTCTCGACTACACCGAAGGTCGACCGCCTGCACACCAAAGATTAGTGCAACAGCCATGTACTGCTGAAACAGCGAAATGGATTGCCGCGCGAGTTTCGCAGCGCCAAACCCGAGTGAGTTGATGTTCTGGTTGAACTGCTCGGCGTGTGTGAGAAACCGGTTAGACAGGGGTACGCCCAGGTGCAGCAGTTCGGGGACCATCGAGTTGCCGCTGATCTGCAGACCTTTGAGGCCCATATTCACCCTACGCGCCTCGTTGCCGACGAGCGACGACGGAAGCCCACCGCTGAACTCAGGCGTTACGAGCATAGCGATCTGTGCATCCAGGTGCTTGGCCAGGAGGCCCACGTACAAGCGCAGCTGGTCCATGCCGACGGCGACGTACTGCCCAAGAAAGTTGCCGCCCTCGTAGTACGCCTCGCCTTCACCATCGAAGAGGGGGTTGTCCGTCGCCGAGTTCGCCTCCACCTCAACCTGCCGCGCAACCACCCCCAACCCATCCACGATCGGCCCCAGGAACTGCGGCAGGCAGCGCAGCGAATACCGGTCCTGCGCCAGCCCGCCCGCAGACGACTGCCGCCCCCGCGCTTCTCCGTGTGTCCACTTCGAACCGCGGAGCAGCTTGAACAGTGCGCGGGCAGCCCAGACCTGCCCGGGGTGAGGCTTGTGACTGTGAATGAAGGGGTGCAAGACGTGCGTGTTTCCGCGCAGCGCTTGAAACATCAGGGAATGCGCCCCCATTGCTACGCCGAGCAGGACACGGGCGTCATAGACGCAATTGGCCGCGATCGCAGTCATGACCGAGGTTCCATTCACCAGGGCCAGCCCTTCCTTGGGCTCAAGCCTTACCGCTTCAAGCCCAAGGGCATGGAGCGCTTCGATCGACCCCATTTCCTCACCACGAAGCTCGACCCTGAAAGCGTCATCGAGACCGACCACCGCCCCCGCAATCGCAGCCAGTGGCACGAGATCGCCGCTCGCACCGATGGAGCCGAACTCACGCACGCGCGGCGTCGCACCGCTGTTCAGAAAGATCGCCAGGCGCCGAATGAGGTCCATCCGGATCCCCGACACCCCTCGCAACAGCGAGGTTGCCCGCAGCAGCATGCTCGCGCGCACGTCCTCGAGTCGCAACGACTTCCCGGCGCCCGCCTTGAGAAACCAGAGCAAGGTCTCTTGCAGCTCATGCGCGTCCGCAGCCGGCACCGAGGTGTCAGACTTGCCACCGAGGCCGGTGGTCACCCCATAAAGACGCTCGCCCGCAAGCACGAGCCGCTTGACGTACTCATACGAGGAGCGCACGCGCTCGTGCACGAGCAAATCGGCTGAAATGCCCACTCTGGCCGCACCCCGCGCTATCCGAGTCACGTCATCGATAGTCAGGTCCCTGTCGCCAAGAACGACCGTCTCCTCGCCGGCGCTCAGCGCGCCTATAGAGGTCAGGCCCCTCACCAGTTAAACGGCCCTTCCATCTCGTGCATCTTGTCTCCTCCTTCGACCGAATAGTGGAGAACGAGCGAGAATCGGCTGGCGGCGCGATCCTGGATCTTGTCTCCGCCGTGCGTCAGCAGCGGATGCTGAAAGATCGCGTCACCCTTGTTCACAACCAGAGGTTTACGCGGAACGCCTTCTACAACCTCAGCCAGAAACTCTGCCTGGGCGTCACGAGTATCGAGATGACATGTTCGCAGACTGGTCTGTGGATAGTTCTTCCACCCCTTCCACATCCCCGCCTTATGCGTGCCTGGGAAGACCCCGAGTGGCCCGGCGGCGGCGTTGACGTCCTCTGCCGCCAACCAAATCCCAATGAGCCGGTTTGCAGGATGAATATGATAGGCGCAGATGTCCTGGTGCAGTCCCACTTGGCTGCCATACTTGAAGCCGATCGAGTTGATCAGCACCGGATCTTCGTCCAGCAACAGCGAGCACATGCGTAGCAACCGCGGCGCCTTCGTGAGCGCCAGGCCCGCCGCCGTATGCGGGTGATAGTAGTGAATCCGCCACAGCTGGCTATCCCGCAAGTAGACTCGCTTTTCCATCGGCCAACTAAGGATCTCCGCGTGGTCTACCGGCCCCGGAAGACGGCCCGGAATATGAAGACTCATGACCTGCAGACCTGGTAGCTCCGTGTCCGTTGTCCACAGCTCGTTCAGGTCCTTCTGGTACCTATCGAGCAGCCCGAAATCTGGTTTCTCGATCGCTTCGCGAAGAACGAAGTAGCCGTCCACCACCCATCGACGAAGCAGCTCCGCTTCCTCATCTGAGATGGCTCCCTCCCCTAGGCGTCGCTGGATCTTGTCCAGTGCGCCGTTCTGATCCAGCCACGGCCCATCAGTGTAGTCCTGGCTCCAGGGCTTCCCGCGTTTCGCGACGATCTCTGGACTCACACCGTGCCAGTCGGGCGGGTCGTGCATTCTCTCTGTGCCAACCCACTTCTCAGTGTTCCAAGGCCGGTCGCTAAGGATCGCCATGGCCGCCCCCTTTCCTGTCTTATAGTAGCAATGTGACCGAGACGACAACGAAGCCCAGCGCAGCGCAAAGCGTCTGTGCCGGAGGAGAACTACGGTCTGGCCTGCTCGAAGCGACGTGTATAATCTCTCCGAGAGCGAAAGTATACTCGGCATCAAGGAGGACGATTCATGATCGCGCTGTTTTCCCGATGGAGGCTGCAAAACGGTTGTCCACCAGAGCTTGAGGCAGCCGTCAAGAAGCTCACAACCGCGGTTGAGCAGTCCGAACCCGGTACGCTGGTCTACACTGTCAGCCTTCCGGGCCCGTACCCACCGATCGGTCCACCGCCTGACTATGAGGTTTTTGACGAGCCCGAACCACTTCCGAAACAGGCCCAAAGCGAGCTCGTCTTCTTCGAGGTCTACCGCGACTCCCTCGCGTTCAGCGAGCATCTACGCGGACCCGTGCGCTCCTTCATGAGTAAGTTCCGTCACTACTTCGAGACGCCATGGCAGGGGCACCCACGCCCGGAGGTCTCCTATCTGAATCCGCAGTCGCTTCTGGTACGGGCGGAGCTCCTGGGCCGCCAACGCCTTGCGGGGAGTCGTGAACACTGGCAACGCCCAGCCTAGTCCGCGTCCGACGCGCACGCTCGACCGCTACCCCAAACCCAATGGGACGCCGACCACACCGACGCATACAGGTTTCAAGTAACCGCACCACCGCGAATCGTTCCGCCGGGGTCGAGGCCCAGCAGCGCCTCCATGGCTGGCCTCCATGGCTGGCCTCCATGGCTGGCCTCCATGGCTGCCCGCCGCCCCCCCCATTAGTGTCACCCATCCCACGACAGCCCCAGCGTCACGTAGGCCTATCAACCAGTCATCGACACGAGGATCTCTCGCCGCCCCTTGAACGGCTGCCTTCCGTGCGCCACCAACCTGTTGTCGACCACCAGTAGATCCCCCTCCTCCCATTTAAACAGCCGCATCTGCTCACCGGCCGTACGCCGTACCTCCGCGAGCATGGCCGGATCGATCGAGGCGCCATCACCAAACTTCGCTGTTTGTGGCATGAGCTCCTCCCGCCCTTCATACAGCGCAAGAATGCTATCGTAGATTTGCTTCGGGTGCGTCGAAGGATGAAACTGATCCGCCTGGTTGAACCAGACCGCCTCACCTGTGTCCGGATGAACGATCGTCGCAGGACGGACCTGTGTGATCGAGACGCCACCAGCCTCATTCCAGCGCACCTCGGACCCTTCGGTGCAGCCGAACTCCTCCACCACCGCCCGACTGTCGGTCTCGAACGTTGCCTGCCACGACGGTCCGAACCCGCGCCCGCCGTGAAGATTGCGAATGTAACGGATGCCTTTCCGGACGAACGCCTCGCGTACCTCGGGAGGAAGCGTACGAAGAATAGCCCGACTGTCAGCCAGTGGCGTTTCTCCGCCTTCACCGGGCGGTGTGATGCAGCAAAAGAAGAGTCGTGCCGGCCACCTCTGGGAGTATGACAGCTCGTTGTGCAGTGAAATAAAGAACTCCGGAGGATACTCCGTTGACGTGTAGACTCCGCTACCCAGCTTCCGCCTCGGACTGTTTCCGTCGACGTAGTTTAGCGTCGGCCCGCCAAGAGCCGCGACGGCTACCTCAAACGACTCGCGTGTCGCGACGCCGAAACCGCGAAAGAGCACAGCACCGTGCGCAAGGAGATCACGCCTCAGCTCGGCCTTCTGCGATAGAAGAACCTCGGTGGAAGCCAACGGGTTCCGCTCGACAACCAGCGGCAGTGTGCGAGGGCGGGCTAGCATCACTGTAAGGCCAAGGGTAGCATTCAATCTGCGTCCTGACTCCCAGTGTCTTACCGTCTTGTTCGGCTCTCGCAAAGCGCGCGACCGAACACCTGGCGTTCAAACATCAAAGCGTGCGCCGCGCTCAGGGTTGAGGGGACCACTGTTGCACCGCTGTAGATGTTTGTGAACGGGCCGCGTGCGCTGCCCTACGATTCCTGTAGCTATTGGGGGCTTCTTGTGAAATTTCTACCACCGCCAAGTATAACCACCCACGACTGGGCGCCGATCGTATTCCAGCACGACCTCCCAGACCGTACCGGCGTCTCCCTGGCGGACTTCGGGACCTGCGG
>JAPPOR010001066.1:15131-18802 GCA_028817905.1 Myxococcales bacterium
AGCGGTGTGCGGATAGACGGCGTGAAGCGCAATCCCGTATCCCACGCTGAGCTGCTCTCGTGGCCCCTCGATCTGCGCCTGCGGCTGCGCGACACGCAGACTTGGCGGATTCATTACTACCAGCCCTACACCCGAGCGGGTCTCGAGCTGGCAAAGGCCCCGACACTGCTGCGCATGCAGTACTTGCTGCTGCAACACGATCCGCTACTACTGAACCTGACGGGCTACAAGTACAGCAGCGAAGTGGCACTGCATCAAGACCTCTGGTTCTACCATCTCCAGCCTCCGGTCCTCGCCGGTGTCTGGCTTCCCTGCCAAGACGTTCACGAAGACAATGGTCCCTTGGCGGTCTATCCATCCAGCCACAGGCAACCCGTGTGGCCTGGCTTTTCAAACTACCCGCAAACCAACTACCGCACGTGCCATACCCAGATGCACGCCGACATAGAGTTGCATCTCCGAGAGCAGGTAGAAGGGCTCCAACGCGCCGTACTTCCGGTGAACCGGGGCGATGCCATCTTCCTGCATGGACTGCTCGCCCATGAGCCGGAGAAGGTCACGGACCGGAGAGACAACTCTCGCTTCTCCCTTGTCCTTCACTACAGCGTTCGGGGGGCCAACCGGGTAGACCAAGTGCAAGGCCCATTCAACTACTGAGTTCGCACAACCAGCGCGCTCGCGGGGACGCGGATGGGTCCGTTCCGAAGATCGACCCGTCGTCCGGGTTACGCCCGGGCAATGTGCGGAGCAGCGAGTTCCTCGACCTCAATGTGCTCGTCCACCCAAGTGTCATTGAAGATCGTGTCGAGATATCGCTCCCCGGAGTCGGCCAGGACCACGACCACGCTGGCCTGCGAACGGAGAATGTCGTGACAGCTCGCCAGCGCCGCCATCACCGCACCACTCGAACCGCCAGCAAGGATCGCTTCCGACTCGAGCAGCCGGCGGCTGCCGCGAATAGCCTGCGGCTCACCCACATGCACAACCCGAGCGACGCTCGCTCCGTCGACGAGGGGGGGCCGAATCGCCGAGCCGAGGCCGGGAATCCTCCGGCGCTGTGGGCGCTGTCCAAAGATACGGCTCCCGACCGCGTCAACTGCAATCATCGACGTAGGCGCGTTGAGCTCGCGCACGTAGTCGCCGCAACCTCGAATGGTCCCGCACGTGCTGGTCGCACAGAAAATGTAGTCGGGCGGGCGTCCCAGCTGCTCAAAGATCTCCCTGCATGTTGCATGGTGAGCGCGCGCATTGTGCACGTTGCTGTACTGGTCCGGGCAGAATGATGGTCGAGTCACCGCCAGCAGCTCCTGCACCCGACGCAGGCGCGCAGGAAGGAGCTCGCCCGTGGCTGGGTCGGGTGTGCTGATGACCTCAACCCTTCCCCCAAATGCCTTGATCAGCTTCCGGTGCTGTATCGTCGTGTGCGCATCGACCACACAGACCAGTGGCAACTGATAGTACTTGCAGACGCTGGCCAGCGCGACCCCAGTGTTGCCTGAAGTCGACTCGATGATGGTCGTTTCGCCTGGGGTGACGTCCCCTTCCTGTATAGCAGCCTGTAGCATCGAAGCCGCTGCGCGACTCTTGCTGCCGCCCGTCGCGTTGAACAGCTCTAGCTTCGCGTGGACGCTCGCGCGAGCATGGCGAAAGTAGTTCCTCAGGCGAACGAGTGGCGTATTGCCAATAGCGCCCAATGCCCCGTCGCCGAGGGGCCCGATGGCCGGGCCCGGTAGTTCCCCGAGATTCATCATTGTTGTCAATGCTCGCTTCAAGCCCGCGCGCACAAGCGCTTTCGTTGCACACCGCAGCCGATCGTTAGTGGTCGACCGCACACGAGTCCACGGCCCTCCTCAGGACGCGCGCTATCGGTTCCTCAAGAAGCAAAACCACGACCGAAACCGCAAGCGCCCTTCGGAAGGGCCGAGCACCTCGGCGAGCGATGCAGCACACAAACGCCGAGGCCCATTCGACAGCCTAGCCCGAGCAAGGCGGCTGCAAGCCGCCTCAAAGCGTTTCTGCTAGAGGTCCGCGACCTTTCTTCGGTCTTGCCTATGGCGATGTTTTTCGCGGACCTCTCGAGGCCCACACCATAACTCCGGTTCGAACCTATCTCTTAGCCTTGCCACCGGTCTTCGCTTTTCCCTTGAAGTCGACCTTGGCTTTGGCCTTGGAGTCGGCTTTGGCTTTTCCCTTGGACTCGGCCTTAGCTTTGGCCTTGGACTCGGCCTTGGCCTTTCCCTTCGCGTCGGCCTTGGCTTTTCCCTTGGACTCGGCCTTAGCTTTGGCCTTGGACTCGGCCTTAGCTTTGGTCTTGGCGTCAGGCTTAGCTTTGGCCTTCGCCCCATCCTTGACAGCTTTGGCTTCACTCTTTCGGGCTCGTTCTTCGGCTGTTGCTTCCATGGATGTTCTCTCCTATAACGCTGTCGGGCGAAGGCTAGTGAACACGATCTGCCGGTCCCCAAACGACAGCCTTGAAGTTGAACCTGAACTGCGAGAGCAAGCCTAGGTGGGCATCCTTGAGGTTGTCAACGAACATTCACGAACATTTGTGAACGCTGTTGTTCACCGTTCATGGCGCTAGGGGGGAAAACGAGTGCGTCACAACGAAGAGCGTCTATCTCTTTCCCATGGGCAGGCGGCCCTGTGGTTTTTGGCGAGACTCGTCCCTGGTATGTGGGCGTACAACATCGTCCTTCCAGTTGTCGTCCGTGGTCCGCTCAATGCCCGTGCATTAGAACGCGCACTGAACCACGTCATCAGGCGACATCCCAGTCTCCGCACATCGTTCCAGGAGGACGGCGGTACGCCTTTTCAGACCGTTTTGCCCGACAGCCGGGCACACATCGCTCACGTCGATGCGAGCACTTGGAATGACAGACGTGTACGAGACCACATTCAAGCGTGCGCCAGGACGCCCTTCGACCTCGGAACCGACGCCGCTCCACGCATAAGCCTCATCCGACGTGGGGCAGACCACCATACTCTCGTCCTCGTCGTGCATCACATTCTAGTCGACCTCTGGTCGCTCGTCGTAATCATGGATGAACTACGACAGCTGTACGCAGCGGAGGTGACGGGTCTGAAGTGTGAGTTGCCGCCGTTGCATGATTCCTATCAGAGCTTTGTTAGGCGGCAAACCGCAGCCCTGGCTGGGGATCGAGGCGAGGTTCTCAAACGCTTCTGGAAGGGTCAGTTGGAGCGCGAGCTTCCCGTGCTCAATCTACCAACAGATTATCCCCGGCCTCGCATGCGCTCGTTTCGAGGCGGCACCGTCACTCATCGAATGCCTTCCCATCTTACTAGCGCGCTGAAGAATCTCGCGGGCAAGGAGCGCTCAACGCTGTTCATGGCACTTCTTGCGGCCTATGAAATTCTTCTCGGTCGCACCGCGGGTCAGGAAGCTTTCGCAATAGGCTCACCGACCTTGGGTCGCGACCGCGCCGAGCTCCAGGGCGTCGTTGGCGACTTCGTGAATATGGTTCCGTTCCTTGCCGATTTGAGCGGGCGCCCTAGCTTTCGCGTGCTTCTGCAGCGCGTCCGCGAGAACACGCTTGCGACGGTCCAGCACGCGGACTACCCCTTCTCACTTCTAACCGATCTACTGGCGCTGCCGCGCAACCTGAGCCGCCCACCCGTGTTTCAGACGACATTCGTATTGCAGCGGTTCCATC
>JAPPOR010001066.1:19598-27209 GCA_028817905.1 Myxococcales bacterium
CCGGGGCATGCTAAACCACATTCTTGCCAAGATCTCGGACCTCGGCATGAACGAGTTCGATGCTCTCGCGCAGAACGGCCCGCCAACGTTCGACATCATCGTTTGGCAATGCCTCGCGCCGCTCGTGGTCGGCGGACGCGTCATCGTCTTTCCCGATGAGGTGGCGGAAAGCCCGAGCAACCTGCTCTCAGAAGTGAGCTCGCAAGGTGTCACAGTGTTGCAGGTCGTGCCATCCATGCTGCGGGCCCTCTTGGACGAGCCGGCCACCGCGCTGCCATCGCTACGGTGGATCGTCCCCACGGGCGAGGCGCTTCCGACCGATCTCTGCCGCCGCTGGCTAGCGCGGCATGCTCAGATCCCGCTGCTCAATACCTACGGTTCGACTGAATGCTCAGACGATCAGTGCCACTACGCGATCCACCGACTTGGCAAGGCCGACGAGGCGGTGGCGGTTGCCTCGCTCGGGACACCGATTCGCAACCTCACTGCCTACGTCCTGGACGAGAGGCTGTCGTTCGTCCCGACCGGCGTCATGGGCGAGCTCTACATTGGGGGCATCGGCGTCGGCAGGGGCTATCTCAACGATCCGGAGAGAACGGCTAGCGCGTTCATCCCCGATCCGTACGGGGAGAAAGGCGCTCGGCTCTACCGCACACGGGATCTGGTCCGCCGCCGCGCGGACGGCAATCTCGAGTTTATCGGGCGCAGCGACGATGTCATCAAGCTGCACGGTTTCCGTATGGAGCCGGGCGAGATCGTAGCCGCCCTGACAAGCCATGAGCACGTCGCGTCCGCTGTCGTCGTTGCACGCGACCAGCGGCTCGTGGCGTATGTCGTGGGGGATGCGCGTGCGCCTGAGCTCAAGCGCTTCCTTGGCGAGCGTCTTCCCCACTACATGGTGCCTGCTACGTTCTGCTTTCTCGATGCGCTTCCGCTATCCGAAAATGGAAAGCTAGATGCAACGCGACTGCCCGCGCCGGACCGAGACGCGGGCGAGGAACAAGAACTGATCCCACCGCGCACAACGGCCGAGAAGACGCTCGCTAGGATCTGGGAGGAGGTACTCGGTACCGAGCGTATAGGCGTCAACCAGGACTTCTTCGCGATCGGGGGCGACTCGATCCGTAGCATCCAGATCGTGGCGCGCTGCGGTCGCGCCGGCCTTCACATTCGCCCGGCGGATGTCTTCCTGCACCCGACCGTCGCGGAGCTGGCCACATTCGTGGAGGCCAACAGCACACCCAACGATGCGCCCATGTCCGCACTCGAGGTGAACGACAGCGACCTTTCGCGTGCATTGGGTCAAGTGCGGTTTGATGAGGAAGCATGAGCCCACATAAAGAGGATGTCTATCCGCTCTCTCCGATGCAGCAAGGCATGCTGTTCCACTGCGTATCGGACGAAGCCCGCGATCTGTATGTGCAGCAGCTCTCGTGCCGCCTGTGCGGCCCGATCGACGTCCCTCGCTTCCGCAAGGCGTGGCAGGAGCTGCTGCGCCGCCACACCCCTCTGCGCACTGCATTCGCGTGGCACCGCCTGCCGGAACCGCTGCAGGTCGTAGGCGGTCAGCCGCGGGTGCCACTGGAGGTCGTGCAGTGGCGCGATGACCTCCCTGCCTCCGAGCGCCGGCTAGGCTTCGATCTTGGGCACGCGCCACTGCTACGACTCAAGCTCGCGAAGACCGGCGACGATGAGCACCAGCTGGTCTGGACATGGCACCACATCATCCTTGACGCCTGGTCAGTCGCTATTCTGATGGAGGAGCTATTCACAGCCTACGATGGCGAGGCCCTCCCCGATGTCCGACCGTACAAAGACTTCATCGCCTGGCAGCGACAACGTGACCGCGACCAGGCGGAGGCCTTCTGGCGAGAAACGCTGGAGGGCTTCGCCGAGCCGACGCCCCTTGGCATCGATACTCAGACCGGAGAAAGCGGCTATAGACTCGACTTCATTGAGCTGCCGAATGCTGAGATCGAGACGCTCCAGGAGGCGGCGCGGAGCGCGCGGCTGACGGTCGGCACCTTCCTGCTGGGAGCCTGGGCGTTGCTGCTCAGTCGCTACGCAAACAGCGAGGACGTCCTGTTCGGCACGGCGGTGGCAGGCCGCCCGGCCGCCCTCTCGGGGTTCGAAAGGATGGTCGGACTGTTCATCAACACCCAGCCGACGCGCGTGCGATGCTCCCCGCGGCGGACGCTCAGCGCGTGGCTAGCAGAGCTACAGCAGCAGCAGGTCGAAGCCCGAAGCCACGAGGAAACACCGCTCGTCGAGATCCAGGGATGGAGCAACGTTCGCCCCGGGGCTCCACTGTTCGAGAGTCTGCTCGTCGTCGACAATACTCCTCTGGACGAGAGGCGCTTGCGCGGCCGCGACTTGTCGCTCTCCAACTTCAACTTCGTGGAGCGCGCGAATGTTCCACTTGCGGTTCTCTTCGAGCTACGTAAGAAGCCTCGGCTCGGTGTCGGCTATGACCGGGCCCGCTTCGACCGCGGCTCGATGATGCGCCTTGTCGGTCATCTTCGCACTTTGCTCCTTGCGATGGCCTCCGGTCCCGAATGCAGATTGTCCGAGCTCGACTATCTGACCGCAGTCGAGCGTCGCGAGCTGCTTGAAGACTGGAGCGCCGGGCCCAGCAGGGGCCTGCTCTCGCGACTCGACGCACCCGTCACCTCTCTGTTCGAGGCGCAGGTGGCGAAGACCCCGCAGGCGCCAGCCGTGACGTTCCTGGACGGCCCCACGTGGACCTACCGCGAACTGAACGAACGCGCCAACGCGTTCGCGCGGTGGTTCGGGCAGCACGGAGTAGAGCGCGGCGACCGTGTCGCTATTCTCGCTGAGTCCTCGCTCGACCGGCTCGCCGCTCTCGTCGGCACACTCAAGGCGGGTGCTGCCTACGTGCCGATCAGTCCCTCCGGTCCACCCGCTCGCACACGGGAGATCCTCGCAGATTGTCAGGCAAAGATGGTCTGGACCGGACAGTTCGAACCGTCCAGCCCGGCAGACAACGACCTCTCGACCGGGCTGCCAACGGAGCTGTCACCCGATGACCTGGCCTATATCATCTACACCTCCGGCTCGACCGGTCGCCCGAAGGGCGTCGCCGTTAGCCATCGTTCCCTATGGCACTTGGTCGAGTCGCAGCTGAAAGCGTTCCACATCGACGCGTCGAGCCGAGTGCTGCAGTTCGCCTCGCTCGACTTCGACGCATCGGTGTCCGAGATCTTCACTGCGCTCCTGTCTGGTGCTCGGCTATACCTTGCACCACGGCGTGTCCTGGTACCGTCGCATGAACTCATGACGCTACTGAGACGCTGGTCGATCACTACAGTTACCTTCCCGCCTTCCGTCCTTTCCCAACTACAGCATGCTGAGCTCCCAGCTCTACGCACACTCATCGTGGCCGGTGAACCCTGTCCGGCGGAGCTCGTCACGCGGTGGGCGCCGGGGCGACGCTTCCTCAACGCCTACGGGCCCACGGAGGTCACCGTCTGTGCGACAGTCGCCGAGGTACAAAGTGATGGGCGCAAGCCACCGATTGGTCGTGCCATCGGCGATGCGCGAGTCTACGTCCTGGACGCTTCGCGCCGGCCAGTAGCGATCGGCGTGACTGGCGAGCTATATGTCGCTGGTCCGGGCGTGGCGCGGGGCTACTGGAACAGGAACGACTTGACGTCCGCGAGCTTCATGGAGGACGGGCTTGGCGCAGGCCGTATGTACCGAACCGGAGACCTGGCGCGCTTCCTGCCAAACGGCGAACTGGACTTTGTCGGACGGGAGGACCACCAGGTCAAGCTGCGGGGCTTTCGCGTCGAGCTCGGCGAGGTCGAGAGCGCACTGCGTCGTGACGGAGGGCTGATCAGCGCAGCAGTCGTCGTAGACGGCGACCGCTTGGCCGCATGCATCGTGCCGAAGGACACGCCCAAGTACGGGTGGTGGCCGTCGATCGCCGAGTACTTCGTCTACGACGACCTCGCGTATCATGCCATGTCCAGTGACGAGAGGCGTAACGACAGCTATCGCGGGGCGCTCGCGCAATGCGTGCCGGGCAAGGTTGTCGTGGAAGTTGGAACGGGGCCTGAGGTACTGTTGTCGCGGTTGTGCATCGAGGCAGGCGCTAGAAAAGCGTACGCCATCGAGCTGATGCCAGAGAGCTATAGGAAGGCCGTCGCGCGGGTGGAGGAGCTCGGACTTGGCGACCGGATCGAAGTGCTGCTCGGTGACGCCACACAGATCACGCTGCCCGAAGCACCCGATGTCTGTGTCTCCGAGATCGTAGGTGCGATCGGCGGTAGTGAGGGCGCCGCCGCAATCCTGAACGCCATGCGCCGGAACCTCGGCGGCAACCAGGAGTTCATCCCGCTTCGGAGCACCACACTGTATGCACCGGTGCAACTTCCCGACGAGCTGCTGGGCAACCTCGCATTCGGCCCTCTCGCCGCAAGGTATGTCGAGAAGATCTTCGCGCAGGTCGGAAACCCCTTCGATCTGCGCGTCTGCGTCAAGGGTCTGGACCATTCGCACCTGCTCGGTGCGCCGCAAGTGTTCGAGGACCTAGACTTCCGCGTGTTTACCGAACCCGAAACGCGCCACCGCGCGGTGCACCGCATCGCGCGGCACGGGCGGCTGGACGGCTTCCTCGTCTGGCTGACGCTCGACACAGGCTACGGCTCTCCGATCGACATCCTCGAACACGAGCACTGCTGGCTGCCGGTATTCTTGCCCGCGTTCGATAGCCTCGACGTACGGGAGGGTGACTCGATCGAGGCAGTTGCCGGCGCGCTGCTCTCCCAAACCAAGCACCCTGCCTACTTTGTCGAAGGGACCCTGCGCCGCCAGGCGCACGGCACATTGCCATTCAGGTACGACTCTCCGCGCCACGGACGCGCGTTCCGGGCTTCCCCGTTTTATCGGCGGCTGTTTAGCGACTCAAGGGTGCCGCGCATCGAGCCTTTCGATGAGGCAACCCTCAGCCGCCAGCTGCGTCAGTACCTACCAGAGTACATGATACCCGATACGTTCGTGCGACTCGAAGAACTTCCGCTGCTGCCCAGCGGCAAGCTCGATCGCCGCAAACTGGCCTCGCAGGTCGGTCGGCATCGGTCGCTCGCCCGCGACTCGCTGACCGCACCTCGCGGCCGGGTGGAGCGAAGCATCGCCCACATTTGGAAGGATGTCCTCCAGCTCCCAAGAGTTGGGATACAAACGAACTTCTTCGAGCAAGGCGGCCACTCGCTTCTTCTGCTGCGCGTGCAAGACCGGGTTCAAGAGGAGCTCGGCATAGCCGTCTCAGTGACCGATCTGTTCAACTACCCCACGGTCGAAGCGCTCGCACAGCGGCTGACGACCCCGACATTAGCCTCTCATGATGACCCCGATAGCCGAGCGACAGCGCGACGGCAGGCCCTCGCACAGATGGCCGCGCGGCGGAACGACACCCCATGAGCCTTCCCGTTTCAACCCGCAGCTGTTTCGCTGGATTCTTGGGCCTTCGCCCCGTGCCGACTGTTCGAGTTGCTCCCGCTGACCCGGTCACAGTACGAGCCGGAGCACGCGATCGCACCCTAGACGAAATAGGTGAAGCCGACCGACCTGCGAGCAGCCCGGCGTGGGGGGACCAGTGAGCGGGCCGAGCGAAGCTGTGGCGGTGATCGGGATGGCCTGCCGCCTGCCCGGCGCGGACTCTCCCGCGGAGCTGTGGCGCAATCTGTGCGATGGCGTTGAGTCGATTACATTCTTTGACGACGAGGAACTGAAGCGCGCAGGCGTTGACCCTTCTATCCTTGCCACCGGGCACTTCGTCGGCGCACGCGGAGTGCTCAATGGGGCGGACACCTTCGATGCCGGGTTCTTCGGAATCAACCCCAAAGAGGCGGCGTGCATGGACCCACAGCAGAGGATCCTCCTCGAGACCGCCTGGAGTGCGCTCGAAGACGCCGGCTACGACAGCCGCAACACAAGCGGTCGGATTGGCGTTTTCGCGGGGAGCATCCTGAGCATGTATCTGCTGAGGAACCTCTCGCCGAACCGCCCCATCATGGACGGCGTAGGCACGTTCCAGATCGCGCTTGGAAACGACCCGACCTTTCTCGCCACGAGCATATCGTATCACCTCGACCTACGTGGACCCAGCGTGAGCGTGGGCACAGCCTGCTCCACGTCGCTGGTAGCAGTGCACATGGCCAGTCAAAGCCTGCTCGCCCACGAGAGCGACATGGCCCTTGCTGGCGGCGTTTCGGTCCATCTTCCGCTCGTCGGCGGCCACGTCTATGAAGACGGCGGAATTCTCTCGCCCGATGGCCACTGCCGACCGTTCGACGCCTCTGCGCAGGGGACCGTGTCGAGCGACGGTTCCGGTATGGTCGTGCTCAAGCGTCTGTCTGATGCCGTGGCCGATGGTGACTTGGTGCGGGCGATCATCCGCGGCTCCGCGGTGAACAACGACGGCCGGAATAAGGTCGGCTATACAGCTCCGAGCGGAGCCGGAGAGGCCGGCGTGGTCGGAGAGGCCCTCGCGATGGCGGGCTTCGAGCCCGCGTCCCTGTCGTTCATCGAGACCCACGGAGCGGGCACCCTGCTCGGGGATCCCATCGAGGTAGGCGCGCTCACGCAAGCGTTCGGCGACTGCGATGACCGTCGCAACTTCTGTGCGCTTGGCTCGCTGAAGAGCAACCTGGGGCACGTCGATGCGGCCGCTGGTATCGCCGGACTGATCAAGACCGTGCTGGTACTCCAGCACCGAGCCATTCCCCCGACGCTACATTTTGATCGGCCCAATCCCGGGATTGGCCTCGATGACTCCCCATTCTATGTCAATAGTGAGCTCGTTCGCCTCGATGCCCCAACGCCGCTTCGTGCGGGCGTGAGTTCGTTTGGCATCGGGGGTACCAACGCGCACGTCGCACTCGAAGAGGCGCCCCGGCGCGCCATTGTGCCCGAGGCGCCAGGGCCGCAGCTCCTCACTTTCTCCGCGCGCACTGCAACGGCCCTCGACACGATGACGCACCACCTTGCGGACTCACTACCACATGAGCGCCTCTCCGACATCGCGTTCACCCTTCGCGAGGGCCGGAGAACGTTCACTCACCGACGTTTCCTGGTTGCCAGCACGCGCGACGAAGTGCTCCACGCGCTGCGAACGCGGGAATTCGTCAGCGGGATCGCGCGCTCCAGCCGACCCGCGATCGCGTTCCTCTTTCCCGGCCTTGGGGAGCACTACCCAGGTATGGGCCGGGAGCTGTACCGAACCGAGGCCGCATACCGCAACGTGCTCGACGAAGCGGCCGAGCTGTTGCAGCCGGACCTGCAGCGCGACATCCGAGAGTGGCTCTTCGATGATAGCACCGTGCCGTCCAAGCTCAATCTGAAAGCCATGCTCGGCAAGACGCAGACCACGCTGGCTGACGATCCCATCGTAGCCCAGCCGAGCATCTTCGCCACAGAGGTTGCTCTCGCCGCCCTGCTGCAGAGCCGGGGCATAGAGCCCGAGGCAATGCTTGGCCACAGCATCGGAGAGTTTGCTGCCGCGCACATCGCTGGCGTGTTGTCCCTCAGCGACGCGCTACAGCTGGTAGCTACACGCGCGCGGCTCATCCAGGAGCGCGTTGGCCCCGG
>JAPPOR010001066.1:27723-46466 GCA_028817905.1 Myxococcales bacterium
AGCCCCGAGGCGGAACGGGCCGTGCTGCTACGGGCAACGGCCGAGGTCTGGCTCCATGGCGGCCCACTGCCTGTCGCGGCCCCGGGCCGTCGCGCCCAGCTACCTACCTACCCATTCGAGCGCCAGCGTTACTGGATCGAACCCGTAACGGAGAAGCGCGAACCCGTGCGGAAACGTACCGACATCAGCGACTGGTTCTACTTGCCATATCTGAAACCCTCGGCAACCCCGCACCCCTCGCAGCGAGCGGGTGGCTCCTGGTTGGTCGTTGGCGATACCATCGACCTCGCTGCTGCGCTCCGCAGTCGCGGGTGCACGGTGATCACCGCGCCACCAACCGCCGACTTCGCGCCTGTCATCCGTGACCATCGGCCGCAACGGGTCGTCCACCTCGGGTGCTTTACGGACGAGGCAGCCTTCGACGCCCTCCAGGACGCAGGGTTCCTTAGCCTCGTGCGGCTCATACAAGCGATCGACGGCGAGGTGCGTATCGATGTTGTCGCCAAGAACCTGAGCGAGGCGCCTGGCAAAGCCACGCTGCACGCGCCCGTGATGGTCGCGCCGCAAGAGCACCCTGGTCTGGTCTGTCGCTGTATCGACACGGACAATGCTGCGCCGCTCCTCGATGAACTCCTCGGGGACGCAGCTGAGCCCTTCGTCACCTACCGCAACGGTCGGCGAACTGTCCTCGCCTACGAACCAGTTCGCCTCCAACAGCCAAGCGAACCCCCATTTCGTCATCAGGGGGTCTACCTCATCACTGGAGGCCTCGGCGCCGTCGGCATGGTGCTGGCGCAGCAACTGGCGAAGGCCGTCTCTGCGCGACTCGTGCTGGTGGGCCGATCAGACCCCACGCCAGAACAGCGAAAGCAGATCGACGCGCTCGGCACCGAGGTGCTGGTGCAACGCGCCGACGTTTCAAGCCGCAAGGAGATGCGCGGGGTTCTCGCCAATGTCGACAGGCGCTTTGGCGGCCTTCACGGCGTGATTCACGGCGCTGGCGCCGTTGGACCCGAAACGTTCCGGGAAATCCGCGAGGTCACGCTCCCGAGCGCAGAGTCCCAGTTCACTGCCAAGGTGCGCGGTGTCCTCGTGCTAGATGAGCTACTGAACGACCGTGATCTCGACTTCGTTGTGCTGCTCTCCTCCCTTTCGGCGGTTCTCGGCGGCCTCGGGTTCTGCTCGTACAGCGCAGCGAACCTATTCATGGACGCCTTCGCGAACACCAGGCGTGGCTGGACCAGCGTGGACTGGGACAGCTGGCGCTTGCCCGGCAAGGCTCCGGCTATCGCAGGCCTGGGCGCCACGGTCAGTCCGTTCAGCATGGAACCGGACGAAGGCTTCGCCGCCTTCGAGCGGATCATTGCGGCACGTACGCTCGCTCAGGTGGTCGTCTCGTCGGGTGACCTTCAGGCGCGGCTCTGCCAGTGGGTCGAACAAAGGCCTGTACTAACCAGCACAGCACCGACGCACCAGCGCCCAAACCTGGACTCAGAGTACGAAGCGCCGCGCGGCGACCTCGAGTGCACCCTCTCCAATCTCTGGCAGGAACTGTTCGGCATGACGCGCATCGGTGTGCGCGACAACTTCTTCGAGCTCGGAGGCCACTCCCTGTTGGCCACACAGCTCAACGCCCGTCTATCATCGAGGCTCAACGTCCAGCTATCGCTTGCTGCGCTCCTTCAGGCGCCAACGATCGCTGAGCTAGCGGTCCTCATCGTCAGCGAACGCGCCGAGCAAACCGACCCGGGCGAGCTCGAGCAACTATTGGACGAAGTCACCGTGTCCGGAGGTGGCGAGTGAGCAATCGTGCCCCCTTGCGACAGTCGAAGGCCAAGGCCAAGGCGTCCGCGAAGACCGAAAAGGACCGGCTCAAGCAGCTCATCAAGGACCTCTCGCCAGAGCAACGCGATCAGCTGCTACGCAAGCTCAAACCCGTGGCAGCCGATAGCAGCGCCGCCCTGACGGACCGACAGCAATGGCAAGACGCAGATATGCCGCTGTCGCTGGCGCAAGAGCGGGAATGGTTCCGCGACCGGATGTTCCCAGACATCGCCCACAATATCTCCGGCGCGCTGCGACTGGTAGGAGCGCTCTCCCTGCAAGCGCTTTCTGCCACGTTGGAAGAAATCGTTCGCCGACACGAGACTCTTCGGACAAACATCAGCGCGACCGGCGACAGGCCTCAACTGAAGGTCCGCGCCCCAGAGCCCTTCGCGATCGACATTGTCGAGTCACGCGACTGGCACTCCCTCCATGCCGAGGAAATGAAGCGACCGTTCGAACTCGGAAGCGACGTACTCATGCGCGCGAAGCTAGTGCGGATCTCGAACGACGAGCACATCTTACTTCTCACCTTGCACCATATCGCTGCCGACGGCTGGTCGATAGGAGTCGTCACGCACGAACTGGCGGCTCTGTACACTGCCTTTGCGCGCGGAAGACCGTCTCCTCTCCCGGCACTTCCCATCCAGTACGTGGATTTTGCGCACTGGCAACGCCAGCGAGTACAGGGCAGCGTCCTGAGCACCGGGCTCAAGTACTGGCGAAGGCAACTGGCGGAGCTTCCGCCAGTCCTTCAACTGGTGCCCGACCGACTATTGCACACAGCGCTGGATGCAGCGGATCGCGACCACAGTGCCTCCGCGGTCAAGTCGATCATCGACCGCCCGCTGCGACAGGGGCTCGAAGCCCTCAGTCGCGCCCAGGGTACGACTCTCTTCGTCACCCTGCTGACGGCTTTCATGACCTTGCTCATGCGGTGTACCGGGCAGCAGGACGTCGTCATAGGATCCCCCGCCAGCGGTCGCACGCACGTCGCGACGGAAGCTCTCATCGGGCTGTTCCTGAACACCCTGGCGATGAGGGCAAGGCTTGCGCCCGAGCTGACGTTCCAGGAAGCAATGATGGTGGTACGTCCGATGGTGCTCGACGCGATGCGCCATGCGGACGTGCCGATCCAGACCCTCGTGGAGGGACTGGATGTGGAGCGCGGCGCAAACATGCACCCGGTGTACGAGGTCGTGTTCAATTTCACACCGAGCACGCCGCGCAACGTTGAGCTACCAGGTATCCGAGCCCGGCTCGAGGATCCGCCCGCCCTGACCGAAGAGTTCTTTACCCAGCTGTTCGTGACGGACGTCGATGGCGTGCTGGAGCTCGACCTCCGCTACCGGAGTGCACGCTACAGTGACGCGCGCATGGAATGCTTCCTGGAACAGTACATCGCTGTCCTCCAGCAGGTCGTGCGTGACGCCAACCTGCGCCTCGGCGCGCTCGATCTCGTCACCGCCCTATCTCGATCTGTCTTGCCCGACCTGACCGTCGTGCTGGAGGTGCCCCGACAGATTCCGGTCGTTGACAGTATCGCGGCATGGGCTGCACGAACACCGAACGCAAGCGCGGTCGAGCACTGCGGGAGCACCCTCACGTACGCCGAACTGGCCGCGCGGATCACCACTCAGGCGGCGCGCCTGCAGGCCCGGCGGGGCGACGTCGTGACAGTTACCGGCCCTCGCAGCATCGACGTAATCGTCGATATGGCCGCGGCCCTCGCAGCTGGGGGTGTTCTGCTCACGCTGAGTGACGATCTGCCTGCGCACCGACGTCAGACCATGGTCGATCAGGCCGGGGCGCGCTTCGAGGACCCCCGCGCCGCCTATGTCTTCTTCACCTCGGGAAGCACCGGCAACCCCAAGGGCGTGCTCGGAACCCACGACGGCCTCGCCCACTGGCTGGACTGGCAACGGAAGACCTTCTGCATCGGCCCTGGAGATCGCTGCGCGCAGCTTACGGGACTTTCCTTCGATGTAGTCCTCCGGGATGTCTTTCTTCCCCTGACCTCCGGCGCTACCCTCGTGCTTCCAGTGGACGGCGAGCCTACGTTGCAGTGGCTCGAACGCGAGCGCGTCACTACCCTTCATACGGTCCCGACCGTCGCGCAGACATGGTTGCTCGACCGATCCAGCGAAGTGACTTTGAAGAACCTCAGGCACGTCTTCTTTGCTGGTGAACCGTTGACGTCGTCCCTGGTTGAGCGCTGGCGGGAAGCGTTTCCGCAGTCCGGCACGCTCGTCAACCTCTACGGACCAACCGAGACCACGCTTGCGCAATGCTTCTATGTCGTCCCGGAGAAACCGCTTTCCGGCGTCCAGCCCCTTGGCCGCACGATCCCACACGCGCAGGCGCTCGTACTGACGCCCACGCGTTCGATGTGCGGCATCGGGGAACCAGGCGAGATCGCGATTCGAACGCCTTTCCGCACACTGGGCTATATCAACGCGCCGGATGAGAACGCGAAACGTTTCGTACAGCTTGGCGACGACGTCGTCTACCTAACAGGGGATCGCGGAGTCCTCGGTGCCGATGGGCTGCTCGAGTTCCGCGGACGCTTGGACAATCAGGTCAAGATTCGGGGGCAGCGCGTGGAGCCGATGGAGGTCACCACCGTACTGCAAGCCCATCCGGACGTCGCCGCCTGTGCGGTCGTCGCGCGCGACGACGGCGACGGGCCGGCGCTCGCTGCCTACGTCGTCCTGCGCCCTGGGCTGCAGGAAGACCTCAGCGCCCTGCACACGTTTCTTGGAAAACGGCTGCCCGCGGCGATGACACCAAGCGCCTTTGTATTCCTCGACGCCTTACCGCTGACCGCGAACCAAAAGGTCGACCGTCAACGGCTACCTGTGCCGCAGAAGCAGAGGGTGACGGCCCGCTGCGTCGCGCCGCGCGATGCAACCGAGCTTCGGCTAGTGCAAATCTGGGAGGAGCTTCTTGATGTGCATCCGGTTGGCGTGACAGACAGCTTTTTCGAGCTTGGCGGCCATTCACTACTGGCACTGCGGTTGCTCGTCGAGATCGAGCGCCACTTCGGAAGCAAAGTGCCACTGTCCGCGATCTTTGAGGAGCCCACCGTCGAGCATCTCGCGTCTGCCCTGCGCCTCGAAGACACCGGCTGGCCTCTGCTGGTCAGGCTTCGCGCCGGCGAGGGACCCAAGAGCCTCTTTCTCGTTCATCCTGGCGGTGGAACCTTGCTCAACTACGTGCACCTCGTGCGACATCTCCCCGCCGGTCTCCCGGTCTATGGTATCCAGGCGCGCGGCCTCGACGGAGCGCGCGAGCCACACGGGACGCTCGAAGAGATGGCCCGCGACTACGCGGCCGAGATCCTCACAGCGCAGCCTCGCGGACCCTACTACCTGGCCGGGCACTCGATGGGTGGGGTTATCGCGTTCGAGATGACCCGCCAACTTCGTGCACGCGGCCAGATGGTCGCCTTCTTGGGAATGTTCGACTCGGTTGCACCGGGGTCGCACCGGGAGCAAGATGTCGCTGATGAACGTCGCGAAGACGCCCTCAGACTGGCTACGATGGCGGAAGCGATCGGGCGGT
Source organism: Myxococcales bacterium (assembly GCA_028817905.1). Lineage (GTDB taxonomy): Bacteria > Myxococcota_A > Polyangia > Polyangiales > JAFGIB01 > JAPPOR01. The sequence goes on from JAPPOR010001066.1 coordinate 33,112, forward strand.
TCGTCGGAAATTCCGTAGATGTCTCCTTCGAAGCCCTGTGCGAACTCGGCACCGAAGCACAGCTGGAGGCGGTTGTAACCGCACTCAAACGCGCGGACGCGCTTCCGCGCGGCGAAGAACAGCGAATGCTTCGCAATCTACTGCAGGTCGGCAAGGCGCACGTTCGAGTGCATCGCGCCTACCGGCCCGCAGTAGCTTCCGCGCCCATCACACTGTTTCGCGCGAACGCGGCTCAAAGCAGCGACTACCCATCTGCATCCGAAGAGGTGCTCCGCGACGCTGCGCTAGGATGGCAATCGCTGACAACCCAGCCAGTGCGCGTCGTACACACATCTGGAAATCACGTGACGATGCTGAGCTCCGCCCATGCGCCGGAACTTGCAGACCTCCTCCGGCCATACCTTGAGACGACGCTCGAGCCGAGAACGGAAGCCAATACCTGAAGGGTCCAGGGTTGCTCGGGCCCAGCCGCCTCAACGCAGTAGCGCGTTTACCTCAGTCGATTCCGGCGAACCCCGTCACTTCCACAATCATCGTATGCCTTCGCGGTGCGAGCAAAGCTAGATCGGCCACCGACTTCGGTCCAAGCCTTTCTGGGCGATGAAACCGTAGACCCAGCGCTCCAGGCCGAATCCAATGCATGCGCTCTCCACCAGCGAGCCGTCTGCACGGTGGGTGTTGTAAACAGAGGTATAATAGTCGCGGTGCAGATTAAAGGACGAGGCCGCGATCGGGCTCCGATTCGCGACTGGGAACAGCAGCTCGTACTTGACTTCCCCCATCCGTTGGTAGATCGCCTTGTCCCGGTTCGCATCCAGGAAGAAAGGGTCGCTGGCCACCTCGATCGTCACCTCAAGATCGAGCTCACGGCAAAGACGAATGGTGCGGTCCATCACTTCCTGGCGCAAGCGTACGAGTTCCGCGTAATCGCTGAAGAAGACGATGTCGCGCACGGTGAAATCCCACGCGCGCCTGAGCGGGCGAAAGCTCGATCCCTCGTAGCGGAAGACATGATTCTGCATCGTTAGCACGCGCGTGCCATGCACCACGGCGCCCTGCTGCTGGCGATAACACGGGAGACAAACGGCCGGCGACAGCACGTGGCCAGGAGGAGCGAGCGGCACATGCTCTGGCACCCGATCGGCAGCCGTCTGCCCGAAGGCTTCCAATGCGGGCAAGTCACCGCGAAGATGCGAGCAGAAGGTAACCTGCTGTGGGAAGTGGCCGAAATACCCAATCTCTGCAAGCAGCTCGGCCGGTACCATCACGGGGTAATGCTCTTCCTCGGCTAGGTAGTCGCCGGCGAACCCCCGAAAGGTCCTCTCGAAAAAGCGAAAGAGGTCAAGCAGGGCACCACGCAGTCCGATGAGACCGTCACCGAGAACGTATACGTCGGGATGTGAAAGAAGCGCCGCGTCCACATCGAGGAGCGTTAGGTCCGCGGCATGCTGCTCGACGAGCACCTTGCGTGCGATCCGCCTGTGCATTCGCGTCATCTGCGCGACGAACGCCTCGACATGCTCCGCCGCCCCCCGTCGCGCGAACTCCACTGTCAGGGTACCCGTCTCGGCATCAAGGTCGTGCCTGCGCACGTTCTCGCCGTCAACGCGCAGCCCATCAAGGATAGCCTGAACCCCCGGAGCGCCAACGTGGCTCAGGTCGAACGTTCTCGTCATCCACGCTCCTGATAACCGTAGCGTGCGATGGCGAGCTCAAGCACCTGCGTGCTGCCTTCGATGATTTCCATGATGCGCGCATCGCGAACATAGCGCTCGATAGGTGAGCCGGAGCCGCAGCCGTTCGCCCCGTGGATCTGGAGTGTATCGTGCGCCACTCGGTTGACAACCGTCGAGGCGTAGTACTTCGCCATGGTCGCCTCCTTGATCGCCGACGGATCCCGGCGGGCGCGCAGCACGCCGGCGTGCCAGCATACCAGGCGAGCAGCGTGCACCTCTGTCATCATGCGCGCGATCATCTGCTGCACCAGCTGGAAGCTGGCAAGCGGGGCACCGAACTGCCGCCGCTCATGGGCGTACTCGAGCGAGGCGTCGAGGCACGCTCGCGCCAGACCGACGCAACCCCAGGCCAGGTTGTAACGCCCAGACTCCAGCCCCGTAGCCATCACATGCGTGAGGCCGAAGCCCGGCTTGCCGAGAAGGTGTTCTGAGGAAAGGCGCACGCCATCTAGATGCAATCTCGCCAGCATGTAACCGCGACAGCCCAGCACTCCCCGAATCGGCTCGATGTGAAGATTGGCGCTTCGGCGCGGCACCAGAAAGGCCGTACCTCCCTGCTCGGTCGCGGCCAGGAGCACGAAGAGGTCCGCATTCTGACCATAGGTAATCCAGCACTTCGCACCGCGAAGCAACCAAGCATCACCGTCCACGACCGCACGGGTCTCCACGGCCGCCGCGTCGCTCCCAACGTTTGGCTCGGTAATCGCAAGCGCAGCCTTGACCTCGCCGCTCGCCAACCGCGGCACCCAGTGTTCCTTCTGAGCAGGCGAGCCCCAGCGGGCGATCGCGCTCCCAGCCATGTGGTGTACGTTCACGAGCCCCTGCACAGACGCGCTCGCGAACCCGAGCGCCTCATGGACAAGACCGTGGCGCAGATTGGCAGCGATCGGGTCCTGGTCCCTCGACGGGAAGCCCGTCGCGAAAAGCCCCGCATTCCGTAGCGCCTCTACGACCTCGGTGGGGATGCACTCCTCGCGGTCGATCAGCGCGGCGTGGGGGGCAACGTGCTCGTCTGCGAAGGCGCGGTACTCACGCTCCAGATCGGCGAACTCCTCGAGCATCAGCGCCGTCACGCCGCCAACTTGCGCTCCACGAGCCCTGCAATCGCGCGAACGCTGCGAAAGTTGTCGATGTCGAGATCGTCGCTGTCGACCTCGACGCCGAACTGCTTCTCGACGAACGCCACCAACTGCATCGCGAACAACGAGGTGGCAAAGCCGAGCGCGAACATGTCGTCCTCGTCAGCCAGTTGCTGTCCGCTGAACGAGCGCGTAACGAATTCACGAATCGGAACTGCGATGTTCTCTGCCATCGTTCCCCCTTCAGCTGCAAACCCGTGCTGGCGCTAAGGTAGCCGTCGTCTGGCGACCAGGGGCAGCTGCATCGATTCGGCGCACGCCGCTCGACAGGCCACCTCGCCGACATGTCAACACTCGTATTCGTAGAATCCCTTTCCGGTCTTACGTCCGTGCTTGCCTGCGTAGACCAGTTTCCGCAAGAGCGGGCATGGCCGATACTTGTCGTCGTTCAGTTCTCCATAGATGACTTCGATCGACTTCAGGACAGTGTCAAGACCAATGAGGTCCGCTGTCTCCAGGGGTCCCATCTTGTGACCGAAACAGGTCTTGAACAGGCGATCAATGTCGGGAACAGAGGCTACACCCTCGTGTACGAGAAACATGGCCTCATTCACCATAAGCATCATGACGCGATTGGTAACGAAGCCTGGCGAGTCGGCCACCACGATTGACTCCCGTCCCGCCTCGGTCACGAGCGCGCGGGCGGCTGCAATAGTCTCATCCGAAGTGTGCACGCCACGAATGATCTCGACCATCGGCATCAGCGGGACCGGGTTCATGAAATGCATGCCAACTACACGCTGAGGGTGATGACCAACGGACCCGAAACGCGTGACGGGAATCGCCGAGGTGTTAGCCGCGATCGGGACGTCGGTACGGACGACGGCGTGGAGGCGCGCATGTATCGCCCGCTTGATCTCCCAGTCCTCAGTGACGTTCTCGATCACAAAGTCAGCGTTTCCCAGGGATTCTAGATCGGTGCTGGCGTGCAAGTGGGCGATCACCTGCTCCACGTCATGGGTGTTGTGGTCTAGTAACCGGGCCATCTTGAGGGTGTTCGCAATCGTGCGACGCGCTTCTTGAAGGGCCGCCTTGCTGCTATCAATGAGCGCGACGTCATGGCCGCTCTGCGCGAAGAGCTGCGCCACACCGGAACCAATGACGCCGGCACCTACCACCCCTACCCGTCTGAATCTCATCGCGATCGCACACTTTCTCAAGCGAGGACACACCTTGTCCCGGAGTCCACTGGATTGTCAACAAGAACGCGAGCTGACAGGGTCTAGGTACGCGACGAATGTAGGGGCGGGAGCGAGTTCATACAGGACTGACCCTCGGTCATACACTTTCTGAGCTTCGGCGGCTCGTCTTCAACCATAGTACTCGCGGCGCGAAACGGTGAGGCTCGAGAACGCAGAAGGGGTGTGGCGTTCGAATCGCTGGCTGGGCAACGAACCGCGCTCTGCTGACCGGAGCGCACACGTGAGGGCTCGCCAGGTTTGTGCGGTCCATTCCATGTGCACCGTCCGCGCGCGGTGCCTCCCACAATCCCTGTTTGCAGGAACACACAGTAGATGACGGCGGACTTGCCGATCACAACCCACCGCTACGTCACCTCCTATGCCAAGTTGATCGGAGATGGGAAGAATCCGCGCAGCGGAGTGCCAAGTCCACGCTCCTGTGCCCTACGGCACACAAGATCGGCTACCACCAGATCGAGGATCCCCAGGCCAAAGGGACTGAATACCACAGCACGACCCGGGTCCGACCGCTCCCACCGCCCGGCGGCTGTCATGTCACCCAGGGCACCATGCACAAACCCTCGGTGACCCACCTGCTGCTCGGCGAGGTGTAGTGAGGTCTCGGCGCGGCATACATGGGCCACGTCATCTACGACGTTCTGGGCTGTCAGCACCACCTCCGGGGCTAGATCCCGGAGGGATACATGCAGCAACGTGGCGCCGGGCGGAGCGGCCGCGAGCACATCCAGTCCAATGTACGGTGCGGGCGCCGTTGTTGCGATGGAGATGAGGGGCGCAGAGGCAAACAGCTCATCGAGGCTGTCCTTGATCGTCAGATCGAGGCCATCGTGCAACTCGGTCACTGTACGCGCGAACCGATCGGCTGCGCCGCGATCGATGTCCAATACAGCCGCGCGACGCAGCGACGGGAAGACGATCCGCAAGAAGTGAAGGATTTCCAACTGAATCCGCCCGCAGCCTAGCAAGGCAACTCGCTGCGGGGATTTCTCATCATGTAGCACCTGAGCCGCCAGCACCGCAGACGCCGCGGTGCGCCGTGCGTTGACAAGCGAGCCCTCCATCAAAACGCGAGCGCGCCCGGTCTCGATATCGTTGAGGACGATTACAGCCGACGCTCGCTCGAGCCCGCGCGAAGGATTGCTCGGAACAGATGAAACCCACTTGATGCCTGCAAGCTCAGAGTCACCTCCCAACCACGCTGGAAGTGCCATGATTCGGTCCGATCCCCGCCCCGGAAATCGCAGCAACGTGGAGTGAGGTACGACAGACATTCCGGCCACGTGCTGCTCGTAGGCCCGACGAACCAGCCGAACCAGCTCAAGCTCCTGCCCAGACAGCGCCGCCTCCACCTCCGACGCGTTCAGAAAAAGCACATCCTCTCGCTCAAGGCTCATAGTGAGATCCCCCCGGCAACGTGCACTCGAGCGAACTATGCGACATTGCCGCCAAGAACGAAACGACTTTCGAGGTCGCCCGTTCAAGTAGCTGTCGCTAGCGCAATCGCGCGAGCTCACGTTGCTTCTTCTTCGGCGACAATGCAGTGTGTGTGACGTGCCACGCTGTACTTCCAGGCCTATCGCTGGCCTACGAGACGGCCAAGGCCGCCGAGCGGGTGTCGCAGTACGAGTTTCCGTCCGCAAGGTCGTTCATCGCAAGCCGCCGCGGTATGTTGGCAGGAGAGTGTCCCTACAGCTCTGCCCAGCTCGAAGGCTCCAACTCGCCCCCAAAGTCGCTCTGGGTGCCATACCCCTCCCAACATCGGAAGCTAGCCGTATCGAACGCGGCAAGGCGCAACCAACCTCACGCCTGTCTACGCACCCCGAGCGTCCAGCTGCTTGCGTGTAGCGTTCGCAAGCTCTGCGGCGCCATAGGGCTTCCAGAGGACGGAAAAGGCGGGGGGACCGTCAGGGAAGCCGCGCAGGTTTGCGTAGCCGGAGGTGAGGAGGATGGGCAGATCAGGGGAGCGCTCCCGTATCGCGGCCGCGAGTTCGAAGCCGTTGCCACCCGGCAGCACCACGTCCGAAAAGAGAAGGTCGATCTCTCCCAAGTTGGCCTCGTACACGCTCAGCGCCAAGGGCGCATCCTCGGCCAACAGGACCGTGTAGCCGTAGCGCTCGAGGGTCCGCTTGGCAACTCGCCGAACGGCGTCAGCATCTTCAACCACGAGGATCGTCTCGGTTCCCCTGAGTGATACGGGGACGACGTCCGACGACGTCGGCCGAGCCGCCCCAGAATGCCGCGGGAACCGAATCGAAAACGAGCTTCCGTCGCCCAGTGCGCTCCGTACCCTGATGTCTCCGCCGAGTTCTTCGACGATGCCATAGCAGGTAGCGAGGCCGAGCCCAGTACCTTCCCCTAAGCCCTTGGTAGTGAAGAAGGGGTCGAAGATGCGCGCAAGGGTCTCTTCGTCCATGCCGGTCCCGTTGTCCTCGACCTCAAGCCATACGCTTGGCCCATCGGAACGCGAATCTGGCCTCGTCCCACGAGGAAGGGCACGCGTCGCCACCCTGATGCGGCCCCCGGCGGGGATCGCGTCCCGTGCGTTGAGAACGAGGTTGATGACCAGCTGGTCGAGCTGGCCGGGGTCCGCCAACACGACCATGGGCTCCTCCCCGAGCTCCAGGACGAACGCCGCGTCTTCGCCCAGGGTTCGCCGGAGCATCGTTTCGAGGCCGAGAAGCTGTTTATTGAGGTCCGTCGGTCGGGGGTTGAGGGGCTGTTGCCGCGAGAAGGTTAGGAGTTGTCGTGTAAGGGCCGCAGCTCTGTCGGCAGCGGAGATCACTTCGTGGATGTCGCGCAGCAGCAGATCGTCCCCGGGCAGCTCGTCCCGCACGAAGCCCGCGAAACTGGTGATGGCCGTGAGAAGGTTGTTGAAGTCGTGGGCGACCCCACCTGCGAGCCTACCAACCGCCTCCAGCTTCTCGGCCTGCCGCAGCTTCTCGCCCTGCTCTCGCAGCCGCGCACGCAGGGCAACCGGCTCGCTCACGTCGCGCACGGCGGCGCTTAGCAGCAAACCCTTCTGTGTACGGATGGGCGCGAGACTGACCTCCGCGCTGAACTCGCTGCCATCCCGACGGCGGGCAAGGAAGGGCTTTCCTCGCTCGCCCATGGCGCGATGGCCCGGGTCGTGCGCAAACGCTTTGACGTGGCGCACGTGCGCGGCCCGGAGGCACGCTGGCATCAGCATCTCGACCGGCTTGCCAACCAGCTCTCTAGACTCGTAGCCGAAGAGCTGCTCGGTCATGCCGTTGACCAGCTCGATAACGCCTTCGGCGTTCGTGACGATGACGGCATCTGGAGCGCTTTCGAAGAGCATTCGGAAGGTTCGCCCCGCCTCGTCCTCGACCATGACGTTGCACACGCCGCACAGGACCACGTCGCCCGCGGGCGTCTCGAGAAGGCTCATGCTGACAGAGGCTGGAAACTTGCTGCCGTCCTTGCGGAGGCCGTGCGCGGGTGCCCCGTCAACGGTGGCCTCAGCCCATAGGTTGGCCAACGGGAGGGGGCAGCAGAGACTCGCGGGCGCGCCAACGCGCACGACGTCGCTAGCGAGCAGGCTTTCGAGCTCACGCAGCACATACCCAAACAGGGCGTTGGCGCGAGCATTGGCGCGCAGAATGCTCCCGTCATCCGCGATGGCCAGCATGGCGACTGGAATGGCATCCAGCCAGGCGCCCAGCGCTGCTGTTCCAGTGTGCGGCAACGGTCCCCCCGTCTCTCAATGGAGACATACTTTATCCATGATCCGACGTGGAGTAAAGTGGTGCTAGTTCGCTGAAATAGTCATTAGATCTGGGGCCTTCGGTGATCGAGCTTGCCTTTCGCGCCGCACCCACAAGAAGGGGGGACTTGCCCAGGCTGGTCTAACTGTTGCACCGGCTCCAAAAACCTGCTCAGTCGTGGTCCAAGGAGGGCAAGTGGACGCTGGGCAGCGCTGCCAGAATCTATACCGCTTCATCAGGCTGAGGGTCCCAAGCGACCTCTCCGACCGCGAAATCGCCCGCCGGTGGGGCATGCCGTGGCGCAGCTTCATGCTGCTCAAGAACGGCCGACGACAGCCACCGAAGCTGAAGCAGCTCGAAGTGCTGGCCACCGTACTCGAGATCGATCCAGAGGTGCTCAGCGCAGTCACCCGGGGCGTGGACGCCGCGCGTGTCGATGAGCTACTGCACGCTCAGGACCTGCAAGGCTTGGCGCGGTTGATGATGGCGCGCCTCGCCGGAACTGCCGAGATAGCTGAAGATCCATATCGGTTGACGATCGAGCGCGTGACGGAGCCCATGTGCACGCTGGATGTTGACCGGCGGCTACAACGCTTCAATACGCGCTTCACAGAACTGGTCGAGCACCCCGAAGCGGAGCTGCAAGGACATCCGTTCTGCGAGCTGTTGGAACAGAGCGAACGGCGCTCGGTGCGAGCCAGGCTCGGCGCCTTCTATCGGGACGGGGAGGGTCACGGGATGGTCGTGACGCTCGATGGACCTAAACGGAGGCGCCTGGAACTCGCAGGGCGTCGCATCCTGCTCGATTCGGGGGCCAGCGTCGGGCTCCAAATGACGGTTCGCGACATCACGGAGCGCGAGGCGCGCGAGTCTACGCTCTTGGCGGAACTGAGCCGCCTCCGTAGCCTTGTTCAGCAGGCGCCGTTGCACCTCTCCGAGGTCGATCTCGACGGGCGGCTGGTGTCTTTGAACTACACCATGCTGGGCGAGCCGGGCGACCGACTGGTGGGAGGCTCGATCTTCGACAACATCGATCGCGCTCACCATGACGAGGCAAGGCGCGTCCTGGCCAGCGTAGGCCAGAGTCGCCGTCCGTCGGAGTTCATCGCACCGGCAGCGCTTGACGGAGTCAGAAGCTGGTTCCATTCCCTCGTTGCCCCCCTCGAACGTGAGGGCGAGCTGGTCGGCTACTGCTTCGCCGTCCGCCCGGTCCCGCCCCCAGACACAGCAAGCGAATAAAGCTCCATCAATGACACGGTCTTCCGCCGACCCAAGCCGTCGCAGTCTGTGGCTTGGGTGCGAACCGAAAGGAGTGTCTGGCCGGGCACAGGACTTGCTTGACTGTGGTGTCATGCACAAGCGTAGCAAGCCCGACCCGCGCATGGTCCGCCGCTGGGCACCCGGAGAACTCCGCGACATCTTGCAGGGAATCGCTCGCTGCGCGGTGCTCGGAACCGCCGCCTCGACGGCCGCATGTAGTAGCACCTCGCAGGTGACCGCCGATCCCAACATGGGCCAGCATGTGCCACGCGGCACCGTGGGGGATGGCCCGCAGGCGGGTTCGGAATCGCTCGCGCCCAGCCCCACCGGCGTCGAGGCCGGCGGACCGGATAGCCAGCAGCCTCCCGCTACAACCGCGATCGGCGAGCCGATCGAGTGCGATGCGGGCAAGCCGAAGCTCCTGGGTGACATCACAAGCCCCCTCGGCAGGCCCGACTCTCTGACCCGGGCCTCCGCCTACCGGGAGCCATGGGCGGACCCGAACATAGCCAGGATCGCGATCGAGGAACGCGAGGGTTCACCTTGTAGCTCGGCCAGCGATCGGGCCAAGTGCGAAGACAGGTATGCCGCGGTGACCGACGCTGACAGCCTGTGTGGCGAACACGCGTGCGAGAACGCATTGGTCGCGACAAGCGGCGACGATGTTCTCCTGGCAACAGCCACGCTCGGCGATCTGGCTTCGATCCTGGGAGAAATCGACACCTTAGGTGAGGCGGCCCTGGTCGCCTGGCTCAACGACCACCGGATCGGATGCGGCGCATACGACAACCTTCCGGTGACCCACGTCGAGCGCGACAGCGAGGGCTTTCTGGTGCGCTACGAGGCATTTCCCTGCGGCGAACCCCACACCCGAGTGATCCTGAGGGTCACATCCGCCGGAGAAGTCTCGACCGTGGAACGCGAGGAGCTCGCACCGTCCAATTGCGATGTCGGTCGCCGCCCCGACGGCGCCTGCGTATTGTCAGCTGGTATGGGCGCCTTCGCCCTCGGCCGACACCTCGCCACGATGGCGAGCCTCGAGGCCGCCAGCGTGGTCTCCTTCGCCCGAATCGCGCGCGAGCTCGCGGCCTTCGGCGCGCCACGCGAGCTGATCGAACGGGCCCTCGCTGCCGGGTGCGACGAGGTCCGCCACGCGCACATGGTCAACGGCCTGTGCACGCGCTTCGGAGGTCGGCCTTCGCCGGCACGCGTGGCAGAGGCGCCTCTGCGAAATAGGCTGTCCTTTGCGCTCGACAACGCCGTGGAGGGCTGCGTCCGAGAGACCTACGGGGCTCTGGTGGCCACCTATCAAGGAATGACCGCGACCGACCCACAAGCACGGCAGATACTCACCGCCATCGCAGCCGATGAGACGCGCCATGCCCAATTGTCCTGGCAACTGGCCGAGTTCATCGAGCCGCAGCTCTCCGACCCCGAGCGTACAATGTTGCGAAGCGCCCGGGTGGCGGCGGTACGCGACCTGGCCTTGGAGCCCGACAACGGGCTGTCGCCACGCGAGCGCTCGTTGATCGGATGGCCTGACGAACGCACCAGCCGCGTGTTGATCGCGCAGCTGGCACGCGCCGTGCTGCCCTACCCCACCTGACACTCAGGGAAGGTCGGCATTCGGGTTTGGGGGCGTGCGCAAGCTGCGCAGGAAGGCCAGGAGGTTCACCTTGTCAGTGTCGCTGAGGGCCGCAAAGGCGTTGCTGGAGCTCTCCGCCTCGCCTCCATGCAGGACGATCGCGTCGGTGAGGGTGACCGCGCGCCCGTCGTGTAGGTAGGGCGCCGTATCGGCGACACCCCATAGCCGTGCCGTGGTGAAGAAACGCGCGGCATCCAGCACCCCACCGTTGCCGTTGCCATTGCCATTGCCATTGCCCTGACCGGCACCGTTCCCCTGTTGAGGTGGCTCGGCTCCCGCCAGACGCGCCCGAAAGACGCCAGATGGGTCTACGGGCCCTGCCTCCGCCAGTTCGGGGCCCATGTCGTGCAGCTTGAGGTCGGCATAGAGGGGCACCTCCACGCCGCCACCGGACACGAGCGCGAAGCCGGGCGTGCCCGCGAGGTCCACCGTCCGGTAGACGTTCAGGCTAGGATCCGTCGGCACCTCGGGGAAGCTGAGCGAAAGGAAGCGGGAGTCCGTGGTCAGCGAGCGCTTGTGACAATCCGCGCAGCCGATGCTGTTAAACGTGGCCTCTCCCAGCAGCGCCTCGGGGGTAAGCGGGTCCTGAACCGGGCGCTCCAAGCTTGTCTGGAAGACATGCATGGCCGACAGCTCGCCTTCAAGCAGTTCGTTGACCACGCCGTCGTCGTCGGCGTCCACGCCCGAACCGACCACTTCGACCGGCTCGATCCCGTGGTGGAACCTCATGGCCCCGATGTCGAAGTCCCGAATGGTCGAGCAGCAGCCCTTGCGCCCGAAGGGCCGTACGACCAGATCTTCGCCAATGCCCTCAACGCCGGTGATGTCGAACTCGCCACTGCCGCTGTCGAAGGAGATCGAGCCGAAGCTCACACCTTTGGCCATCAGGGGTACATTTGTGTCGGGATTGCTCTGTGCGAAGGCGCGCAGCGCCTGCAGCTCCGTCGTCATCTCGCGGGCCAATTGCTCCACGCCACCAGAACCAAAGCTGAAAGGTGGATTGATCATCCTGCCCTCGATACGCGCATAGCCGTTGTTCTCAGAGTCGTCGACGTCGGGATTGATCACCCCGGGAAACGCACTCTGGCCCACACCACCGACACCGCCGACCGCGAACTTTGCGGGTATGGAAGCGTTGCTCAAGATGCTGTGGCACTCCAAACAGGTCTGACTATCCAGGCCATTCATACGCAAAAAGATTCCATTGTCCTGCAGGGTCGGACGTCCCCCGGGAGCGACCTTGTCCGCCCCGTTGAGCGTGCCGTCGCCCAGTCCGTCCAGGAGGTTGAAGGGGGTCGCGAAGATGCGTCGCCCTGCGATGCGGGCATCCAGATCCGACATGAGCTCCAGTTGTGTCTGGGTCACCCGTGGTGACAGGGCCGGTCCTTCCCCCGGACTTTGCGCCGAGCCAGTGGCTACAACGAGTGCCGCCCCCACGAGCCCTATGCCTGTGCCTAGGTGAACGCTGCATACACGGGTATTCCTTCGCTTGAGCAGTTGCTTCATGTCGGTCTCGTCTCCTTGAACTGGCACTGACCTACCTCACAGGGAGGTCGGCGCATTGCGCTGTCAGCTTGTTCGCATGACCGCCGGGCCCGGAGCAACCCGCGCGACCCTGCGCCGGAACATTCGCACCGAATGTTTCCGCACGATCGCGCCGGTTTTTTTCTAAAGGTGACGGGCGCACCGTCCGATTGGCTGAATGGGCGCCGTGCGCCCGGGTACGTCGCCATGGATTCTGCCGCGATACATAGACATGCACTCACGACGGCAGCCTACGGTCTGCCACAGGCAGCCCAAGGAGCGCAAGGCACCGACCCGGCGACCGACGAGCCCACCGCCATCCGAGAGGGCGCGCGGTCCGGTTCCTCCGGGGCGGGGCCGGCCGTCGTCAATCATGTCCAGCCTGCCGCGGCGCTTCCGGAGGAGCCGGGCAGCGAGCGCCAGGGAGATGCGGGGGACTCCGACGGTGGTCAAGAGCAGCCAGGGGCCGGCAACGGCAGCCGCGATCCATCCGACGTGTCGGGCCGGGACCGTGGTCAGGAGCACGACGCCGAGGAAGACCCCTCGCAGGCCGCAGAGCTTCGTAAGCTCCAGGCGCGCGACGCTGAGGTGAGAGCACACGAGCAGGCCCATGCCGCGGCTGGAGGCGCTCACGCTGGCTCGCCCCGCTACGAGTATGAACGCGGTCCCGACGGTCGCAACTACGCGGTCTCCGGCGAGGTGCCCATCGACGTATCGTCGGTGTCGGGCGATCCCCAAGCCACCATCCAGAAGATGCAGCAGGTCAAGCGCGCGGCGCTCGCGCCGGCCAGCCCCTCCGGAACCGACCGCAACGTCGCGTCGCGCGCGGACGCCAAGGCCGCAGCCGCGCGCCGGGAGCTCGCGGAAGAACGCAGCGAGGGACCGGAAGGCCAAGACGAGGCCGAAGGAACGACCGCGGCACGAGACGGCAGAAGCATGGCGAACAAGGCCGGCGCTCCCGCCCCCCCGTCGTTCGAGGCCCTGAGCCGTCGCGCAGGTGGCCGCAGCGCCTACGCAGTGCCAGCAGCCGACGTCGGTGGAACCGTGAGCGTGCTCTCCTGCAGCAACTGCGGCGGCTCGCACGCGGCGTGAGCGGGCAGGACGCTCGCCTGCACTCCGCGGTCGCA
>JAPPOR010001087.1 GCA_028817905.1 Myxococcales bacterium
GACTACGACGCCGCCTCGCTTGTCCTTCGACTCCACAGGACTTTCGCCGCCCTAGCAAATGCAGGCAGTATTCCCGTCGGTCGTCGAAAGCCATGCGAAGCCGAATCCCTGCGCGATCCGACGCCGTAGTCATGGATGATGCGGGCTAGATGAATCAGGATTGCCTAGCGCCCCGGCCCTCGGGATCTCGTCCTAGTCAGCGCCCGGACGTCGAGAAGATCCTTGTCGCGTCCAGTCGCGCGCTTGTTCTTGACCAGACTGTCGCGCCCGAGGATCGAAACCGGTACGCCCCCGATCGACGTAGTAACCCTACCCGCCCAAGCGTCTTCAAACGAGACGCCGCTGATCTCGGTCAGGAGGTCAATGCGTCGCGGTGGAAGTCCTATCTGGTACACCCGGCCGGGCGTGGAAAAATCGGCTCGACTGACACCGTGAGCCTCCAGGGGCGCTCCGAATTTGGCGAGCGCGGCGAGGACCCTTTCCGCATTCTCCTCGGTCGGCCGGACCAAGATGTCGATGTCCCCCGTTGCTCTCGGCAGACCATGGGCAGCCAATGCGTGGGCGCCAACGATGACAAAATCCACGTCGGAAGCCACAAGCGCCTCGAGCATGTCCCGGAAATCGTCGTTGAGCTCGACGGACTCATTCATCGCGCAGCGTAGTCAGGCGCCCAGGTGACTCTTCTCTCGTGTAGGACGGCATTGGGCGCCCGGAGGAGGCCCAGGAATCGACCGTGAGCCGCCAAACCATCGCGAGGCGCTCCCTCATCGTAGTCGTCGCCTCCAGGTCGTCCTCATCCGCGTCAGCCAACGTGGTAACCCGAACCGGCCAGCCGGCCCTCTCAGCCGCCCTGCGTCGACGGCGTTCCGCTACGTCATTCCCGTCCATTTCATTGGCAGGATAGCATGCTCCTCTCCTGGGAGCAGCGGGGTGTCCGATGCTGCACGCGTGTCCGAACAACCGGACCAGGTAGAATCTCCGATCTGGTACTCGCAAGAAGAAGCAACGGAGGCCACAACGAGCGGCATGGAGGCATCACCCACCCCGCCCGCTCGCAACGACTACGGTCAGCCGATCGGCGCCCCCGTAGCCGACTGGACCGAGCGTTCTCGCCCTGGGCGAACCCCGATGGAGGGTCGGCTATGCCGGCTCGAGCCATTGCAAGCCGACCGCCACGCGGATGCGCTCTACGAGCGCTACTCCACAGCTCCCGACGCGCGCGACTGGACCTACCTTCCCTACGGCCCTGTTGCGACCCGCAGTGCGTTCAGAGAACTGGCGACCTCGGTGCAGGATGCGGACGACCCTGGGTTTTTTGTCATCGATGCGGGCGAAGGGCCCGTCGGGGTGGCGGCGTTCATGCGCATCAACTCCGAGCACGGCAGTATCGAGGTCGGTCACGTACATTATTCACGCGCGCTGCAAGGTCATCCAGCTGGCACCGAGGCCATGTACCTCATGATGCGTCGCGCCTTCGACGAGCTGGGCTATCGGCGCTATGAGTGGAAGTGCCACGCCCTCAACGCCCGCTCTGTGAGCGCCGCTCGGCGGCTCGGGTTTACCTACGAAGGCACGTTCAGGCAGGCCTCGGTTGTAAAGGGCCGCAACCGAGACACCGCATGGTTCTCGCTCCTCGATCACGAGTGGCCCGGGGCGCGGGCCCGGTTCGAGGCCTGGCTATCCGCCGACAACTTCGACGCGGCCGGAAAGCAACGGCGCCGCTTGCAGGACTGCTAGCTAGCCAGACATGCTCATTCCGGATCGAAGCGGAACAGGAAGTCGGAGCTCATGTCGGAGAAGATCTCGACCAGATGGTCGCCGCGGCCTTCGATGAACAGCTCGTATTCGATGATGCTGTCGTCTCCGGCGAACTCGATCAGGTCCCGGTCGGTCGTGCGGCCCTCCTCGTAGCTGCCGCAGGCATCGGTGTGCACCCGGACGAAGAGCTCGGTGCCGCTGGCTCGGGGCTCCAGCAGCAGGAAGCGAGCGAAGACGGTGGTCTCCTCGCTCTGCGTCTGGATCATGAACACCTTGCCCCCGGGAAAGTCGTCCCGCAGGAACTGGTCGTCCTGGAGGACGCAGCTGGCCTGGGAGTTGCAGATCGGAATCGCTTCGTTGCAGCGCTGCTCGATGCGCCCTTCCGTGAAGATCGACTCCGCGTCGCCGCAGCCCGCGAGCGCGAGCCCGACTAGCAAGGCGGTCCCACAGCGCACACTGCTGCGGTCGCGCCTGATCATGGCTGGGGTGCTCCCGCGTCGACAGTGAAGATCGCGGCGTCGCGCTCCAGGGGCCA
>JAPPOR010000287.1 GCA_028817905.1 Myxococcales bacterium
AACAGCCCAGGGAGGTCGCCGACTCCGTCCCCGTCCCCATCACCGGCGCCGTCCCCATCACCGTCGCCGTCCCCCTCACCGTCGCCGTCCCCATCACCGTCGCCGAAGCCGTCGAACAGGCTGCCGTCCGGCGCCTCGCCCACGGTTACCTCGCAGGCGACCAGCGCGAGACCAAAAGCGCACACCAAAATCCATTCCAAGCTATTCTTCATACGGGTTCCCGTCTCCCCTATGTGCCGGCAAGGGCGGCACCGCGACCGCTCCCGGACAGCAATTGGCCGAAAACACGGGGCATAGTGAAGCGTCCCCGAAGGCCACCGTCAAGCGGCAGACGTGGACAGGCCCAGCCTATTCACCCCGCCCATTCCGGCTTGCCCCAGGTGGGGGTGGAGGAGATAGTGGGCGCGACATGCACTCCCCAAGGCTCCTGCTTTCGGCGCTGGCGACCCTCCTCGCCTGCGCGACTCCATCCCAGACATCCGCCCCCGCCACGCCGCCGCCGCCGCCGACACCCGCGCCACCGGCCCCACCGACACCCGCACCGTCGCCGCCTCCGGCGGCCGCCACCGACGAACCGAGCCGCCGCACCCCGGTGCAGATCGCGGACACCCCCGGCGTTGCCGTCGGCACCCGAGGCGCGGTGGCCAGCGCTGAGGTCCACGCCAGCGACGTCGGCCTGAGCGTCCTACAGCAAGGGGGCAACGCGGTGGACGCGGCCATCGCGGTCGGCTTCGCCCTGGCGGTCACCCACCCGACGGCGGGCAACATCGGCGGCGGGGGCTTCATGGTTGTGCGCATGGCGGACGGGCGCACCGCCGCGATCGACTACCGGGAGACCGCCCCCGCGGCCGCGACACCGGACATGTACCTGGACAAGGCCGGCAACGTCACCCGCGACAGCCTGATCGGTGCACGCGCAGCCGGCATCCCGGGTACCGTGGCGGGCCTGGCACTCGCCCACGAGCGCTTCGGCAAGCTGCCCTTCGAGCAGCTTGTCTTGCCAGCCGTCGCATTGGCCCGCGACGGTCACCACATCGACAAGTTCCACGCGCGCGGCCTGGAACGTGGCGTCAAACGGATGCGCGATCAGGGCTTCGAAGCCTCCGCCCGCTACTTCAGCACGGACGCGGGCGCCCCCTTGCCCGAGGGGACCCTATTCAAGCAGCCGGAGCTCGCCGCTACCCTCGAGCGCATCGCCAAAGGGGGACCCGACGCGTTCTACCGGGGCGAGCTCGCGGCTCTGATGGTGAAGGAGGTCCAAAAGATGGGGGGCATCTGGACCCTGGAGGATCTGGCCCACTACCAGGCCAAGGAGCGCGAGCCGCTGGCCTTCGACTACCTCGGACATCGGATCATCGCCATGCCGCCGCCGTCCGCCGGTGGCGTTGTGCTGCGCCAGATGATGGTCGCGTCGGAACAGCACAATATGCGTCAGTACCCCTGGCGCAGCGCCCAATCGCAGCACTTCTATGTCGAAGCCGCCCGCCGTGCCTATGCAGACCGCAACTTTCTGCTCGGCGATCCCGACTTCACCGATGTGCCCACGGCGCGCCTGACGGACGCCGAATACATCCGGGCACGCATGGCCGATATCGACGCCGGCCGGGCCACCCCTTCGGACGAGGTGAGGCCGGGCAAGTTGCCGCCCGAGTCGATGGACACGACGCACTACTCGGTCGTGGACGGGGAAGGCAATGCCGTTTCCAACACCTACACCCTCAACACGTCCTTCGGCAGCAAGGTCATGGTCGCGGGCACCGGTATGCTGCTCAACAACGAAATGGACGATTTCGCGGCCAAGCCGGGGGAGCCCAACGTGTATGGCCTGATCCAGGGCGCCAACAACCGCATCGCTCCCGGCAAGCGCATGCTGAGCAGCATGACCCCCACGATCGTCGAAAAGGACGGCGAGCTGCGCGCGATCGTGGGGACACCGGGTGGGCCGACCATCACCACCACAGTCTTCCAGATTCTGCGTGCGCTGATCGACTACTCAGCGCCCATGGACGCCGCCGTGCGCGCCCCCCGACTGCATCACCAGTGGAAGCCCGATGTGGTAATCTTTGAGGCCACTATGGAACCAGCGATCGTGGAAGGGCTCCGTACTCTCGGCCATACCGTCATGCCCAGCCGTTGGGGCTTGATCGGACACGCCAACTGTATCGAGGTGGATCCCGAAACACGCGGCTTCCGGGCGGTAGCGGACGCCGAGCGAAAAGGAGGCGCCGCCCGTGCCTACTAGTCCCCTTGACCAGAGTGGTCATGGACATTTGCGTCAAGTTTGGTCAGGTTG
>JAPPOR010001007.1 GCA_028817905.1 Myxococcales bacterium
CTAAACAGGCCGATTTCCCGGTTCTCGAGCCAACGGATCGCGCGCTCCATGTGCGTGATCGAAGCGGGTTCCCGGCGGCTCATCCAACCCGCATAGGCCTCGAAAGCCAAGCTCATCGCAAAACTGTAGGCACTGCTAGCGCGCTCGGCCGTCGCTCGAGTGCGACCCGCCGTCGCCTCAGCCTCTTCCCAGGCGCCGCGCATCAACAGCACGATGCACTGCAGCCCGAGTACCGAGCCCTCGATCTCGTGACCGGTGCCAGTCACGACCTCGAGGGCATTGCGCAGATCTTCGTCAGCAGCAGCAAAATCCCCTCGATCAGCATAGGCGACCGCCCTGCACGCCATCGCGTAGGCGAAGCCCTGCGCCAGCGCGCCTCCCCGCCCGCGTTTTTCACTGAGCGACCGTTTGAGGGATAGCCCGCGCTCGAAGTGGGACAGTGCCTCGGGGTAGCGGCCCGCCGCGGCATGGCTTTGCCCCAGATTGGCCCATAGCTGGGCGACCAGCTTCGCATCGTCCTCTCCCTGCGCTAGCGCAAGGGCCTGCGTGCTGTGTGCAATGCTGTCTCCATAGTCACCTAGCACATAGTGGGCCCAGCCACGCCAGTGCAGGGCTCCGGCCAAAGCCAGGTTGTCCTTCCGCTGGCGCGCGATCGCGACGGCGCGGTCAAACATGGAAAGGTCCTTGCGCGATGGACTGTAGACGAACGGACGCGCCCACTTGGCGCACAGGACGAGCCAGTGCTGCTGGACCCAGGGCAAGTGCGCGAGCTCGTCCAGATCCTTGAGCGCTGCCATGTAGTGGAACCGGGCAAGGTCCAGCGAGGGTGTCATCATCGCCCGGTCGCCTGCCAGCTCCGCGTTGTGGCTCGCATCCTGGTACTGTTCGCTGCCGCGGTAGTGATAGGCGAGGACCTCTGGTGTCCGGGCCCCGCCCGGAGCGTCCACCCCGCTCTTCAAGGCAGCAGCCACAGCGGCATGGACTCTCCGCCGTTCCTCGATCAGCACCGATTCGTACACCGCCTCACGCGTAAGCCCGTGTTTGAAGCGATAGGTCTGTGGGCCCTGGCCCCCGTGGATCAGGCCCTGGCGCACGAGCGCCTCGAGCGCATCCGCCGCAGGCGCAGAGCCCATCACCTCGGAAAGCAGCCGGGTTGAAAACTCGATGCCGATCACCGAGGCGGTTCGCAAGAGGGTCGCCTGGGCAACAGGGAGGGCGGCCACGCGAGCGTGGATCACGCCACGCAACGTGTCGGGAACGTTGCCGCCCTGCAGTGAGTCCTCTCGATAGGCACCTTCGGGTAGCGAGCGGCACAGCTCTTCCAAGAACAGCGGATTGCCGCCCGACCGTTGGTGCAGGGCCGCCGTCAGCCCCAAGTCAATGCTACCGGTGGTCAACCCGCCGACGACCTGTTGAGACGCGCTTTCCTCGAAGGGTTCGAGCGAGAGCACGCGATCGGGACGCAAGGTGGGGTCGGCGCGGGGGGAACCTCGCATGCCAATCACGATGGATCCTGGAAATGCATCCGGATTCCGCGACAGCTCGGTGAGGACTGCGCGGGACGCGTCGTCTGCCCACTGCCAATCATCCAGCACGACCGTCAGCGGTAGCATCACCGCCAAGCGGTCGATCAGGCCGGTCACGGCGCGAATCACTGCCGGCCCGGTCCCCTGTGCATGCGCCGCCCCGTCTATGGTACTCGACAGGCGCCGGAGAAGGGCGCCTGCCTCACCGACGAACTGCTCGCCGGCGGGCCCCAACCGTTGTTCGATGGTCTTGGCGATGCCGGCATCATCATCAGACATTTGCCGTACGATCTGCAGAAACGGCGTAAGCGGGGGGATTTCGGCGTAGCTATCGCACCACCCGCGCACGGCCGTCACGCGCTTCGCGTCGTGGCGAGCGACGAACTCATCGAGCAAGCGGGTCTTGCCGATCCCGACGGCCCCGGTCACCACCACCAATGTCCGCCTCGAGCTGCCCATCTCCAGCACACGCTCAAGCTGCTGTAGCTCCGCGTGGCGGTTGACGAAGGTTGTCAGGCCTCGCTGGGAATGCACGGGCGAGCGCGTCAAGAGACTGACGCGTTCCAGCACCCGGCAAGCGGTGACCGGAACACGTTTGCCCTTGAGCGGAAGTCGCGATGCCGGTTCGGTCTTGAAGAAGGCCTCGATATCGGGCAAGGCCGTGGTGCTGATCAGAATCTCGTCGCGCTGCGCCGCACCACACAAGCGAGAGGCCGTGTTGACCACGTCGCCAGTTAGCTCATAGCGGCCGTGCACCGTGTCACCGCGACGCACAAACGCCAGGCCCGCGTGGATGCCAGAGTGCATCCGGACCTCGAAGCCCCGGGGCAGGCGCGCACGGAAGCGCGTATGCCTTGTCTCTTCATGGATTCTCAGGGCGGCCTCGACGGCCCGCCGCGCGTCTTTCTCCAAGGGCCGCGGAAAGCCAAAAACGGCCAAGATGCCATCCCCGTAGACCTGGCTGATCGCACCGTCTTGCTTGTGGATAATCCGCGCAGAGATTTCTTCGAGCTGGTGCTTGAGTGCGTCCACCTCCTGCGGATCAATGGCTTCCGCCAGCGCGGTGTAGTCGCACAGGTCGCAGAAGAGCACCGTGACGAACGCCCGCTTGCCCGTTGCAGGCGGCTCGTCCATGAGGTCATTGGTCGATCTCGAACTCATCGAAAACTGCCGGGGAACCCGCGGAGGCTACACCAAAACGGCCCCGTCGCCGTCCCAGTTTGGCCACGTCGTTGCGGCTCCACTGCCTCGTTCACGGTAGTGTACGGACGCGCAGTGACTGGAGACTGTTCGTGCTCATCACCGGCCGAATCGGGCCTGTCACACCCGCTTTTGGCCGCCACCACACACGGCAAAGCGTCTCGGCTAGTCATTCCCTGGGCTTGTCTGTTATGCGAGACGCGAAGAGGACTGGCACGGATCATTGGCGACTTGGTTGTCGGATTACGCGCGGGTCTCGGCTGCACAGGGCCTTCGACGATCAACGGAATACTTTCTGCATTTTCTAGGGTGGCGTCGAAGACGTGAATAATCCGGGCTAGGTCGCCGGGTCAGGCGATGCGGGAGGCAAGTCATGGGCAAACTGGACGGCAAAGTGGCACTGGTAACGGGAGCGAGCCGGGGCATCGGCCAGGCGATCGCCGAGTTGTTCGCCAGCGAAGGCGCGCGGGTGGCTTGCACCGCTCGGACCCTTGAAGAGGGTGACCACCCATCGCTCACGGGCTCCCTGCAAACCACGGTGGCCAACATTGAGAAGGCTGGTGGAGAAGCGATCGCCGTGGCGTGCGATGTGTCCGACTTTGATGCATGCGAGCGCGCCGTCAAGGAAGTACGGGACCGCCTGGGACCTCTGGACGTGCTCGTCAACAACGCCGCGCTGACCTACTTTGTGCCGATCGCAGACTTTCCGATCAGCAAGTGGCAGCG
Source organism: Myxococcales bacterium (assembly GCA_028817905.1). Taxonomy (GTDB): domain Bacteria; phylum Myxococcota_A; class Polyangia; order Polyangiales; family JAFGIB01; genus JAPPOR01. The sequence goes on from JAPPOR010001007.1 coordinate 3,453, forward strand.
GTCGTGCGGGGTCAATATCAACGGTCCCTTCTACATGAGCAAGCTCGCACTTGCCGACATGCTGCCGCGCAAGAGCGGGGCCATCGTGAATATCTCAAGCGGTGCCGCCATTGGTCCGGGCCGTGGTCCCTATAAGGATACGCCGCGGCGTGCCCGCGGCGGTACGCTATACGGCGCCGAAAAGGCCGCCCTCGAACGCTTCACCCAAGGCCTGGCTGCGGAGGTCTTCGACGATGGCGTCAGCGTAACGTGCGTCAGTCCATCCCAAGTCGTGACAACGCCGGGGGTGTTGCACCACCGGCTGGTCAAGAGCGCGGATGACCCGAATGCCGAGCCGGTCAGCATGATGGCCCGGGCAGCGCTGCGATTGGCCACTGAACCGCTCAACCGAATCACCGGAAGGGTTACCTACAGCCAAGAGATCCTGGTCGAGCTCGGCGAAATCCCGGAAGGCAAGGGCATCGGGTTTGGTCGCAAGGGCTCAGGATACTCCCGCATGTAGAGGACGCAGCTCAATCGAGCAGCACGATTTCCACGGCACCCGCTTGCGGTACTCCGGAAACCTCCACTTCCTCGCTGGAGAAGGCGAGGAAGCGACCGGAGATGGCCAGATCGGAGCCACTCATCCTCCCACCCGTGATCGGCTGCGATGGCAGGACCCGCTGCTGCCATACCCATGTCCCTGCCGAGCGGACGAAGACGTCGACCGCCCCGGCATCGGGAACGGTGGTGTCGGCTAGCGGGACGCCCACCACGAGGCGAGGGCCATCGAGCGCAACCGTGCTGCCGAACTCCTCTGAGTCGACCGGCTGCATCGCCTGCAATCGCTGAGTCTGCACCCAGGTGTTGCCAGCTCGCTCGAAAATGTAGACGGCGCCGGCCCCTGGTGGACCGGATCCGGTGTATCGATGAGCGCCTACGGCGATTGTATCCCCCTGGATGGCGACGGACCCGCGGCCAAACATGTCGCCCGCCTCGTCGTCATCGGACGTAATCTCGCGTGCCTGACCCCAGACGCCGCTGCTGTTCGTCGTAACGAATACTTGGCCGTCTGAGCCTACTTCAAAGGACAGGACGGCAGTGCCGCTGTCAATGTCGACGCGCGACGCCTTCCCGAGCCCGCTGGCCAGGGTGAAACTCCAGTCTACGCCGTTATAGTGATAGAAGTACGTGTCGAAGAAGCCGGTGATGACGAGCAGGTTGCCGCTCATCGCCAACCGATTCCCGAACTGTGTCTGGTCCACCAGGTCGCCGGCGTTGGGAAGGATCTGCGGACTGGACAGCCCTCCTCCCGTGTCTCTGTACACGGACACGAACCCGAAGGACGGGAAGCCTTCCCCTGTCGAATGGTCGGCGCCGACCACCACCCACTCGCCGTCCAGATCCACGTCCTCCCCGAACTGATCGTCATCCCTGGGTGTTTCGCCATACAGGGAGGTCTCGAGTAACCAGTTACCCCCACCAACCCGTCGATAGACATGGGCCGCACCATCGTTCGTTTGAACGCGATCGTCGTAGGGCGCGCCGATGATCAGGCGGTCGCCATCAAAGGCCAGGGAGTCACCGAACAAGCCGGACGGCGTGGGACCGATGGGATGCTCGAGGATCACCGGAGGATAGGGCTCGCAGGCGCCATCACGACAGATCCCCGTGCTACACAGTTGCCCGTCAGTGGTCCCGGCATCCCCCGCGCACTCCCCATCCATGCCAGTACAGGACCCGGATGCATCGCATCCGGGCGGTGCAGGGCAATCAGCGCTTGCGTCGTGGCACGCGCCCGGCGGGCCGCAATCCCCGGCATCCTCGCATTGGCCAGGCGAAGCATCCGGCACCACCCCATCGGTGGCGGAGGCATCCATCGACGAGGCATCAATCGACGAGGCGACGATCATGGAGTCAACCGATGCGTCCATCATGGGATCGACCGATGCATCCATCATGGAGTCAACCGAAGCATCCCCCAGCCCGGGAACCATCGCGTCCCTCATGGGCTCGACCGACCCGTCGGCAGCCGAATCGGACGGCCCTTCCGATCCGAAGGGCAGCAGGTCGTAGCCGACGAGCGCGCAGGAGCTCGCCAGTGACAGACAGGCTACAGCGAAGATCGAGCGCAGAAGGCTGCACCCGGCAGCTCCGGCTTGTCGCGTCGCTCCCTGCAAGAATACCCCTCTGGTATGATACACGAGCCGGCGCATGCTGGCAGGTGAACGCCTGCCAGCGCGTAGCCAGCCAAGCGCGTACGCCCCGCCTGTAGCGCAATGTAGGACCCGTGCCGCCCGATGCGACAGGCCCACCCTGGCGGTCTGGATCATTCGCCACTGCCCCCTGGCAAACGTCCAATCTGTCGGACCGCCACGGACTTGGTGAAGGATGATCACCTATCAAATGGGCCCGGCCAGCAACTGAGCCCGAGCCCCCTAAGGGGCGTGGCACGGACCAATTTTTTGGGGGGGGTTGGCGAGCCACCGGACGCGTTCATGCCGTTGGCACTCAAAGTCCTCCATGCGGACTGCATGCCGGTACGTTCGCGGAGGTCACAACCAGATGCAGCTATCTGGGAGCACTTGGTTGGGGCCCGAAGAGGGACGCCAGTGCTTGGTAGCGCGTCAAACCACGTGCCTTGGTGATGGATGCGCGCTAGCGTCAGCGAGCGCTCGGCCGCTCCAAGGTACGCATGCTCGCTGCGAGTCCGCCACACCGCGACCGTCAGGGCCTCCCTTTCGGTCACCCGATGCTCGCACGGCTTCCGAAGGTACCGTGGTCGCTCGTGGGGCTCCTGTTGAGCGCGTGCACGCCGCTGGAGACCGGGAGCGAGACTTCCCCATGCGAACTTGCACTGCCCCCGGCAGCGCCAGGTGCCGACACGGGCGACGATGGCTCCGAAATGCCACCACTGGTCTGGGCGGCACGGTCCCTCTCGACAGGCATCGAGAAGGAGGCTTCCGACCAATTCGAGTTTGAGTATCGGCGATACGGCTTCGATCTGGATGGGCATTGCACGCGCAATGGTACGGACCCGGGCTGCGTCGCACCCGAGAGTTTCGCCGAAATCTCGGACGGACCGGGTGGCCGGGACTACGGCGCCAATCTGCTCGCAGCCGAAAACGTGCTACTCGGTGGAGGCCGGATCGGAGACTTCACAAGCGCAGTGAACCTGGACGGCGGCACCCTGATTGTGCGTGTGACGGGGTACAATGGAAGGTCCACCGATCGTGACGTCACCGTGGAGGCCTTCTGGGCAACGCTGGCGCATTCGCGGGGGACGCGCGGAGGCGCACGCTGGGATGGCAGCGACGTTTGGCTTCCCTTTCCGCACCGGTCCAGTGACGACGGCAACGACTCCGTGTCTGTCGCTCGTCGCGCCTACGTCTCCGAGGGCATCCTGGTGGCGAGGTTCGACGAGATATGGATCCGCGATTCGCCTTTTCCGCCATTCCCGCTGTTCAAGGTCACCTTGGCCGGCCCACTGGAGAGAAACGGGGACGGCGTCTCGCTAGGAAGGACCGACATGGCCTCGGTAGTCCAGCTCGACGTCCTGCTGGCCGAGTTTGCGGCCGTTTCCGAGCGTGGGATACGGTGCCGTCCCAGGGCGGAATATGAGATCGTTCGGGACGTCCTATGCAACTACGCCGACATTCGAGCCCGCGACAACGATGCGACGAAGCCATGCGATGGGTTGTCCTCCGTGGTGTCCATCTCCTGGTCTCCCGCACGGCTCGGCCCGCCCACAGAGCCCCCCCTGCCGCAGCTTCCCCCTTGCGAGGCACTTAGCTGCGAATAGCGGCGGAGCGCTGCTTCGCGAACGGGTTGGAGTTCGTGTTGACCATCCGGTCAGCGCGAGAAGCGCCGCCTTGGATCGCTAGCCGAGCGCCAGGCCCATATGACGAGGACGCCCAAGGCGACGGCGATCGCCGCCAGGATGCGTCGCCGGCGGGTCCGGGCGCGCCGCCCCCTGCGGTGCTTCTTCCAGGGTTGGATCGGTGCCCGCGGCCCGTCTTGCGCCGATGAAGGGGTTCCGGCAACGCCAACCGGTCGGCTGGCAGTGGCCGCCGGTCCTCCGGCGCCCGCCGGCACAGGCGTTCCGGCAACGCTGACCGGTCGGCTGGCTGTGGCGACCGGTCCTCCGGCGCCTGCCGGCGCAGGCGTTCCGGCAACACTGACCGGTCGGCTGGCAGTGGCGACCGGGCCTCGGGCGCCCGCCGGCGCAGGCGGCTCCAGTGCGGCCAGGGCATACCACTCGGGCGTGCGTGCCTCAGCCGTTGCGGGCCGTGGCACCGCAGGCACCGGGGGTCCAACAGGGTTCGCCTCGGCCTGAGCCGACGGGCCTGCCTCAACCGTTGCCGGCCGCGGCGCCGCGGGCACCACGGGTCCGACGGGGTTCGCCTCGGCCTGAGCCGGCGGGCCTGCCTCAGCCGTTGCCGGCCGCGGCACCGCGGGCTCAACCGGGTTCTCCTGGCCGTGGTCGGTCGTCTCCGTCTCACTCGACCTACGCCCATCCCTCCGCCGGGGAGCGGCCAGGTCGGCTGGACGAGTCGCGGTCGTTAGCCACCGGCGCCAGTCCGGCAACCCAATGGGGTCCGGCTGGAACGGCAGCTGGATGCCGCTGCGCACGGCCGCCACGGCGAGCGCATACGCGAGCGCCCGGGCATCACGGTAGCGCCGCTTGGGATCCTTGGCCAGGCAGTTGTGGATGACGGTCGTCAACCGCTTGGGGAGCTCAGGTGCAACTTCGTCCAGGTTGCGCGCCGGCTGGTTGACAATGCAGACCATCACGTCCGTGAGCACCTCACCGTCGAAAGGCAGCTCGCCGCCCAAGCACTCGAACAGCACCACTCCCAGCGCCCAAACGTCGGCGGCGGCCGTGATCTGCTGGCCCATCGCCTGCTCGGGGGACATGTAGTGGGTGGTTCCGAGGGCGATGCCGGTATCCGCGATCCGGGCATCGCCATCGAGCACCTGAGCGATCCCGAAGTCGATCAGCTTGGGGGTGATGCGCCCGGCGGGGTCGGAAGCCAGCATGATGTTGCCCGGCTTGATGTCGCGATGGACCACGCCCGCGTCGTGGGCGTAGGCGACGACCCCGATGACCGGCAGCAGCAAGCGCAGCGCGGTCGTGGGATCCAGACGTGACTCGCGCCACAGGCGCTCCTCCAGGCTTTCTCCTTGGAGCCTGGGCATCACCAGGTACGGGGTGCCCTCCTGGCACGTTTCGACGTCTAGCACCTCGACCGAATTGGGGTGCTCGAAGGCTGCCAGCGCGCGTGCCTCCCGGAACATACGCGCCACATCCTCGGGTTGGGGATCGCGGTCCGGGCGCAGCAGCTTCACCACCAGCGGTCGCTGGGTCACAACGTGTTCGGCCGCAAACACGACGCCCATGCCCCCTTCCGCCATGACGCTCGCGAGCTTGTACTTGCCGCCTAGGATGGTGCCCACGCGTTCTTCTGGGGTCATCAGCGTCATGACGAAGCTAGCATGGAGCGTGCTGGGTGCCTTTCGAAGGACGCGGGCTTCCAAAGCACGGAAGCCGAGTGGTCCCGACCTTATAGCCCGGTCCCGGGGTAGGCAAGCTGGATGACGGCGCTCGCCGCCGTGCCGCACAGCAACAAGGCTCAGCTCTCGAGCAGCCGGACAAACAGCCAAGACGGTCGGCGCTGCGAAAGCGGCCAATGGCTGCCTCGGGCTTGCTCCGGGCCCACACGGGGAGGGCCCGCTTTCCGGTGCAGGGCCAAAATTTGTCCCCCTGAGGACAACTGGGACCAGCGCGGCTACTTTGCGCGGAGGCTCACCTCCGATTGGCAGGCGCAGTCCCAGCAGGTTCTGTCCAGACGGTAGGGCGAGGGTCCCCAAGATGAGGAACCACGGTAGGGCCCAATCTAGGACTGCTCGCCCCGCATCTGGCAGCAGGCGGCGACACCTGTGCTCTCGAGGCCGCGCCACAGCGCTCAGGTTGTTTCGCCTCGCCCACTACCGCAAGGCTTGGAAGCCTTTCTGACTTCGACGCCGCCGCGCTTTGTTCTTCGACTCCACAGAGCAGATCCCTCGCACCCTTCCGACGCCCACGACATGAATGGTCCGGACCAGGGCGGGCTCGTTCCCATCTTTGTTGGAGGCACCCTCTTGATAAGAAGCGCTTGCGCGAGCGGTGGTATCCGTTTGACGCCCGCTGGTGCGAGCGCGCCACCGCAAGCGGCAAGCCAGCCCTACTGATCGATGTCGATCATGGCGTCGAACTGCCCAGCGGCGCACCGCTCCGTCCATTCTGACGCTGCCACTGGCGAAGCAACGCCTGACCCTGACTTATCTGCGACTTCACGCACGTTGCTCGGAGCATCACAAGATGCTCCCGCCCCTCTGCCGAGCCGCCACAGCTGGTGTTCCAATAGGCCCTCTCCGCACGACGGATGCTTCGGGACAGACAGGCGCCTGAAACCAGGTCGTCCCAGTACCACAGGCGCTGGACGAGATGCTTCCGTAGCTAGAAACGAACCCGACGTCCGTGCCTTGAGAGGTGTGACGAACCGCGCTTGTGAGGCGCCAGCTTGTCGCGCGACCTTGGCCACAACACGCTCCGAAGCGGCTCCGCCGCCGTGGACTCGAGGTCGCGCGACCCTGGAGAAGAGCTGCAGTGCACCCAAAGAGGAAGGACCGATCGATGAAAGATCCGAACGTCGAGCTGGAGCCGCAGGTGACGGGTGTCGACCACACCACGGGCAAGCAGTGCACGCTGAACAGGAGACAGCCACGCTTCCCGCTGCGAATGGCCATTTGCAACGGCCGAGGTTCAGAGCATGACCCAGAAGCGGGCGCAAGCGCGAGAATCGCGCCAACCCGCCGTTTGAACAGATGGGTAGTGCGGGGTGGCGCACTGGTTGCGCTGTTGACGTTGGGGACGGCATGTCGATGGATAGGCCTAGAAATTTCTGATGGGCGCCTGCTCGGCACGCGCGTGGATGGGGTACGAGCCTTCTTGGGAATCCCATACGCCGCTCCGCCCGTGGGACCGCTGCGCTGGAAGCCGCCCGCTCCGCCGACACCGTGGCGCGGCGTAAGAAACGCCACGCGCCCCCGCTCGGAGTGTCCACAACTGATTCCCTTGTTGGGATACCTCGGTGCAGAGGACTGTCTGTACTTGAACGTATGGGCGCCTGACGAAGGGGCGGAGAACCTGCCAGTGATGGTGTGGTTCCACGGTGGTGCGTTCAAGCAGGGCAGCGCCGCCGACCCGATCAGCAACGGGGCACGGCTTGCGCGAACCCAGCGCGTCGTGGTGGTTGGGGTCAACTATCGGCTCGGCACCCTCGGTTTTATGGCCCACCCGACCCTCACATCGGAATCGGGCGCCAGCGGCAACTGGGGGGTGTTGGATCAGCAGGCTGCATTGCGCTGGGTCCGAGACAACATCCGTTCATTCGGAGGCGACCCCAACTCCGTGACGATCTTCGGAGAGTCATCCGGGGGCGACAACGTATGTACCCACATGATCTCCCCGGCTAGCAGGGGCCTATTCCACCGGGGCATCTCGCAAAGCGGAATGTGCCCATCGACCTGGCACGACCGGGACCCTACGCTCGCGGAGGCGGAAGACTACGGCCTGGAAGTCGCCGCCCAACTGGGCTGTGCAGAACCTCCGGAGGCGCTAGCGTGCCTGCGCGAAGCCAGCCCCCGGGCCCTGGTGGAAGCCGGCAATCGGACCGCGCCGATCCAACCCGGCGGCGTCTTCTACATCGAGCCGCCAGACTACCGGGCCATGGCGCCCAACGTCGACGGCGTCACGATACCGGACGATAGGGCTGTCCTGTATGAGAGCGGCGACATTGCCGATGTTCCGCTCATCTTTGGTAGCAATAAAGACGAAGGAACGCTCTTCCACACGCCGTTCTTCTTCGCTGAGCCGGTCGACACGCCGGAAGCCTATCGGGCTGCCCTCGAGCGACGCTTCGGCGCAACACGAGCCAAAATGGTCGAGGCGCTGTATCCCAGTGAGTCATTCCCAAGCCCCGATAGCGCGCTGGCGGAGGTGACGGGTGACTGGCTATTTGTGTGCCGGGCCCGTTGGATGAGCCGCGTTCTGAGCGCCCGGGGCCTACCGGTCTTTCTCTACTCCTTCGAAAAGCCACTCCGGAGCCCCGCCTTGCCCGACGGCGGCGTGATTCACGCGGCCGAGATACCGTTCGTATTTGGAACAAGCCTGGCGCTGTTCGGCCTAGGGCCCATAGAAGCAGAGCACCAGGAACTGTCCGACAACATGATGGGCTACTGGTCGCGCTTTGCTGCGACGGGCGACCCCAACGGCGATGGGGCGGTGAACTGGCCGCGCTACGACGAAATGACCGACCAACACCTGGTACTCGATGACCCGGTGCGAGCCGGGACCGGTCACAAGCGTGCTCGCTGCGACCTCTGGGATTCCTTCCTATAG
>JAPPOR010000130.1:0-7501 GCA_028817905.1 Myxococcales bacterium
CTGCGGAGTCGAGCAGTTGTGCGAGGGCGCGTGATTTGGTGATGGATGCGGGCTAGGCTGCGAGCCCGATGAGCACCGGTATCAAGAAGGTCGTATTGGCGTACAGCGGAGGGCTCGATACCTCTGTGATTCTCGCCTGGTTAAGGGAAACCTATGACTGCCAAGTCGTCGCCTACTGTGCGGACGTCGGGCAGGCCGAAGAGTTGGACGAGGTGCCGGGCAAGGCCGAGCGTACCGGAGCGCTTGACTGCGTCGTCAACGACCTGCGCGAGGAGTTCGTCCGTGATTTCTGTTTCCCCATGCTTCGTGCCAATGCTGTCTACGAGGGGGAGTACTTCCTCGGGACTTCGATCGCACGCCCCGTCATTGCCAAGGACATGATGGATGTGGCCCGGAACCACGGGGCCGATGCGATCGCTCACGGCGCGACCGGCAAGGGCAATGACCAGGTGCGCTTCGAACTGACCGCCATGGCCATCGATCCGCGGATTAAGGTGATCGCACCCTGGCGCGAATGGGATCTGCGATCAAGGTCGGACTGCATTGCCTACGCGGAGCAGCGCGGCATTCCGGTGGGTGTGACCAAGGAGAAGCCCTACTCGATGGACCGGAATCTCTTTCACATCAGCTATGAGGGTGGTGTGCTGGAGGACCCGTGGAATGAGCCCCACGACGATATGTTCCTGCTGACGCGCGATCCGGCAAAGGCGCCCGACGAGCCGCTGTACGTGACCGTTCGCTACGAGCATGGGAATCCGGTGGCAGTGGACGGGGAGAGCATGTCGCCTGCAGCGCTGTTGGAGTACCTCAACCGTCTGGGAGGGGAGCACGGCGTCGGTCGCGTCGACATCGTCGAGAACCGCTTCGTGGGGATGAAGTCCCGGGGGGTCTACGAAACGCCAGGCGGGACAATCCTGCAAAAGGCACACCGCGCCGTGGAGTCCATCACGATGGACCGGGAGGTCATGCGGATCCGGGATTCTTTGATCCCCGAGTACGCGGCGCTGGTCTATCGTGGCTTCTGGTTCTCTCCCGAGCGCGAGGCGGTTCAGGCGCTGGTCGACGAGGCTCAAAAGGCGGTGACGGGAGAGGCTCGCATCAAGCTGTTCAAGGGGAACGCCTACGTGGTGGGTCGCCGCAGTGATCGGTCCCTGTACGATGAGGCGTTCGCCACCTTTGAGCAGGACGACGTGTACGAGCAATCCGACGCAACGGGATTCATTCGTTTGAATGCCTTGCGGTTGCGGATTCGCGCGCTCCGCAACGGGTGAGCTCGTCGACTTGCTCGGTTGCGCGGGTAGCTGAAAAAAGCGCTGTGAAATCAGACTCGTATGAGTCCAATGGGCGCGCAGCTCGGGCGCTTGCTCGTTGTCGAGCAGGGCGGTACACTGACTACATCGTGCGCATTTTGGCGGGAGCACGCCTGGGTTGAACGATTCAATCGACGGACCAAGTACCAAGCTGGCCGCGTTGGCGGTCAGCATCGTGGTCGGGGCATTCTTTGCGGCGGTCGATGAGGCTGTAGGTGCGTTGGGCGCCGCTCGGGCCAGGGCGGCCCGCGATGGCGGAGGTCCGGATGGCGAGGCGGCGGGTCGGTTTCTGGACCATGAGGCTGCCGTCCAGACTCGTCTACTCGTGGGCCGCATTCTGTCGTTGGTCACCGCGGTGGTGTTGAGCTACGACATCGCGCTTCAGGTTTCTGGCATTGTCCCTCGGGCGATTCTCATGATGGGGGTGGCCCTCGTCTACGCAGCCGCCGTCGGCATCGCGTCCACGCTTGCTTCGAGACGCGCCAGTGGGGTGGCGCTGTATCTCTTTCGCCTATGGCGTCCGTTGGAGTTGCTTGTGGCATTGCCCTCGGCACCCCTCATTTGGGCCAGTCAGCTTGTGGACAAGTTGTATCCGCCGCGTCCTGAGCACGATCCCGAGTTGGTGACGCAGACGGTCGTCGAACACATGATCGAGCAGGGCGAGGAGCAGGGGTCCATCAACGAAGAGGACGCGGAGCTACTCAGGAGCGTGATCGAGTTCGGCGATACGATAGCCCGCGAGATTATGGTGCCCCGGACGTCGATGGTGGCCATCGAGATCGGGACCTCCCTGCCTGATGTCGTCAAGTTGATCGTGGAGAAGGGCCATAGTCGCTACCCCGTCTACCGCGAGCGGATCGACCAGTTAGAGGGCGTCTTGTATGCGAAGGATCTCTTCTCGCTGCTTGGCAACGGCGGCGAGGGGACGCTTGCAGACATGATTCGCAAGCCGGTGTTCTTCGCGGCTGAGTCTCAGAAGATCAGCGAGCTGTTGCGGCAGATGCAGGCGCGCCGCGTTCACTTGGCAATTGTTGCGGACGAGTACGGCGGTACCAGTGGTATGGTCACCCTCGAGGACATCATCGAGGAAATCGTCGGGGAGATTCGTGATGAGCACGACCATGAGGAGGCCGCCATTCGTCGGCTTGCCCCGGGGCGCTTCATGGTGGATGCCGACGTCAGCGTTTACGATCTCGCCAAGGCAACGGGGTTGGTGTTGCCCGAAGGCGAGTTCGACTCGTTGGGTGGAATGATCACAACGCTCGCGGGCCGCGTGTTGGCCGTCGGCGAATCGGTCGCGGTTGGCGGGCACGACCTGGTCGTGTGCGCGGCAGACGAGCGCCACGTTCAGCGCGTGGAAGTCGTGCACCGCCAATCGATCGCTGGCGCGGCCGAATAGCTAGTACCAGGTGATGGTGCCCACAGCGCTGAGGTTCAGCAGCGTGTGAGCAGTTGTGCCTTCGCTGAGGCGGCCTAGGGTGATTCGTCCTGCGGCGCCCCACGCGAGGTCCCTGGTAAGTGCGAACTCCCAGCCAGCCCCACCCACGATGGCCACGCCGGCAGCGGTGTCGGTTCCGACAGCGGCGCCCGATGCGACACGTGCCCGGTCTGCCGACAACGCCGCCAGGACCAGCGCGCCTTGAAGGTGCAGGCCATCCCGCCGTGGGCGCAGATACCAATCCACCATCGGCCCGATCATCACCAACCGTAGCGCGTCCAGGTCCATGCTCGGGAAGCTCTCCTGTGAGACCGAGCCGCCCGGAGCGTAGTTCCAGTACAGGGCGCCACCGACCGCCATGCCGGGCAAAAGGGTGATGCCCGCGGCGAGATCAAGCGCGAATCCGCCGCCTGTAATGTTACCGCTCGCACTCCCGTCGTCCCAACCGTCGATGGTGGCGCCAAGCCCCAGCGCGCCTCGAAAGTACCACCCGCTGCGGCCTGGCTGGTGCCCCTCGAACGCGGGGTCCCCGGCTCCTTCGCCAACCCTTGCGTTCCCATCTCCATGGGGAGCCCCGCTGGTCGCCTCGTGGGTCGGTCGTTCCTCCTCGTTTGGGTCGGTTGGAGGTGGCATGGGCGCGGGTGCGGGCGGCACTTGCATGTCGGCCTTGGCGCCTTCGAGTGCCTGGATGCGCGCCTCGACCTCTGCCCGGTTTTCCGCCTCCGGTAGCGCCTGCAGATACATGCGAAAGGCCGTCAGGGCGTCCTCAGACAGCCCAAGCCGGTCGGCTGCTTGACCGACGTTGTACAGTAGTTGCGGGCGTCTGCTCAGGACGTAGGCCTCGCGAAAGTGTCCCCAGGCGATCCGATAGCGGCCCTTGCCATAGGCGCTGCGACCTCGTTCGAACTCAATGCGGGCCTGTGCGTCGCGCTCAGTCGCCGCCAGCTCGGCCGGTGGCTCTCCCGGTATCTGTTCGGATGCTTGCGCCGGAACGTCCTGCAGGCCTGCCTGGGCTGCGGCGCGGGGAGCTTGTGCGATTGGGGACCCTAGGACGCAGAAGAAGGCGATCGCGGATCGGATGCGTGGACTCGCGGGGCTCATGCAAGGCTCTCGCGATTGTACACAATCCCGGGCCCGGATGATTCATCAACGAGGGACCGGATCGGGGTAGGGACTCGGCTTGGCCAGACTGAGCGACCGACAAACTCGGCACATGTGCGTGCGACCCGAAAGCGCTTCGAAGTTGCAGACACCGAGCCTCTGACGGGAGCCTCCCGGGACTGAAAGCAAGGCGAGTGCTTTACTCGATAGCTTGCAAAACTGTTGGTAGGATTTCTATAAGGGTGGCCGATGGGGAACGGAGACACCAGGCAGCGACTCATCCTGGCTGCTGAGCGTTTGTTTGCGCACAATGGCATCCAAGGTGTGTCGCTGCGCGAAATCAACATCGCGGCCGGTCAGCGAAATACCTCCGCGTCGCACTACCACTTTGGGTCCAAAGAGGCCCTCCTGATGGCGGTCCTCGAGAATCGCGATGGCCAGCTTCGGGATCGGCGCATGCAGCGGCTTGAGGCCATTGCGCGCGCTGCACCAGCGGACCCGGCCCACGCGGTTGCAGAGGCGCTCGTGCTGCCGGCTGCGGACATGATGGACAGCGCGCCCGATTACATTCTATTCACGGCCCAACTCTTCTTGCAGCCGCCTTCGGATTGGCGGGAGCTCCTGACACGCGAGGAATCAGCCCTGTCGCATGCGACGCGCATCTTGGCGGCCCGGACGTCCATTCCCGAGCCACTGGTGATGCACCGTCTCGTGACGATGATGCAGCACCTGACGACTGCTCTTGCCAGCCATATCCGCGTGAGCAAGGACGGTGGCGATCAGTCGATCGCCCTGCCTCGCCCGCTGTTTCTCAGCAATCTGATCGATGGCCTGGCAGCGTATCTGCTGGTGAACCCATCGAAGCGTACCCTGGGGCTGATGGCCGAAGGGTCGATGGGTGATTTTTCGCAATGAAATCGTGGGCCCTAGCCACTTTTCATTGCCTTGGCGACGCTCGTTTGATATTTAAACGCCCCCATTCTCGGGACCGGAGATACCCATGGCTCGCGTCACTGTCGAAGATTGCCTAGAGCACGAGGAAAACCGATTTGCGCTGTGCATCCTGGCGGCGCGGCGCACCCGCCAGCTGAACCGGGGCGTGCCGGCGCTGGTCCAGAGCAAGAACCGGTCGGCGGTTACGGCGCTCCGTGAGATCGCCGCTGCGCGCGTCAAGTACTCGCGGCGGGTGCAGGACTTGGTGCAGGAGTTCATTACCGAGAACAAGGCACTCGTTGACGCCCAGGAGGGCTGAAGAACCAGATCCACGCCGGCGCTAGTGGCTGGCTTCGATCTGCAGGTCGATCTCGACCTCATCGCCGACGATTGAGATGCCTTCGGCGAGGCCGTTGAACTTAAGGCCGAACTCCTTGCGGTTGATCTTGGCCGTCGCCTCGTAGGCGGCGCGCATGTGGGAGCCTCGGCCGAAGTCGACCTTGCGCGCGCCCAGTAGCTCGCCGGTGAACGTCACATCCCGCGTCACTCCGCGGATCGTCAATGCCGTGAGTGCCGTGAAGCGGTTGCCGTTCCATTTGATCGATTTCGTCTTCAGCTTCAGCGTGGGGTGCTTGTCTGCGGCGAAAAAATCGTCCTTGCGCAGGTGCTGGTCTCGCTTGTCGTTGTCGGTGTCCACGGAGGCGGCCTGCACCGTTGCTTCGACGGAGGACAGCTTGCCCGTTTTGGCGTTCGCCGTGATCTTGGCATCGAAAGCACCAAACTTCCCGCTCACCTTTGCGAAGGCCAGGTGACGCGCGACGAAACCTACCTTCGAGTGTGCCTTGTCGATCTTCCAGGCTACGTCCTGAGCTTGGACGGCGCTTGCAGCCAGGAGGGCGAAGGTGACCAGTCCGCACACCTGCCCAACTCGCAAGCTCGCGCACCAAAGACTCGGGACGCTGGATGTACGCACGTGCGCAGGCGAGGCGCCGCGTAGCGGGCGGGGGGTACGGGCTAAGGTCGGTCGTGTCATGGGTTTCTCCACGTGGGCGTAGCGGGCAAAGGCCCTTCTTTGGCGGTACGCGGGCGCACCACGGGTGTTACAGGCAGGGTCTTACTACGATCGGGGGTTTGTGCCATAGCTGGTGAATGCGCTGGGTATGGCTCATGTTTGGGCTGGCCGCGTCGGTCGGGGTGCTATGTGCCGTCGCGTTCAGCGTCCATACGGGTCCGGCAGCTGGTCGTGGACGGGGCGGGTTCGCGCCGCTTCATGGAGTGGAAGAACCGGTGGGCCTTGTGGCGATCGGTGGGGGCGCCACGCCGGAGAGCACAGAGGTTTCCCTGGAGCAGGACCTGGCACTGGTGCGGCAGGTGTTTGACACCGACGTTCGGGTGTTGTTCGGTGGTGGACCTGGTGCCCGCACGGTCCGGCTGACCGATCCCTCGATCGACGGCAACGATCTCTTGGTGCGGCTTGGCGACCTCTTTGCCCCACGGGCAGGCCGGCGAAGTCGGTACCGCGCGAGCAGGTTGCCCATGGCCGGGCCGGCTTCGTTGGCCGAGGTGGAGCGGCATCTGAAGCGAGCGCTGAAGTCGGGCAGCGAGCCCCTCTACGTGTACATCGCTACCCATGGCGAGCAGGGTGATGAGGGCAGCGAGAACTGGGCCGTCCTTTGGGGCGGAGAGGCGTTGACCGTTGGTAGAGTTGCGCACCTGCACGACCGCGCGAGCAGGCCGATGGTGGCGATCGTCACCAGCTGCTATTCAGGTGGCTTCGCCGAGCTTGCCTTTCGTGGGGGCGACCCGAAACAGGGCCCGACGCAGACCACTCGCTGTGGTCTGTTTTCCGGGCCCTGGGACCGGCCCACGAGCGGGTGCGACCCGGACCCCGATCGGCGCAAGCAGGACAGCTACTCGGTGCACATGCTCAATGCGCTCAACGGCCTCGATCGGGATGGCGAGTCCCCGCTGGCCTCTCATCTCGACGCGGACGGGGACGGGCGCGTTTCCCTGCTGGAGGCCCATACGCGTGCGCGCATCCGGTCGGTTTCGATCGACGTGCCGACCACCACGTCGGAGCGCTTCCTTCGTGCCGTACAGGCGAGCGGTGCCGACAGCCCGGCCGACTTCCTGCCCGAGGAGCGGGCGGTCGTGGAGCAGCTTGGTGAGCTGCTCGGCGTGCGCGATGCCACCGAAGCCGGCAAGCGCAATGCCGTGCTGCGGGCCGAACTCGAGGCGGTCGACGCGGCCCTTGCGAGCAGCGAGCGTAGCTACGATGAGCACTATCGCAGTCTTGCGGCTCGCCTGCTCGCGGCCTATCCGGTCTTGGATGATGCTTATCATCCCGCTTTCCGGCCCACGATCGACGCACACGGCGACGCGATCGGCGTGCTGCTGTCGAACAGTGCAGAGGCGCGCGCCTACGCAACCACCCAACGCCGGCTCGAGCAGCTCGACAGAAAGCTGGTTGCCTTGCAGGTCCGGGAGGCACGTCTGTTGCGCTATATGCGTGCTCACGAAACACAGCGCCTGGCGGCGGCGCTACGCGCTCGCGGCGGCCCTGACTTTGCCGCCTATCGCCGCCTGCTCGCCTGTGAGCGCACGGTTCCCCCAACAAGCAAGGACCGCTGACGGATCTAGCCCGGATCATTCACGACTTCGGCGTCGCCTCGCTTGTCCTTCGACTCCACAGGACTTTCGCCGCCCTAGAAAATACGGG
>JAPPOR010000130.1:7511-11850 GCA_028817905.1 Myxococcales bacterium
AAATACGGGCAGTATTCCCGTCGGTCGTCGAAAGCCCTGTGAAGCCGAAATCCTACGCGATCCGACGCCGAAGTCGTGAATGATCCGGGCTAGCGCGTGTTCCTCACGCTTCCGAGGTTTTCGAGCCCCTTGTGGCTGCCCAACATCGTGTCGACCATTTCGGTAAGCGGGAACTCCGAAGAGCTGTTGCCGAGCAGCGTGTGCAAGCGCTGCATGTCCTCGGGTGAGACCTCGCCATCCGCGGTCATCTCCCTGACGTCACGCAACATGCTCATGTGATCGTTGAGTTGGTCCAGTTGCTCCCCCATGGAGGAGCGCTCCTGGCTCGTCTTGGAGTCATCGGACCCGAGCATGCGCAAGAGCATCGTTGCGCTGCTTTCTTCATCCTTGGGCTCGGGGGCCGCGCCCTTCTTGTCTTTCGTGACCGGTCCAGGCCTTTTGGCTTTGGCGTTTGGCGAGTCCGGGAATTGCTCGAGCAGAGAGGGGCCCCGCCCTGCCTCTCGTCGCGCCAGCTCCTCCTCGGACGCGACCAGGGCACCGGGCTCCATGAGGCTTGGGTCGCGCGGCCCAGGTGCCGGGGCATCGGCCACGATCGGGGGTGACACACCCCGCTTGAAGTCGGCTACCGTGCGAGCGAACAGCGCCTTTGTTTGCATCGACAGCAGGCGGACGTGTGCGCATACGCCCTGGGCCTCGACATATCGCTCCGGGCATCCATCGGCAGAAAGCGCACGCACCCCCGCCACGCCCCGGTAGTGGCCTTTCGGAAGGGGTTCCTCTGGCTTCTCAGCAGGAGCTGGTGCCGACACCGTCGCACTTACGACCAGAGGGGCTTGGCTGCGTTCCTGTTTCGGCTGCGGCTGGCAGGCGGACACCATCGCGGCGATCGCGACCGACAAGACAGCTCGGTACAGCCTGATTGGACCCACATATCTATTGTAGCCCGCGGGACGTGGGCGTGTCCTGCATCCGCGGTCCCCTGTGTTCCATCAACAGGTAGATCGAAGGCATTCTGGTGGGACGATAACCGAGACGTCGGTATTGCCGCACCTCGTGGGGGCGGTCGGCGAACGTCACGATGAAGCGTGGGCGGTGCTTGCGAATGGTGGCGTGAAACTCACCTTCCCATTCGGGTAGCCCCGCTGGCCACATCTGAATTACGTGTCGCGAGGGGCAGCGCATGCCGGAAACCTGGTAGACCGCTGGAGCGAATCCACGCGCGCACAGCTGGTCACCGGGACGGCTTCGGCGCTTGGCTTCCAGACCGATCCGCTCGTGCACCCGATACTGGTCCAGGTAGTTCATGCCCGTGAAGGCTGCCAGGTAGCTCCAGCGCTTCATCTTGCCCCGCAAATAGGCCTCGGTGCGTTCCATGTGCCGCGCGTAAGACATCTTTGGGTGCGAGCACCAGGCCGGCTCCAGCCACAGGGCAGCCGCCGCAAGAGCGATGGCCAGCGTACTCGTGATGCGCGCCCGGTGTGCGAGAACTGCCCGAAGGCCATACACGATGCACGCAGACAGCCACGGCGCCGCGACCATGAAGTGGTAGCTAAAGAACCGCTTCTGCAGCCATACCGATAGCAGTGCTGCCAGCGTGATCGCGAGCAGCAAGAGTCCTCGCTGGAGAGCTCGGGTTTGGCTGCGCAGCGCGCTCACGCTCAGGCCGATCGAGAGCGCGGCACCGCTGGCGATCAGCGCGCCACCTCCGAAGATCAGACGGGTCCAAAGCGCCGTGTAGGGGACTCCTGGCGCTTGCTTTACATAGCGGGCCGTGAACGTGTAGAGCACCTCCCACATAGGCTCCAGGGCTCCCCCGATCACGAAGGGCAGCACGCATAGTATGAAGACTGCGCCGACCCCAAGCAGAAACAGCCCGGCCGCAACGAACAGGGCGGTCATCGGGTGGCTACCGCGGTCACGCGCCGCGAGCATCGCGCGCAGGCCGCAGAACGCAGCGATGGGAAGTGCGATCACGGCAGCCGTGTACTTGATCATGAACCCGGCTCCGCACAAGACCCCGACCAAGGTGACCCGGCGCGCAGGTCGGGGGTCGTGCAGCGCAACGCAAGTGGCAGCCAAGGTGCACAGACCTACCCAGGTTTCGGGGTGTGAGATATCCCAATAGTCAAAGAAGGTGTAGTGGATGCTGAAGAGTACGACCGCCGCCGTGGCGACCTCTCCATCGCGCGGGCGCTCACCCCCAGGCATCCTGAGGAGTGTGACCAGCAACGGCGCCATGATGAGCAAGGTCAGCGCTTCCAGGGCCCGAATGGCCCACTGCGCATTTCCGAACAGCACGCCCGACATAGCGTGCACGACGAAGATACCGATGGGCTTGCCACTGACTCCGCTTTCGAAGGGCAGTTCGCCTAGTAGGATTCCTTGACCGATGTACCAGTGCAGCGCTTGGTCATTTCCGTGCGGGTAGACCAGCGCTGGCGCCGCGTATAGCAGCGCGAGTGCGAGGCCAAGAAGGTCAACCGGTCGGGACCACAACCGGGTAATGCGGTGGCGAGCTGGTTTGTTTGAAGGCACGTGGAGAGCGGGGGCTGGCGAGGGTTTCTATCCAGACACGTGTTAGCGGACAAGGCGTTAGCGGGGCTCCGCCCTAGAATCCTTGACAAGCGATCCCGTTTACCGATGAGTCAAGTTTGGAGAGCTCAACGTTCATTGCTGGCGTTGTATCAAGGATTCTAGGTCGCACCTGCGGTGCTCCGGGCAGTGCTGGGCTGCGAGGTTCGCCTTACGCAGACTCGTCGTGTGTTCGTCGTCGGCATCCGCAGGGTCCCATGCCTAAGCTCGACCCCTTGCGCAATGCTCGCTTGCTTGCATGGACGCCCCTTCATTCGTGCGCGACGATCGGCCACACCTGTGTGTGGGTGTGGGCGGCGTCACGGACCAACGACTCCGTGCCGGCCCACTGGTGGGCGAGCGAGGGAGTACGCGCCATCCTGGCGAGTGGCGAACACCAGGGGAGGCGATGGGAGTTGCTCAAGCGGGCTACCCCGCTGGCTTGATCGACTCGACCAGGTGGTAGAAGGCCGCTTCGGCCATCTCCACCGTCGCCTTCGGCCCCACGAGCTTGAAGAAGACGGGACCGTCGGGCCCCTCTGCGATCGCCCCCAACACGCGGTAGCCCGGGTTCCCACCCTTGGGTGTAGCCTTCATCATCGGGCCCATGTTCGCGGCAAAGGTTCCTTCGAGGTCCAAGGTCGTGACGCGTACGCCGCCGACATCGTGTTTCTCGATCTTGGCTGCGTCCCGGCTGGGTTTCTTGTCGGGTCGCGTGAACTGACCGATCCAGCGGTCGAGATTGGCCTCGACGCTACCTCCCTGACCAGGCCCGAAGTAGTAGACAGTCATCTCCGCACCAGTGTCCGGGGCTGCCCCCGCCACTGCATACTCGGCTGCTCGCATGCGCGAACGTGGGGCGCGCCCCACAAGGGGTTCAACAGCCTCCCAGGTCAAGCCCCCGGCCTGGGACGCGGGTAGGGCAGCGGCTTGCGCATTGCCGCCCTTGGGCGCCGGCTTTGCGTGGTCGCCCTTGTTGGGCGCCGGCTTCGACCGTTGGGGACTGGGGACGCTGCCTCCGGCTTGCTTGGGGCTCGGCGCGGTTGGGCTGGGGTCGGCGCGCCCTTCGCCGGCCGTGTTGTCGCCGCATCCGACGAGCAGGATCAAGCAGGCTACACGCATGAGTTGAGCATCCACGCGCCCGGTTGTACGCGTGCCAGTGCCGCCCGGCAACCGGTTCACGGGGGCTCGAAAGACTATCCTTTGCGATAGGGGATCGGAACGCGTGCCAGCTCGATGAAGCTTTCTCGCGACCTCAGCTCGCTTTCCTCCGCGATCAGATCGGCATACTCGCCGGGCGCCATCCGAAGTGCTTCGCCTAGGTCCCGGATGAACCGGCTTTCCTCTGGCTCGAGCTGACCGTCCGCCAGGGTCACATAGACCGCCAGTTCCAGCAGTCTCCGCTTGCTCATCGGTGGGTCGCGCTCGAAGTCCTGCGCGCACGCCCCCAGGTCGAAGCAGGCCGGGTCGAATTGGGCCACCTGGAGCTCAACCGCCGGCGGAAGCCTTTCCGTGCACAGCAAGTCGGCCAACAATCGGCTGACGTAGGCCTGCTTGTCTTCCTGTGTGCCCGCCTCGACCGAGGCTGCGCCCATGAAAATGTCCGCCAACAGCGAGATCCGTGGGGCTACCGACGCCATTCGGCCCCGTAACACACCTGGTCGGTGGATCGAAGTGACTTTCCGGGTCGCAAGGTGGGACCTTGCCCGGATTATTCATGAACGCTGCATCGCCTCGCTTGTTCTTCGACTTCACACGGCTTTCGCCG
>JAPPOR010000199.1 GCA_028817905.1 Myxococcales bacterium
TGCGGAGTCGAGCAGTTGTGCGAGGGCGCGTGATTTGGTGATGGATGCGGGCTAGAGCCTTTGCCCGCGATGACGGCGTTCGGGCAAGGGATCGACTTTGCGCGGATTTCTGCTAGGGAGGGAGAGCCCGAGCCGTACTCTCTACTGAGGTGGAGGTCGTCGCCGTCCGTGCTTCGGCTAGGCTCCACAGGGAGCACGGCGGAGGTGTCGTGCCATGAGCGGGGGAGTCCAGTGAACACAGTTCGGCGCCTGATTCTGTTGCTTGTCGTGGTGGCGGTGGCGCTTCGGTTGTCGGGCGTGGAGCTTCACGCCGCCTTGCTGTGGGTCGCGGCAGGCGCCGAAGCGAGCATCGTACTGCTTGCTGTGTACGGGCTTGCCCGGGTCATACGGGATCGGGCGTTGTCTGAAGATGGGGAAGGGACGCCTCGGGGCTGGGACGCGCTGCGCAACGTGCTACGGGAAAGCTTGCCGGAGGGGGTGGCGGAGGCGGTGCTTTCTGAGGCGCGCGTGGTCGTCGCTGCGATGAGAAGCATCACGCTCAGATCGATCAAGCAGCTGGAACAGCGCCCTGGGTGGCGCCGTTTCGGTGCGATGGAGACCTCTTCGTACGGCAACACGGTCACCATGTTGATGTTGCTGGTTGTGCTGGAGGCGCCCGGGGTTCATCTGCTTATTGGCGCGAGTATGGAGGAAGGGCCACTTCGGGACGGGGTCCGTGGCGTGCTACTCGGCTCGAGCATCTACTTGGCGATCTGGCTGATCGGAGATCTTCGGCTCTTGCGCGAGACGCCAGGTGTCCTGCTCGGGAGCGACATCCTGGCGGTAGAGATGGGAGTTCGCGCCCAGGGCCAGGTCTCACTGGACACGGTAGCCGGAGCGCAGCTCCTGGGCGAGCCGCGGGCGGTCCAAGGTTGTGCGGTCCGGGCTATCCGAGTCTCCCCGCAGCCTCGGCCAAACTGTCGCATTCAGCTGCGCTCTGCAGTGACCTTGCGTGGACTCGTTGGCATCCCGGTAACGGGAGAGGCCCTGGACCTCTACGTGGACGATCCGTCCGGCCTGGTACGGTCCGTAGAGAAGGCCATCGCGCATCGTCCTACGCTTGCCGAGCCGCCCCAGGCGTCGATGTCTTGATGCGGCCAGCCCGCTCGCCCCTTGCTGACCCACTACGGACAGGGCACGGTGGGGGCATGGCTCGTAAAATCCGCATCGGCGTGGGCATCTCGGGGTTTCCCTTCAGCGGACCGGGCGCCTATTTTCGCTGGGTCGACTTCCTGGAGCGGAGCGGCGTGGACTCACTTTGGCAGACCGACCGACTGGTCTCGGAGCAGCCCTTTCTCGAGTCGATGAGCACCATGGCGGCGCTGAGCGGGCGTACCGAGCGCATCAAGTTCGGCATGAACGCCGTCGTCGCGAGCTTTCGCGACCCGCTGGTGCTCGCAAAGCAATGCGCTACGGTCGATTTTCTGAGCGGCGGAAGACTGCTGCCAGTCTTTGGTATCGGCGCAGCAAACGCACCGGAGTACCGCCACACCGAGCGCAATCCCAAGGGTCGCGGTCGTCGCGCCGACGAGATGCTTCAGCTGATGCAGCGACTGTGGCGCGACCCGAAGGTTGACTTCGAGGGCGAGTTTTTTTGCTATCGCGATTGCTCGGTGACGCCGCGACCGGTGCAAAAGACGCTGCCGTGTTGGATCGGTGGGCATAGCGCGGCCGCCATCCGACGCACCGCCCGGTACGGGACCGGCTGGCTGGCGGGCTTGCGCACACCCGGGCAGGTGGCTGAGATCGTCCCACGCATCCACGCTGCCCTGCGTGAAGAGGGCCGCAGCATCGATGAAGACCACTACGGTGCAGGCGTTCCCTATCGCTTCGGCGACTGGGACGACGCGGTCGAGGGGCGGAGCCGCGCGCTCGCCGCCTTCGCCCCGCAAGGTTTCGATGCGCGCCGTTTCTTCGCGGTGGGCGACAGCCGCGTGGTGATCGAGCGTTGTCGGCAGTACATCGACGCCGGCGTCTCTAAACTCGTACTATCGCCCATGGCGCGCGGAGACGAGGAGATGCAGCGGCAAACGCAACGTTTGATCGACGAGGTGATCCCAGCGATCGAGGCTACCCTGGGCGCCTGACCGGGCTAGCCTGCATCCATCACCAAGGCACGTGATGCTCGTGCAAGTGATCCGCTTCGCAGGGGTTTCGGTGAAGGAGGGAATACTCGCTGTATTGTTGACTGAGGCGAAGGCGCTGCGGAGTCGAGCAGTTGTGCGAGGGCGCGTGATTTGGTGATGGA
>JAPPOR010001024.1:0-8384 GCA_028817905.1 Myxococcales bacterium
CCGGGCTAGAGCAAGGCGTGTGCCATCTGCGGGACTTACGCCTTGGCCCGCCAGCTCGATCCATCGCCAAATCACGCTGCGTCGCACAACAGTTCGACTCCGCAGCGCTTTTGTTTCCACCGACCGGGCCGCAGGCAAGCCCTTCCCGACCCAGCCGATGCGCTCACACGCCTACAGTGCGCCAGAAATGGGTGCCAGTGGTTGGAGCCTGGTCGCGGCATCCCGGCCATCGACCACCCCAGGATTGGCTAGGGCACGCACCGACCGGCGCTGGGGTTGAGTGCAATGCAGGAGCCACCGTTCTGGCATCGTCCGCCGATTGCGCACGTATACGTACAGTGGAGCTCGCGGCATACAGCACGCTGGTCGATCGACATGCAGCTCGGGTCCGCGTCGCTCTCGCAGTTTTGACTGCACATTCCGACGATCGGGCCCCCGGCGTTGACCTGCAGGCACTCCAGCGGCTCAGCGCACTCGTTGCTCACGTTGCACGCTTCGCCCAGAAGGCCGAGCCGTGCGTCCTCGCTTCCGCAGCCGAAACCTCCCACGAGCAGACAAAAGACCAGTGATAGGCGCATCTTCCCAACCTCTCCAATCGCGGCTCACAGCGCGGTCCTCACGTTCGCGAGCGGTTCGTTCCGCCGCCAGAAGCCAGACGACCGCGCGGATCCGGCGGCAAACCTATGACATTCCATCCAGTTTCTGGGGGAGCATAGCGCTGGGCGGCACGTTTTGGCTAGCTAGGCCCGTTCCGTGGCCAGATCGGGCGACAGCCGTGGGACCCCGCCTGTCGCTTGGCGGACAAAAAAGGAATGCGGCGCCTTTACCGTGCCCCGATCCCCGCGCGATGCTTCGCACGCGGAAATGTCAGTCTCTATGTTGAGCTGTGCGAAAAGGTGTTACGATGTCCCTGTTTGGTGGACCGTTGCGATGGCGCCCGCAACGGTTTACCGAGTCACGGGGTCGTGTGATTGGGTCGTGCTGAAAGGATCGAAGTGATGAGGGTGGTTTGCGAAAGCTGTCAGGCCAAATATCAGGTCTCTGACGAACGCGTCGCTGGCAAGAAGCTCAGGATTCGGTGTCGCAGGTGCAGCGGGACGATCGTCATCCGCGGCGACCTGAGCAGTGCGCCGACGCCTGCGCAGCCACAGCTCCAAGCGGACCAAGCGGCAGGAGCGGAAGAGTGGTTTGTCAGTATTGATGAGCAGGAGCATGGTCCGTACACGCGCGACCAGCTGTTGAGCTGGCTTCAACAGACGCCGGAAGGCTGGGATTCCTACCTGTGGCGGGAGGGGTTTGCCGACTGGGTGGTGGCGCGTGAGGTTCAAGAGCTGGCGTCGACTGGGGCTTCCCACGCTCCCGACGACTCGCCGACGCACGTCGTTCAGGCCGGACATTTCGAGCCGCCCGCTGCGACGGCGAGCTTCGGGTCCCAGCCGCCCGTTGCGACGGCGAGCTTCGGGTCCGATCCGTTCGCGGGACAGGCATCAGGACCCGCCTATCAACACCCGGCACCCACTCCGGCACCCGCGGTGAATCCGGCACCCGCGGTGAACCCGGCACCCGCGCCGAGCCCGGCACCCAGCCCGAGTGCGGCACCCGCGCCAAGTCCTTCTCCGGCTCCGGCGCCGAGCCCGGCACCAGGGTTTGGGTTTCCTGCCGCGCAACCCGCAAGTCTGGCTGGTGCGGGCAGCGGAGGATATCCATCGGCACCCGAACAGCCGATGATCGGAGCCCGCAACGAGAACTCGGTGCTCTTTTCTGCCGCCAACCTGGCTCAGGTGGCCCAGGGTAGCAGCTACGGCTCGGCCCCCAATCACCCGCAGCCAGAACCTTTCGTAGGCCATGCATCCGGCGATGAGTCGGGACTGATCGATATTCGCGCTCTGGCTGCCATGGCATCCCCTGCGGCACAGCCGGCGACTTCTCAGGAACTTCCTACCGGCGCCTCGGGACCTGTGCCAGTGACCCGGACGGCGACCGACGACCTACTCGATTCGCCCAAGGTTTTTACGCCTGACACGCTGGCGCCGGTCACTCCAGAAGACACGGGGCGCCCCAGGTCGCTTTCCTTCGCAATTCTGGGCGTGGCGGCCATCGCGGCGGCGGCGGTCGTCGGGGTGGCCTACGTCCTGCGCCCCGGCTCTGACGACAGTCAGAGCGCGAGCAGTGCGACCTCCGCCATCACCGAGGCTCCTGAGCCCGCGCCGAGCGAGCCGGCGGCGGCCCCTGAGCCCGCGCCAGAGGAGGCTAGCGCGGAAGAGCCGCAAGCTGCTGAGGAGCCGGAACCCGAGGAGCCCGTTGCGGCTGCGAAGGCCGAACCGGCCCTGGGGGGGCGCAAGCCTGCTGTAGGGGCCTTGCAGGGGCTCGAACGTCAGCCCCGTCGGCCACGGACGCCCGAGGAGCGGGCCGCGGCCGCTGAGCGGCGGCGCTTGGCGGCCGAACGGCGGGCCGAGGTGCGGGCTGAACGACAGGCTGCCCGCGAGGCGCAGCAGGCCGAGCGCCAGCGGAATCAGCAGGCGAGGGCGGCCCAGGGGCGTGCTGGTGCAGGGGAGAAGCCGGCCGCGCGCGCGAAGACCGACCGTGGCGAGCAGGCCCTGGACGATCTGCTGGCCCCCAGCACCGAAGGCAAGCCGGCCTCCAAGCCATCGCCGAGGACCGCCGCCGCAGCACCAGCCGACGACGGCTCTTTGGACGACCTGATTACCGGCGCGGCCGAAAAGAAGAAGCCCGCATCGGGCAAGGGGCGCTCGATGGATGAGCTGCTCGATATGGCAGTCGCCGAAGACGCCCCCAAGACCAAGCCGAAGCTGCCGGAGACGCCCGGACGTGATGACGTCATGAAGGCCATGGGAGGCGTTCGAGGCGCTGTGAACAAGTGCGCCAAGGACGCGGGCGAGACCGGGGTGGCCACGGTTCAGGTGACCGTGCAGAGTAGTGGGCGCGTGAGCGGCGCGAACGTTACGGGTATTACGGGGCCCGCCGGCTCGTGCATCGCGCGGGCAGTCCGCAGAGCGCGGTTTCCCGCCTTTGCAAAGTCGACCTTTAGTGTGAAGTTCCCCTTCCGGATCAAGTGACCGGTTGCCGACGGAGGCGCCGCGTCGGAGGTAAGCACCATGTTTGACCCGAAGCGTTCCCTCCCCGCCCCTGGTGAGGCTCTCAAGGGTCGTGACGAAGCCATGCCGGTTCCCGAAACGCACTATGCGAATGGGAACCGGATCGTACCTCCATTTGCCCCGGGGGCTGAGCTCGCGCTGTTCGGGCTCGGGTGCTTCTGGGGCGCGGAACGGCTGTTTTGGGAGATCCCAGGCGTTCACAGCACAGCTGTCGGCTACGCGGGAGGCCTGACCGAAAACCCGACCTACGAGGAGGTGTGTTCCGGCCGGACCGGTCACGCGGAGGTCGTACGCGTGGTGTTTGATCCCAAACAAGTCAGTTTCGAGCGCCTGTTGCGGACTTTCTGGGAGGGCCATGACCCGACCCAGGGAATGCGCCAGGGCAACGACCGAGGCACCCAATATCGCTCCGCCGTCTACACCTACGACGACGTCCAGGCGGCAGCGGCGCGCGCATCACGGGACGCCTATCAGGAGGTTCTGGATGCGGCAGGTCACGGCCCGATCACGACTGAGATCGGGCCTGTCGGCAGGTTCTACTACGCCGAGGCCTACCATCAGCAGTACCTTGCCAAGAATCCGCAGGGCTATTGCGGTTTGGGCGGCACCGGGGTCGCCTGCCCAGCGGGCCTGTTTGTTGACTGAAGCGCACGCCGGTCGGGGCTAAATGATCCGGGCGAGCTGGGAGCGTTTCGCGCTTGCGGCTTGTGCCCTGTCGCTGGTTTGGCTGGGCGTGGTTGTCTGGTCCCGATGGCTGTTTCCCTGGCCCGTGGAGTGGCTGGAAGGGGCCACTCTGCAGCACGTGGAGCGGGTCGTCGCGGGTCGCTCCTTGTATCCCGAGCCGCAGCACGACTTTGTTCCACTGCTGTACCCGCCCCTCGCGTACTTCGCAATGGCGCTGCCCGCCTGGCTGTTTGGTGGATCCTTGCCGGTGCTACGTGCTGCTTCCCTGGCGTGTCTGATCGTAAGCGTGGGGTTGATCGCCCGGATGGCGAGCCGCCACGCGGGCGTGCGCGGGGCCGGCTTCGTCGCGGTCGCGTGGTTCGCCTTGGGGTTTGGCTACGCGGGCGCCTTCGTCGACCTGGCCAGGGTCGATGGTGTTTGGCTGTGCCTTTGCCTCGCAGGGGCTGAACGCCTGCAGGCGCGCCGTTGGCGCGCCGCGCTGCTGTGGCTTGCGGTCAGTGTGTTGGCCAAGCAGCACGGCCTGTTTCTACTCGCCGCAGCCAGCCTTTGGCTTGTCGTCCGGACCGGGCGGGCGGCCGTTCCCGCGATCGCGCCGGCGTGGGTGTGCCTGCTGGCGTCGTTGGCTACCCTCCAGGCGCTGACCGACGGTCGCTTTCTTCGCTATACCCTGGCCGTGCCGCACGCGCACGGCTTCGAAGCGCACCTGGTGTTGTCGTACGGGCTGGTCGACGTTTGCCTGTATCTGCCGGTTATGGCGTGGGCTTGCTTCACAGCGCTGCTCCGCCGTGCCCGCAGTCGCCGCGGGCTCTGTGCGCTGGACGTGACGCTGCTGGCGGCGCTCGTGGTCAGTGCGCTCGGCCGTGCGCACCCCGGCGGGTTTGACAACGTGCGGCTACCGGGCTTTGCATTTGTCTGCATTGTGGGCGCCGGTGAACTCGCGCGCCGGCTACGTGCCACCCGCCGCGGGCCGAGCTTGGGGCTGCAGCTCTTGGCCCTTGTTCAGCTCGGCATGCTGGCCCAGGCGCCCGCCATCCACATGCCTGGGCCGGAAGCGCGTCGTGGCTTCGAGCGGCTTCAGGGTGCCCTGTCGGCATGCGACGGGCCCTCCGGGCGCCCTGTGGCTTTCGACTACGGCCCGCCGCTCTCTGCACCGGCCCTCCATACCATGGCCCTATCGGACCTCCACATGGCAGGTGGCTCGCTCGCAACAAAGGCGGATGCTGCGCTCGTCGCGTGGCTCAAGAGCGCCACGCGCCCGGGGGTGGTTGGTCTCGGCGCGAGCTTCGATGCGCTGACGCGCGCCGTCGAGCAGCACTACGTGCTGTGTCGCTCGGTGGCAGCGCCGCGGATGACTACCGGTTACCAGCCCCCACCCGTCCGCATCTATCGCGCCAGATAATCTCCAACGTCACTTGTCTCCGTTTCCTTGTCCGTGTCAGGGTCTGCTTGGTGATGGAGGATGACACCAAGCAGTTCCTGTCCGACGGAGGTGCCGTCGTCTACTATGCGCATCCCGCACGGTATCAGGCACAGGAAGAGCGCGAACGCTTGCTGTCGCTGCTTGACGCCGATGAGCGGGCACGCTACCGGCGCTTCCGTTTCGACGTCGATCGGCTCTGCTATCTGGTCGCCCACGCTCTTACGCGCCGAGCCCTCTCGTCCGTGTCGGAGGTCAGTCCCGAGGCCTGGCGCTTCTCCTTTGGAAAGCACGGCAAACCCGAAGTCGACAACCGGACCGATGACGTGTCGTTGCGGTTCAATCTATCGCACACGCGCGGCCTGGTAGCCTGTGCCGTAGCCTTCGAGGTGGACGTTGGGGTCGACGTGGAGCAAGTGACCCGCAACGTTGAGATCGGACGGGTGTCACGCTCCGTACTCTCCGCCCCGGAACTGGATGACCTGGCGAACGAGGGGGACGAAGCGGGCCGCCGCGCCTGTTTTTTTCGCTTCTGGACTCTCAAGGAGGCGTACATCAAGGCCGTGGGGGCCGGGCTCGGTATGCCGCTTCGCAGGATCGCCTTCGACGTCTCCCAGCCAGCGGCGCCGCGCATCACCTTTAGTGGCATAGACGACGATCCGGAAGCCTGGCTCTTCTACCTGTGCGAGCCCACGCCTGAGCACCAACTCGCGATCGCCGTACGCAATCGCGCAAGTCGTCGCCCGCAGGTGACCGCGTTCGAGCTGTGAGCTGCGGTATTTTGGCCGAAATCGCCCAGCACTCCATCGAGCGGGCGCGAGGCTAGCGTGACTTGGTTAGCTCGACGGGCTAATCGAGTCGCGCGAGGGGTCATCCGGTTTTGAACCTCTGGCGAGGAAAGGGCCCGTTCAGCAACCGCTTGACCCCGCGTGCGACGCCCGGAGGTTTTCCTGTCTTCGAATCCGTGGGATATCGGACGGTGCGCGGCGCTGACCCGGTTCGGGTAGCGTCGGTCCCTCGGCCCTTTGGGCCTGCCGACGGCAAGTGAGTTGACAAGCGTGACAGCAGCGACAATTCGTGGTGGCTATGGGTGACATATCGTCAGATGGTTTGTCGGGGGGGATGTTCCCCGACGACGAGGACTCCGAAATACGGGTTCGTCGGCCGCAGTTGTTCGGCGACTACGAGCTGGTGCGGCGTCTGCGAGTGGGAGGCATGGCCGAGCTGTACCGTGCTCGCCGCGAGGTCCACAAGAACGAACAGGTTGTCATCAAGCGTCTGCTACTGAGCCTCACGGACGAGGCCGAGTACGTGTCGATGTTCCTCGACGAGGCGCAGCTGGCGATCCGGTTGGAGCACCCCAACATCGTCCGCACCTTTGATGTGGGCCAGGTGGATGACACGCCGTTCATGGCCATGGAGCTCATTGATGGTCAGGACTTGTCCACGGTCATCCGGCGTGCCCGCGAGCTTGGACGCACCGTGCCGGTGTCCGTCGCGTGCCATATCGCGACCTGCGTGGCGGGGGCGCTCAGCTATGCTCATGAGCTGACGGATGAGCGAGGCCGAGCACTCGGGGTGATCCATCGTGATCTGTCACCTCACAACATCCTTGTTTCCTTTGGCGGGAGCGTGAAGCTCATCGACTTCGGCGTGGCGAAGTCGACTGCCCAGACCATGAAGACCCGAGCTGGCATGTTCAAGGGCAAGCATGGGTACCTCTCGCCCGAGCAGGCGACAGGCGCAGCGCTCGATGCTCGCAGCGACGTGTTCAGCCTGGGCATCTGCCTCTACGAGATGATCACCGGTGAGCGGCTATTTGCCGGCTCATCCGACTTTTCGACCCTTCAGCGGGTGCGCGCAGCCCAGATTCCTGACCTGCGAGGCGAGCGCCCGGACGTGCCCGAAGCGTTGGTGGAGATCGTCGACAAGGCGCTCGCGCGCGCGCCCGAGGAGCGTTTCGAGAGTGCCCAGGCGTTCGCAGACGCGCTGGACGGCTTCATGCACTCGCTTGTCGCGGATGACGGGGAGCAGGAATTGGTGGCGTTTCTGGGCGAGTTGTTCGCCAAGGAGATCGCCGGTGGCGTGGACGCTGAGGAGGGTGAGGAAGTCGACCTCAGTACGGGCCTGTCGGGCTTCGATGATCTGGAGCCCGTAAGCGTTGTCAGCGAATTCGACGTGCTCCCGGACGACGGGCTTGCCGTACTTGAAGACGCGCAGGCCCCGTCTCCTGTGCGTCCCCCGCCCCCTCCTCCGCCGGGAGCTGCGCGCGCACATGCGCCGCTGCCGCCTCCGCCGTCCACTTCGGGTGAACTGCCGGCGCCGATCGTGGGGGGCGGCGCCACAGCTGGGTTGGGCGGGCTGACACCTGATGGGGCGCCGACACCTGGCGGCGCCTCTGGGGAAACGGATGCCGAGGCGCAACCATTGGGAGACCTGGCGGGCGGTGCGGGTGACCCGCCTGAGTCTGCCGCCAGTGATTTTCGGACACTGGACGACGAGCCCGAGACGTTTGAACCGCTGGATCAGGAAGTGGTTGATGCGGAGTTCGTCGATGTGGAGTCGAGTGAGCTTGGGGACGTTGAGGCGGCGAGCGCCACCGACTTGGGTGCTGAGCAGGCCAGCTCGCCCGATGCGCAGCTGGAGGCTCGAGCCGACGGGCTTGGCACGGGCGATGCCAAGCCTGGTGCGGGCGTGCTCCCTGGAGAGGCCCCCGATGGGGACCTCGACGGGGGCGACTATAGCGACGAGAGTGTGAGGCGCGACTCACATGACGACGTTGCGGGGGCCACGCCTGGCTTCGCTCGCGATCATTCGGCCGCGCAGGGGCCCGACTGCCAGCCGGTGGACGAGCCCGACCTGTTGGCTGAGTCGGTTGGGCACGGTGTGCGTGCCCACGGCTCGCCCTCCTCGTCCGACGAAGCGTTGTTTGAGGCAGCTTCGCTCGACGAGGCGTTCGAAGCAGCGTTTGAGGAGGCCGTGTCCCAGGATGCCCCGCCCGAGGATGCCCCGCCCGACGTGGCTGCCCTTGAAGGGGCTTTGCCCCCGGAACCCGCGGGCGGATCGCCACATGAGGGCGTGTCCCAGGCGACCTCACCTGATGCTGCTGCGCGTGGGGGACGCGGGTCCGAGACAGCTTCTGGGGCTTCGCAGGAGGCTTCTCTGGA
>JAPPOR010001024.1:8428-11817 GCA_028817905.1 Myxococcales bacterium
AGGAGGCTTCTCTGGAGGAGGCTTCTCTGGACGAGGCTTCTCTGGAGGAGGCTTCTCTGGACGAGGCCATGCTCGAAGAGGCCTCGGCTGGGGCAGCAGCTTCGTCCGCTGCGGGCGCGTTCGACGAGTCGATCGAGCCCACCGTGGCGGACGCATCGCCGGCCTTGGTGACTCAGGACGAAGGGTCCCTCGAAGCTGGTGGCGCGCAGGTGTTGCCACCCGCTTTGGGTCCGGATTTTGGTCCGGAGGATCGCCCGGACGAAGCCTATGTTCCTCCCAGTGCCGTGGCCCCAGCGATCGAGATGGATTGGGCGGACGACGATCAAGCACCCACGCGCCAGTACACACCAAGCGGTGCGGAGCCAGGGTCCCTGGCCCCGAAGGAGTTCGCACCGCCCCCTGCGACGGTACCGCCCCAACCCCGGGTGCTCGGCCTGCATTCCTCCGGCCAACCGGCCACATCGGAGGCTGTGGTTTCGCAGCAGCCCCCATACGCGGCGGTTGCTGCCGCGGATCGCAAGCCACCGTTGTCACTGCTCGCTGGTGGCGGAGCGCTGCTTGTGGGAGCGATTGTGGTGATCGTGATGGCCGTCAGCGACCCGACGCCTAGCGTGGTGCACCTGCGCACCGAGCCCCGTGATGCGGCCGTGACCGTCGATGGTACGCCGGTTTCGGGCATTGCCAGCCCGTTTGTGATCACTGATCTGACGCCGAACAAGAAGCATCGGATCGAGGTCAGCAAGGAGGGCCATCGGCCCTGGGCTGCTACCATCTCGCTCGACGAGGGCCAGGTTCTGGAGCTCCCCGCGGTGGCGTTGCAGCCCGACCCACCGGAGACGTCCGCCGCTGAGGGACCGCCTTCAGGGCCCCCACCTGACCCCGTTGCGGAGGTACCGGTGGCTGCGGGGGAGCCCCCGGCTGCTGCGAGCCCAGGGGCGGCCCGCCCGGCGGCTGTTGCGGCCAAGCCAGCTCCCAAGGCTACCGGCTCGCAGTCGGCCAAACCCAGAATTCCAACCCCTATTGCAGACCCGGGCCGTGGCCCGCGCCCTGTGGCGGCCGCCGCACCCAAGGGACCCAAGGGTGGACTGGGGTCCGGCGCTTCCGGTGCGAAGGCGTCGAGCGGCAACGCTTTGGCAAAGGGGCGTCCGGCCGTTGTGCTTCCGGGAGGCGGGGCGTCGTTGCGAATCAACAGTCGTCCATGGAGCGTCGTCTTCGTCGATGGCAAGCGGATTGGCAACACGCCCCAGATGAGGATTCCCGTCACGCCCGGCACACACCAAGTCGAGCTGAGAAACGATGCGTTCCAATTGTCCAAGAAGCTGGTGGTCGACGTGCCCAAGGGGGGCACCGTGACGCGGATCGTCGACCTTGCACAGTGACTCATCGTGCCCCTGGCGAAATCCGCAGCCGCGCTGCCCCTCGACATGCCCCGTTCCGGGGCGCCGTT
Source organism: Myxococcales bacterium (assembly GCA_028817905.1). Lineage (GTDB taxonomy): Bacteria > Myxococcota_A > Polyangia > Polyangiales > JAFGIB01 > JAPPOR01. Next base: position 9,876 of record JAPPOR010001024.1, read on the forward strand.
TCTTTCGCTTGCACCCATGGACGGCGTCACCGACGCGATCACCCGCGCCTTACTAACCGACTACGCGGGCGGTGACAGTGGCATCAGCTTGTGTACCTCCGAGTTCGTGCGCGTGACCCGAGAACCGGTACCGGAGAAGGTGCTGCTTCGCCACTGTCCGGAGCTGCGCCAGGGGGGCAGGACATCCGCGGGCGTGCCGGTGACCGTGCAACTGCTAGGCGGCGACCCTGCTCCGATGGCCGAGTCCGCGCGGCGCGCGGCGGCGCTCGGTGCGCCGGGTATCGATCTGAACTTCGGTTGTCCCGCGAAGACCGTCAACCGTCACGACGGGGGTGCGACCTTGCTCAAGTTTCCAGGGCGCCTGCGGGCCATCGTGCAGGCGGTTCGCGACCTCGTGCCGGCCGAGCGACCGGTGAGTGTCAAGCTCAGGACCGGGTGGGCGAGCAGCGAGCGGATGGAGGAGATCGCCCTTGCAGCCGAGGCTGGGGGTGCGAGTTGGCTGACCATTCATGGACGCACGCGCATGGATATGTACGGACCTCCAGCAGATTTTGGCCCGATCGGTCGCGCGCGTGCTGTTGTTGCGATACCGGTTGTCGCGAACGGCGACCTGTCTACTCCCCGGCAGGTGGACCGTTGCCGCGCCATCAGTGGCTGCGAGGCCTACATGATCGGGCGTCCTGCGATGGCCAGACCATGGTTGTTCCGTCAGTTGCGCGGTCATCCTCCCGACGGCCGCGCCGCCTACATTGCCCTGCTCCTGGACTTCGCTGACCGCCTGATCGCGGCGGGCACGACCGATCACCGGACCCTCGGGCGCCTCAAGAACTGGCTAAGCCTTTCCTGCCGAATCGAACCAGCCTTTCGCTCCCTGTTCGATGCTGTCAAGCGCGAACAGCATCTGCCCGCTCTGCTCAAGGTGTTGGTCGCAGCCGCGCGTGACAAGGGTGGCAACGACCCGGTGTCGGGCCGTTTCGAGCCCGTCCATGGACCATGACGAGCGCCTCCGACCGGGAGGAACGCTGCGGCGAGCGGGGCTCGGAATAGGATGCTGCCCCTGCCCGAGAGATCACCTGTGTGCACGTGTTAGGGTCCGCGGACGACGGAGCCAGAGGGCAAGAACCGAAACATCGCTACAAACCTGCGGCCAAGCATGCCAGCGTGCAAACGATCGAGCGCACCCACGTCCAATCCGGCGTCCGCCCGCCCGGACCGCCACCCAGCACCCGCCAGTGCGCGCGCGCGCTGTCTGTTCTCAGCCCGCTGATCCGGGCGCTGCGGCCCAAGTACTATGGGTTCGAAGCGCTGCCAGGGGCCAGGCCGCTCATGTTTGTCGGTAACCACCAGCTGCTTGCGCTGGATACACCGTTCCTGGTGGCCGAGCTGTGGCGACGCGGCCTGTTGGTGCGTCCGTTAGTAGATGACTTCATGTTCGCACTGGGGCCCCTTGCCGAGGTACTCACGTCGTTGGGGGTCGTGCATGCCGACCCGGCCACCGCGTCTGCCCTGCTCGCGCGCGGCGAGTGCATTCTCGTGTACCCCGGCGGTTCGCGTGAGGCCACCAAGGGGAGCGGCCACCCCTTCAAGCTGGAGTGGTGGGATCGCCTGGGTTTCGCACAAATCGCGCTCCGCCACCGCTGTCCCGTGGTCCCGGTAGCTGCGGTCGGTGTGGATGATGCTGTGCGCGTGCTGCTTGGTCGCGAACAGTATCTGCGCGGTTCCATCAAACGCCTGGTCGACCGCCTGGGCATACGCCACGACCTGTTGCCGCCGCTGGTCGTGCCGCGCCGCCGCCCGTGCCCGGCGTTCAAGCTCGGGAGCCCGATCACGCTCGACCACTTTGAGGGGCACGATCCCGAGAGCGCCGCCCGGCGATTGCGGGTGGAGGTCGCGACGGCGATTGAGGTGGAGCTCGCCTGGCTGCTGCGTCGAGGGGGCTAGC
>JAPPOR010001014.1 GCA_028817905.1 Myxococcales bacterium
CTAGCTAGCTAAGCTAGCTAGAAGCTGTCGTAGCCGAGGAATACCATCGGCATCATCAGTACGTCGTCGCTCACGAACAGGAAGTGCCAGTCGATGCCGAGCGAAAAGCCTCCCCGATGGGTGGGGCTCGATGAACCCAGTACGAGTCCGGCGCGCGTCGCCACACCGAAGAACGGCCCCGTCGCCGCTTCGAGGTTGCCGTTGGCTCCGCTCTCGCTGGCGCTGACCTGCGCCGAAGCGAAGCCGCCTCCGAGCAGCTCCGGCCCCGCACCGACGAAGAACAGGTCCATCAGGTCGGCCTCGGCCAGTACACCCAATCCGTAGAGCGCGACGCCCGTCGCCTCCGCGCTGTCGATGTCCGCGCGGGCGCCGGCTCCGGCGAGCAGAGTCGGCTGGGCGTATACACCCAAGAGCGGCGTGAACTGCATGCCAAAGCGCGCTTCGAGGCCCACGCCGAAACCGCTGTAGCCTCCGACCATTGGTCCGCCGCCACCGGTGATGCCCCATCGGAAGCGGCGGGCGAACCCGTCGTCGCCGAGCTGGCCGGATGTGTCCCCGTCTGACGTTTGATCCTGGGCGAACGTGATGCTGGGTGCGATCAGCAGGGTCGACAGCATGATGATGGTAAGAACGGATGTTTTCATGCTCCAAATTCTCAGCTATCACCGCGAAAGCCACAACCAGTCGGTGTCTGTGGGCGCCGGCAGAGGCGGGATCACGGAGGCAGTCGATCACCTGCGCTGCCTCACCTGCAGAATTGACACTGAACAATGCCGTGGAGCGCATTAACAGCCGGGGTCATGCTGACGCGCTGTATGGCGCGCTATGACAACCAGCGAGGCTACGTGTGCAACAGGCGACACCTCGTGTCGGAACTCGGCGTGCTAGGCCTTGCAACGCCCCCGGGACGACGTATCTAATGCGGAAAGTGTGGGTTGAGCCGCTGGGTAGCGCTCGTGGGAGGAAGAAAAGATGCTTTGTAAGAACAGGATCGGCAGCGTGGTGACGGCAGCCGCGCTTTCGGCGGCTGCTTGGGGCTGTGACTCCTCGGGGTCGGAGCCTGCAGTGCAACAGCCTGTGCCCATCGAGGGCGCTGGCAACAATATGGCCAATACGGCGCCATCCAACTCGGAGAGCGCGCAAGCTGCTCCGGTAGGGCCCGCGGCGGAAGCCAATGCCCCTGCGGCCGCGCCCATGGCGCAGAACCCAGAGCCCGCTGCGGGCGCGATGGCGCCGGAGCTGGCGGAGACGGCACCGGAACCAGTCGAGCCGACCGCAGGTGGACCGGCGGGTGAACCGCAAGAGCCCGTCGAGGCGCTTCCGGAGGAGGGCGGGGAGGCAGAGCCCCATCATGAGCTCGCCATGGATGAGTGTGGGCTCGACACCAAGTATCCTGGTGACGAGTACTGCATTCTGCCCCCGCCGCCCGACAAGGGTTTCCAGATCCACGTCGGCCCGGACAACTACGACAACCCCGGTCCCCGATACGTGATCAACCCGGGTACCGAGAACACGACGAACTACACGGTTCGGATCAACACCAACACGGATCGACACTTCTACTTCCGTCAGTACCGCCAGCGTCCTAGCGCGCACCACAACATCATCACCGCCAGTGGTGGCGCCGGAAGCGGCTTTGGGCTTGGTCATCGTATCGGGACAAGCAATCACCTGGCCGAGGACGTGCCCAAATCGGGCAAGCCTGCTCCGGAAAACGAGGGTGTGGGCGTCCCCATCGAGGCCGGCGCCACGGTCACGGTCAACCTGCACGCGAACAACTTCACGGACGAGCCCCTGCTGCGAGAGGTCTGGCTCAACTTCTGGTATGTGCCGGAAGACGAGGTGAAGGAGGAGACGCAGCAGCTGTTCGGGATGGGTGACCCGACGTTCTCCATCGCTCCGGGCCAGAGAACGACCCTTGGTCCGTACAGCTGCACGACCCCTGAGCCGGGTCGTCTGCTCTGGCTATACGGCCACCGTCACGCGAGCAACATCAGCTTCAAGGCCTGGCGCATTCGCGGCAGTGACCGTGAGCTGATCTACTACGGGTGGGACTGGGAGGAGCCGATGCTCCTCGAGTTCACAAGTGCGGACACCAATCCCGCGGCAGATCCAGACGCGCGAGTTGAGGGTGGCTGGACCGGCATCCTGGACTTCCAGGCGGGCGACCGACTCCAGTGGGAGTGCGACGTCCACAACATGCAAGACAACACTCTGCGCTTCACGAACGAGACCTACCGCGGCGAGATGTGCATCGTGGACGGCGAGTTCGTGGGCACCGCTTGTCGCCAGGGCCTCGGTGGTCGGGCAGGCGGGCTTGGCTTCTAAGAAGCCCCCCGTCTAAGTACGCGGTGCGAGATAGGCGGCGATCATGCGGGAGGCCTCGACAGGGCCGACGCTGGTCGCCGCTTTTCTCTTTGCCCGCCCGCACTGCACAGGCTCCCGCCGGGGAGACTTTCGACTGCAGAGGGGGCGGGCCCCCCTGGCCAAACCTGTTGGTCACGCGCGGCGGATATTGGCGATCACGCGGACTACAGGTCCCCCGACTGGCCGAACGCGGATCGCCGTGCTCCCGCCTGCGTTCGGATGTGCTGCGGCTCCCGATGAACAGCACCTATTGGTAGCTAAAGCAATCGGCGTGCCATGGCGTGACGACCGAGCCAACACAGGCGTCATGCCCCGGCGCGGCGAATTCGCCCCCGGCGAAGGCCCTCTGGCGTCGAGGGGCACGCGATCCTGAGCGTGCGCGGAGGCCGGGTGGTCGCCCACCTGCCCCCGACGGATGACCATCGACCTAGCGCCTGCGACGGGCCGGGTGGCGTTCCTTGAACACCACGAACCGATTGGCGGCGAAGTTGAATAGGAATCCCGCTGCTACCCCGAACAAAGCTGCGACTTGTGGAGGCATGGTTGGCTGGCTTCGCAAGACCCCGGCGGACACGGCCAGCTGGATTGCACCTCCGATGGCTGATGCGAGGGCGAAGCCCACGAACTGCTTGCCCATATCGCCGCCGCGTGCGTAGCTGAAGGTGAAGCGCCGATTCAGTAGGAAGTTCGTGATGACACTCACGACGATGCCTGCGGCGAGGGCGGGCGTGTCAGGAAACCCTACGGCTAGGCATGCGGTCAGGACAGCGAGGTTGACCACGACACCGCTCGCGCCGATCAACCCGAATTGGACGAAGCGGGTGAGCCCCGCGTACTTGAACATATACAGTCTTTTGAGGTGCACCAGGTACTTGAGCTGCTCGGCGAGGGTCAGTTTGCTCTGGCCCAGGCGCCGATCCGCAAAATGGATGGGCACCTCGCCAACATTGTCGAGTCCGCACTTGACGATCAGCTCGAGGCCGATCTTGTAGCCGATCGGGTTGAGGTTGTGGGCGCCCCGCAGGTCGGCCTTACGGAGCGCGAAGAACCCCGACATGGGATCGCGGGCCTGGGTAAGTGGCCAGGCAAGGGCCGTGGCGATCCGGCTGTTGAGCCAGCGGAAGATGCCCCAGTCGTCGTCGGTACTACCACCCCGGACGTAGCGCGAACCCAGCGCGAAGTCCTGACCGGCTTCCAATGCTAGCAGCAGGTGAGGAATCTTCTCAGGTGGGTGGGACAGATCGGCGTCCATCACGACCACGACCGGATGTTGGGCGAGCTCCAGGCCATCGACGACCGCCGGCCCCAGGCCGCGTTGTGAGGTTCGCGTGACCAGGCGGACCCACGGCGGTGCCTCGTTCTGTACCCATTCGGCGCTGCCATCTTGGCTGTCGTCATCCATGATGAGGACTTCCATGTCGGGGGCGGCCGTGCGCTTGAGCGCCGTGAGGCGAGCGACCAGCTCGGGCAGGTTTTCCCGCTCGCGGTACGTGGGCACGACAATCGAGATCGGCGTCTTGACCTGGACGGTCGCGAGCGGCGCACCGAGCCCGCTCTGCCGCTCGTCTGTCATCGATCTGCTGTCACCGCCCAAGGCGCCGGTTTCCGGTTGCGCGTCAAATCGTCCCTGCCCGTCGGTTCAGTCGGGTGCACTGTCCCGTAGGCAGCTTACCTGACCTCATCATCGACCACATCTAGATGCCGGTGGTCATCTTTCGCAACGATGCCCTCCCCAGCGCTCTTGCGCTCGCACGCACGCCGTTCCGTCATGCTGCAGCTGCATTCCTTCCCCGGAACGCCGCCGCAAGAGCCGCGGAGGCGCCGGTCGCCGAACACCACACCCACGGCCATGATTGCCATCAGGATCGCCAGTAGGGCGAAGGTCGCTAGAAATGTCGTCATGGTTCCATGGCGCCTGCGAGGCGGTCGAATGCGGGCGTTGTGATAGATCTAAACGTTTGTGCCCCGGTCCGCACGATAAAAAACGCTGCCAGACCTTCCCGGCGGGCCACGGTGGGACCCTCCGAAGGTCCGAGAATTCCTAGAGCGGTCGCCCACCCATCCGCTCGGGCTGTACTGTGGTGAAGAACCGTCACCGAGGCCAGGGCATGCTCGATCGGTCGCCCGGTGCGGGGGTCGATCAGGTGAGGCCTGGGGCCGTCAGGCGAATCGAGGTAATTGCGATAGTCGCCCGATGTCGCCATGGCCAGGTTTGAGAGGCGTACCACCCGCTCGACCCGGTGCCGGGGGGCTTCGCCGGGCAGCTCGCGCAGGGGCTTCTCGATGCCTACGTGCCACGGCTGACCGTCGGGACGCCGTCCACGCCCCCTGAGCTCGCCCCCGATTTCCACGAGGAAGTTCGTTTGTCCAAGTCTTTCCAGGGTGCTGACCACCTGGTCGACGGCGTAGCCCTTGGCGATGGCAGACAGATCGCAAGTGAGGTCAGCCAGCGACTTGTGCAGTCCCGCTTGGTCCATCCGCAAGTGGTGGAGGCCGACCCGCTGCTGCAGGGCTGCAAGCATTTCCGCGTCGGGGACCTTTCGGGCTTCCGGCCCAAAGCCCCACGCGTTGACCAGCGGGCCTACCGTGACATCCAGCGCGCCGCCGCTCCGCTGTCCGATGTCGAGGGCGATTTCGAACATCGTGCGCAGCGCGGGTGTGGGTTCGAACGGTGCCCCGCTGTCGGCGTGGCGGTTGAAACGCGCGAGCTCCGAATCGTCGCGATAGGTAGACGCGGTTCGGTCGGTTCGTTCAAGCGCCTCCGCGATTGCCTTCGTGATTGCCCGGGAACGTTCTTTGGCGGGCTTGTCGGCGAGCTTGACGCTGTAGGTGGTGCCCATGGTGGCACCGGTGAACACCGCCGCCGAGGGCGTTTCAACGGGCTCAAGTAGGCGGACGGCTGACAGCCCTACGAGCAAGAGCAAACCGATCCCCGATGCAATGGTGGCGCGCCATCGGGAGTCGGTTTGGCCCGTCAAGGGAACGCCGTCAGCCAAAGTCGTCGTACAAGACGTTTTCCGGCTCGACTCCCAGATCTTCCAGCATCTTGCGACAGGCGTCGAGCATCATCGGGGGACCGCAGATGTAGTACTCGCAGTCCTCAGGTGCTTCGTGCTCCTTGAGGTAGTTGTCGTACAACACTTGATGGATGAAGCCTGTAAGCCCGGTCCAGTTGTCTTCGGGCAGTGGGTCCGACAGGGCGAGGTGCCACTTGAAGTTGTCGTTTTCAGACTGGATCGCATCGAAGTCCTCCATATAGAAGGCTTCGCGTAGGCTTCGCGCCCCGTACCAGTAGGTGACCTTGCGCTTGGTGTGTAGGCGTCGGAACTGATCGAAGATATGCGACCGCATGGGCGCCATCCCTGCGCCGCCTCCGATGAACACCATCTCGTTGTCCGTGTCCTTGGCGAAGAACTCGCCGAACGGACCGGAAATCGTGACCTTGTCGCCCTTTTTTAGGCCGAAGATGTAGCTGGACATCTTGCCCGGCGGAACGTCGGGCTGTCGGGGCGGCGGCGACGCGATGCGCACGTTGAGCATGATGATGCCTTCCTCTTCGGGATAGTTCGCCATCGAGTACGCTCGCGTGACCTGCTCGTCCACCTTGGAGGTGTACTGCCAGACGTTGAACTTGTCCCAGTCGTCCCGGTACTCCTCGCCGATGTCGTAGTCCTTGTAGTGGACGGTATGGGGAGGGCACTCGATCTGAATGTAGCCGCCCGCCCGGAAGGGCACCGCTTCCCCCTCGGGGAGTTCAAGCACGAGCTCCTTGATGAAGGTGGCTACGTTGTCGTTGGATCGGACGGTGCACTGCCACTGCTTGACGCTGAAGACCTCCGCGGGGATCTCGATCTTCATGTCCTGCTTGACCTTGACCTGACAGGACAGACGGCACCCTTCGCGCGCTTCTCCGCGGCTCACGTGACCCTCCTCGGTGGGCAACAGGGCGCCGCCCCCTTCGACAACGTTGACCTTGCACACACCACAGCTGCCCTTGCCGCCACAGGCAGACGGGATGAAGATGCGGTTCGCAGACAGGGTGCCCAGCAGGGTCCCGCCGCTCTGGGTTTTCAAACTGTGGTCAGGGTCATCGTTGATGACGATCGCGACGTCGCCGCTTGGCACGAGTTTGGCCTTCGCGACCAGCAGCACCGCGACCAGGGCAACGATTACCAGCGTGAAGAATAGGACGCCGAACAAAACCGTGGTCATGTCGTATGCCTCCCAGCTGCCCTAGAGCTGAATTCCCGAGAAGACCATGAACCCGATGGACATCAGGCCCACGACGATGAACGTTATGCCCAAGCCGCGCAGGGGACCGGGCACGTTGCTGTAGCGCATCTTTTCGCGGATCGCGGCCAATGCCACGATCGCCAGCGCCCAGCCGATTCCCGAACCCACCCCGAAGACCGTGGCCTCGCCGAAGCTATAGTCGCGCTCGACCATGAACAGGCTCGCCCCCAGAATCGCGCAGTTGACCGCGATCAGTGGTAGGAACACGCCTAGGGCGTTGTAGAGCCCGGGGGCGTACCGGTCGAGTGCCATCTCGACGATCTGCACCATCGCGGCGATCGTGCCGATCAGAGTGAGAAAGCTGAGAAAACCGAGGTTCACCTCCGGAAAGCCGGCCCAGGACAGCGCTCCTTCTTTGAGCAGCGCATCGTTGAGGGCCTGGTTCAGCGGACACGTGACGCCAAGGACAAAGATGACCGCGCCACCCAGACCGATCGCGGTGTCCACCTTCTTGGAGACGGCTAGAAAGGAGCACATCCCCAAGAAGAAGGCCAGCGCCATGTTTTCAACGAAGATCGCCTTCGTGGCTAAGCTCAAGTAGTGCTCCAACACGGAAGTCCTCCTCGATTTGTTCGGGTTTCCAGGCGCGCACCGCCCAAATAAAGATGCCGATGAGAAAGAATGCTGCCGGCGCCAGCAACATGAGCCCGTTGGGCACGTACCACCCGCCTTCGGTGACCGGCTGCAGAATCGTTACGCCAAACAGCTTGCCCGACCCAAATAGCTCGCGGACGAAACCAACCGAAAGCAGCACGACGCCGTAGCCGAGCCCATTGCCGAGCCCATCGATGGCGCTGAGACCGGGTGGGTTCTGCATGGCGTAGGCTTCAGCTCGTCCCATCACGATGCAGTTCGTGATGATCAGACCCACGAATACGGAAAGCTGTTTGCTGATATCGTAGACAAACGCCTTGAGCACCTGGTCGGTGATGATGACCAGCGACGCGATGATCGTCAGCTGGACAATAATGCGAATGCTCGGTGGGATCATGTTGCGGATGATGCTGACCGCCACGTTCGATCCCAGCAGCACTGCAATCACGGCGGCTGTCATCACCACGGCCGTTTCCAGCTTCGTCGTGACGGCCAGCGCGGAACAAATCCCCAGGACCTGCAACGCGATCGGGTTGTTGTTGAAGAGCGGATCAACCAAGGCTTCGCGGGATTGTGAGCTCATGATGCCTCTTCTCTACTGAATACCGTTGGCTTTTCGGTACTTTTCCAGGTACGGGCCGTAGCCGTGCTCACCCAGCCAGAACTGAACCAGGTGGGTCACGCCGCGGCTTGTAATCGTGGCGCCTGAGAGGCCGTCCACCTGATAGGGATCCTCTTCAGCTGATCCCGCCGTGCCCTTCTTGACCGAGATCTGGGGTTCCCAACCCTCGTTGAACGCAAGCCGGTCCTTCCAGAGTGCCTTCCAACGAGGGTTGTCGACTTCGCCCCCCAGGCCGGGCGTTTCCCCGTGCTGGTAGAAGGTAATGCCTTTGATTGTTCGCGCGTCTGCTTGCAGTGCCAGGTAGCCGTACAATGTCGACCACAGCCCCTTGCCCTCGATGGGAACGATCAGGCCCTTCAGCTTGCCCTCCTGCTCGATCTTGAAGACGAGCGCCTCGTTGGGCAAGCGCATGACCTTTGCCGAGTTGGCGGGGGCCGCCTCGCTGGTGGCGGGATCGGAGGCTGCTCGCTTCTGGTCGAAGGTCGCAGCGTCGCCCTCCGCCGGCTCGCCTGTTTTGAGCGTAATGAGCTCTGGCTTGATGTTCTTCTCGTAGCGCGCCGAGATCTCTTGGGCGCTCAAGTCTTCACCCTCGCCTACGAGGCCCGCTACGTCGAGAACCTTCCCCTGGCGATCGAGCACCTTGTTGGTCTCCTGGCGCTCTTTCAGCGACACGGCGGATCCAGCGACGAAGACCGAGCACACGCCACACACGGCGGCCGCGAACATCACCGTAAAGCCGGTACTATGCATAGCGTGCTTCCCTGCGCTTGATGTTCGCGCGCACTACGTAGTGATCGATCAGCGGTGCGAACATGTTCATGAAGAGGATCGCGAGCATCATGCCCTCCGGATAGGCAGGGTTGACCGCCCGTACGAGGACGACCAGGATGCCGATGAAGAAGCCGTAGTACAGCTTGCCGACGTTGGTGAACGCGGAGGAGACCGGGTCCGTGGCCATGAATACGGTGCCGAAGGCCCATCCGCCTAGCACCACGTGCCACTTGAACGACAGAGCCAGCATTGGGTTCGTTTCGGAGCCCACCATGTTGAGGAGCGTGGCCATGGTGAAGGTACCCATGATGATGCCCAGCATGGTGCGCCAGGATCCAATGCGGGTCGCGATCAGCAGCAGCGCGCCCAAGATGCACGCGGCGGTGGAAGTCTCTCCCATGGAGCCGGGGACGCGCCCGATGAACGCGTCGAACCATGACACTTGCGATAGCGCGCCGCCATCGACCGCGGCCTGGGCGAGCCAGGTTGCGCCGCTGTAGCTGTCGATGCCCGCAAAGTCGGCTGCGACCCAGACCTGGTCGCCACTGATTTGGCCCGGATAGGCGAAGAACAGAAAGGCCCGTGCGGTCAGGGCCGGATTCAGGAAGTTCATGCCCGTGCCGCCAAAGACCTCCTTGGCGAAGACAATCCCGAACGCGGTGCCAAGCACCACCTGCCATAGGGGAATGGTCGCTGGCAGAGTGAGGGGGATGAGGAACCCGGTGACCAGGAACCCCTCATTTACCTCGTGCTTTCGCAAGACTGCGGTAGTCACCTCGACGACGAATCCCGTTAGCATGGTCGCGACAAACACCGGCAACCAGTACAGCAGCCCGTGGACCCCGCAGGCCAGCACGCTGTCGGGATCGTAGCCGAATCCGAATAGCCCGTAGACGCTGGTCTGCCAGACGTCCAGCGGCTTGGCGCCCTCCGCGATCGCGTGGTGGATCTGGTAGCCGGTGTTGTACAGCGCCATCAAGATGCAGGGCACCAGGCCGACCGCGACTGTGATCATCATGCGCTTGAGGTCCAGGCCATCGCGCACGTGCGCGGCGGTCTTCGTCACTTCGCCGGGCGTGAACAGTCCCGTGTCGTGCAATTCATAGATCGCATGAAACTTCTCAAACTTGCCGCCCTTTTCGAACAGCGGCGCCTGCTTGTCGAGGATCTCGCGCAGCTTTTTCATCAGCCGTTCCTCTCAATGTCGTCCAGGTTGGCGCGCAGGATGGGGCCGTAGTTCGTCTTGCCCGGGCATACGAACGTGCACAGTGCCAGGTCCTCTTCATCGAGTTCCAGTACGCCCAGCCTTTCGGCTGTCTCGACGTCGCCGACGATCAGGGACCGCAGCAAGAACGTGGGCAGAATGTCCAGCGGAACCACGTCTTCATACATGCCGATTGGCACCATCGCCCGAGGCGAGCCGTTGGTGGTCGTCGTGAAGGCGAACTTCTTGCCGCTGCCCAGCCATTTCGAGATGAACGTCGGGATAACCGAGAACTTGTCAGTCCCCGGTGCGAGCCAACCGAGAAACTCGCGCTCGCGTCCTTCACGCAGGACGCTGACTTGATTGTGATAGCGGCCCACGAAACTGACGGGGGCACTGCTGGCTCGCTTTCCGCTCAGCACGGAGCCGGAGATCAATCGGTAGTCGCCCTCGCCAAGCGAGTGTCCTTCGGCCCCTGGCTTGAGGCTTTCCCGTGGCACCAGCTCGTCCATGTTGGCGCCCATCCGGGTCCGGACGAGTCGCGGCCGAGCAACCGGTGGGCCGGCTACGGAGATCACACGTTCCACGTCCAGTTGTCCGGTTGTCAGTAGCTTGCCGAACGCGATCACGTCCTGATAGCCGATACTCCAGCATGTTCGCTTGCGGCTGACTGGGGCAACCAGGTGCATGTGAACGCCGGTGGTTCCAGCTGGGTGGGGCCCCTTGAACTGCTGAATGTCCACGCCAGCCGGCGTGCCGCCGCTCAGCTTTGACCCGGCGGCAACGCACAGGTAGGTCTTGCCCGGGCACAGCTTCGTGAGCGCTGACAGGCCGGCGTCGAAATCCGCCCTACGTGCTTCGATCAGCGGCTCGGGTGTGGGTGCAAGCGGATTGGTGTCCATCGCGTTGATGAACAGGGCATCCGGTGTCGATGTCGGCTCCGGAACCTTGCTGAACGGGCGCTTGCGCAGCGCCGTCCATGTGCCTGACTCGACGAGCAGCGCGACAACCTCGTCGCGGGTCAGCTCTGCGGCCGCCTTGCCCGTATAGGCATCGAAGGGCAGCAGTTCATCCGGGGGGGGCGTTCCGGAGCGCTCACCTTCGCTGAGGTGGATCACAACGCTCTGCAGTGCGCGCTTGGCCCCGCGATGGACACCCACGACCTTGCCGGCTCCCGGCGAGGTGTGGAGTACCCCGGGCGTCTTGCGGTCCTCGAAGACCGCCTGGCCACGTTTGATCGTATCGCCTTCCCTAACGAGCATGCGGGGCTTCATGCCGGGGAAGTCGTCCGCTACGACCGCTACCTGCGTGACCTTGGGTGCTTCCGAGTCGATTTCCTGCGACGGCTCGCCCGAGATCGGCAGGTCCAAGCCCTTCGTGATTACGTGAAGTGTCATGGCTGCTGTGCTGGTTGGCCGCCGGGTTGTCGACGGCGGCCGCATTCTACTCCGGTCCGTCCTGGATATGGGGGCGGATCCGACCGACCGCTACCATCCGGCCGCGGTGTACCCACGAGCATCGGCCGGGACAGGTTAGGGGCCATACCAAAGCCCCCGAGCTTGGGAAAGCGGAAACTGCGACCGCCAGCCCGGATTATTCGCCAACTCCGCGTCGGATGGCGCAGGGGTCTGGCTTCACACGGCTTTCGACGACCGACGGGAATACTCCCTGCATTTACTAAGGAGGCGAATGTTCTGTGGAGTTGATCCGGCCGTGGGCGGCAACTGGCTCGGAGGGCGCCCATGCTTCCGGAGGTAGGGATCGCCCGAGCAATATTTCTTATCCTAGAATGGGGAGCACGCCCGGAACTTTCATGACTTCGCCGCCGTCTCGCTTGTCCTTTGACTCCACAGGGCCTTCGGATCCCTTGCACGTACGGGCAGTATTCGATCGCTCGCCGAAAGGCCGTGGGAAGCAAGAATCCTGTGCGATCCGACGGCGAAGACATGAATGATGCGGGCTAG